>CAMAUE010000012.1 GCA_945861245.1 Singulisphaera sp. GP187
ATTTGCTTCTATACAAGCGTCGCTAAATATCGCATTGTTGACGCGACCGACAAAAGTCGCTTTACGAGCCGGAAGCGTAAGCGACGGACTGGAGAAATCCGTCGCTTACGCTTCCGGCTCGTACTTTTGTCGGCGGTGTTCTTTTTAACGAGTCGGCCAATCCCCTCGGGCAGGTGGCGGGGCGGCATGGCACGACCCCCTAAAAGGCTTGCGAGGTTGCTTTGTTGCGAACTTGTCTGTGTACTAAAACACGCAAGCCTAAAACACGCAAGCTTACTTGTACAAGATTAAAGTTATATTTTCGAGGGTTCGTAGCAGGTTTCCTTCGGGTGAATAAACGCGCTCTAAGCTTCGTGGCCAACACCCCCAAAAAAGCGAAAAAAATACCGAAAAAACGCGAAAGTGTTTGGCCATCGGCGGGCTGGTCAATCGCTCGGGTTGGCCACGCCGCAGGCTCCTTCGTCGCCTGCAGGCTTGCTTAATATCGCACGCCGGCTCGCAGCGCGATGCCGATGAGGCCCATGTTGGTGTTCGATGCGGAGCCCGAGCCGGCCGTGTCGATGTTGCTCGTATTACCGGTGCCCCACCAGACTTGGCCGTGGAAGCCGGCTTGCAGGAATAGCTTCGATTTGCCGATGTCGCGCTGGTACTCCGCGCCGACTTCAAATTCGCCGACGGGGAGCACCTGGAATTGGTTGCGTGAGACATGCTGGAACGTCGTGCCGTTGTTCGCCGACTGATGCTCGTTTTGCCGACCGAACAGGACCGAGCCATAGATCTGGCTGTAGATTGCGAAGGCGGATTCGCCGAGGCGGCGTTTGGTGTCGAAGGAGATCGATGGCCCGGCGCCGTGATAGCTGTGCCCATTGGAGAGGTTGACGGCGGAGCCGGGGCCGGCAAGCGTCGCCTGATAATCGAGATTCAGGTAGGTGTAACGCACGCCGCCGCCCAGGACGTGCGTCCAACGTGGGCCGTCCCAGGTGCGGGTGGCCTGAAGGTCCACGACGCTGGTGCTGAGGTTGCCGCGTGCGGTGATGGTCCCAGCAACGGGTGTCATGCCGAGAGCGAGCGTTGATGCGCCGCCGACTGTTTCGCCCGAGGCGGCGGTTTGGCTGGCGGCGTAGGTGCGGTCGAAGTGGAACCAGCGTGCCCGGGCGCCTCGGCCGCGTTCGCTGGTGTAATCGATGCGGACCATCGGGGCGACATCGAGCGAGGCGCCGAAATCCATTTGCTGGGAACCTGCGCTGCGATTGATGACGAACGCGGGATTGGTATTGAAGGCGGGATGGACGAAGTAAACGCCGGCGTGGATCGCCCATTCGCCAGTACGATTGCGATCGGTGTTAGGCCGCTTCGCATCGGGATACTCCGGTGGCAACAGAACACCGTTGTTTGCGGCATCGGCGGACGGCGGGGCGTTGGGGATCGTCGGTGGCAGGACCACATCATCGGCGTAAAGCGATTGAATACACGCGAGTGTGGCAAGAAACGCACCGAGAAATCGGCATGGCCAGTTCATGGAGAAATCCTTTTCACGCGAGGTAGATCGATGGTGTCCCTTCGGCCGTGAAGGGTGGGGTATCATTCATCATCGGATGAAATCGGTCGAATCCGTAGAAGAACCGCGCTAACCGATAATCCGCACAGCAAGGATGTCACGCAAACCAGGCGCAATCCGTACAACCAGCTACCGTTTAGCGGCTGCAGGAGAAATTGGGATCGCTATATTCACCAAACTTCCTTGTATTACCACACTCGCAATATGTACACTGAAAGGAAGAAGAAATCGTAAATTCCCTGCTGTGGGTTGTCCTCCGCCACACTAAAAACAAGGAACACTCCTCATGACCAATCTCATCGACGAAATCAAGCAACTCAAAAAAGACCGCGACGCGACGATCCTCGCCCACTATTACCAGGACGGCGAAATCCAGGAATTGGCCGACTTCACGGGCGATAGCCTCAAACTGGCTCGCGCCGCCACCAGGGTGCAGACGAGCACGATCGTCTTTTGCGGTGTGCACTTCATGGCCGAGACCGCGAAGATGCTGAACCCGGAGAAGCACGTCCTGCTGCCTGACATGAAGGCCGGCTGTAGCCTCGCGGACAGCTGCCCGGCGCCAAAGCTGCATCGCTACCAAGAGATGTTGCGCGAGAACGGGCATCGCTTCCAAACCGTGACCTACATCAACAGCACCGCCGCCGTGAAAGCTATAAGCGATTGGATCGTGACGTCGGGCAACGCCGAGGAGATCATTCACCGCGTGCCAAAGGACATGGAGATTCTTTTCGTGCCCGATCGGCATCTTGGTCAATATTTGGAAGAGGTCACGGGCCGCAAGATGATCCTGTGGAACGGCTCATGCATGGTGCATGAGATTTTCAGCGTCGGCGATCTGCTCGCGCAGAGGAAGAAGATACCGGCGAGTATCACGCTGGCGCATCCGGAATGCCCGGCGAACATCCGCGAGCACAGCGATTTCGTCGGCGGGACCGAAGCGATGCTAAAGTACGTCGGCGCATTCGGCGAACCCAAGGAATTTCTCGTCGCCACGGAAGCCAATATGATGTGGCAGCTGCAAAACCAATTTCCGCGGCACCGTTACCATCCGGTTCCGGGCATCTCGTGTGCGTGCAACAAATGCCCGCACATGGCGCTGAACACGCTCGAAAAACTGCGTGAGTGCCTGGCGACCGGCGGACCGGAGATCACCTGGCAGCCGGAGTTCGACAAAGCCCGCGAAGTCGTTCAGCGAAGCCTGCTGAATTGAGGCAGCGTTCCCCTGGCGCTGCGCCCGCATGGGATTATCCGAGCGCTAAGCCGCAAGCGGAAAACGAGGGAGTCATGCATTCACTTTTTGCTGGCGATAAAAGCGAAAGGAATCGATCGAGAAGATCACCAGCGCGGCCCAGACCATGACATAAGGCCACCACCCGCCGCGAATTTGCTCGCCGAAAAGCGTGATCGCGAGCACAAACTGTAAACTCGGCGAGATGAACTGCATAAATCCGAGCAACGAGAACGGCAATCGCCGCGCGGCTTGGCCAAAGCAAAGCAGCGGGATCGCCGTCACGACGCCACTGAGCGACAGCTTGGCGAGGTGTTGCGTATCTTCCAAATTGCCTCGCTCAATCGTCAACGCGATCAGGCCGCCGACCGCCAAGGGCAGCAGCACGATTGTTTCGACGGCCAAACCGGTCAACCCATCTACGGGCACTTTCTTGCGGATCATTCCATATAAACTAAACGACAGCGCCAGGGCGAACGCGATCCAGGGAACTTCGCCGCCCGCAAACGCCAACGCCACGACGCCAATCCCCGCAACGACCACCGCCAGGTACTGCAACGCCCGCATGCGCTCGCCGAAGATCACCATGCCGAGCGCAATATTGACGAGAGGCAAAATGAAATAGCCAAGGCTCGCTTGCACGATCTTCTGTAGATGCACCGCAAGGATATACATCAGCCAGTTGAACGCTACCAATATCGCCGAGATTATCAGCGGTCGCAAAATGTCGCGTGTCTTGAGGCTACGGAGCGTTTCGTTCCATCGTCCGGTGACCGTCAATATCATCGCCAAAAAAACAGCCGACCAGAAGATGCGATGGGCGAGAATATCGAGCGGTGAAATCTCACCCAGCCAGCGGAAATAGATCGGCACGAGGCCCCACCAACCATAAGCTGCCAGGCCATACAGTACTCCCTCGCGTGTCGGGCTTGCCACGTTGAATGATTCCTTCCTGATTCGTATCAGAGCCTCGCACGAAGTCAGCGGTTTGAGACTTCACATTCAACCGCTTACTTCGTGCGAGGCTCCAACACTCCAACACGATTGCATAGAGAACTAATGATATAGGCGAGACTCTCTGCCGTGACGATCCTATCAATAGAAAGGAACGCCCGTCGCGGCGGATATTGTTTAGCCGCTTGCTTCTGGCGAGCGCGTAATCCAGGACCATTGATTCATGACCACGCACGTAACCGAAACGATTCAGGAACGCAAGAAAAAGCTTCGCGATCAGGCCCATGCCAATCGCAACGCGCAGGAACACAAAGACGATCTGAGCCGCGCGATCTGCGCGAAGTTCGTCGCCCTGCCCGCATATGCCAGCGCAAAGACTGTGCTGTACTACATCGACGTTCGCAGCGAGGTTCGCACTCGGCAAGACCTGCCCGATGCGCTTGCATCGGGAAAAAAGATCATCGTCCCGTGGTGCAATGAGAAGGGCGAGCTGGAATTGTTTCACCTGGAAAACATGGATGAGCTTTCGGTCGGCATGTACAAGATTCTCGAACCGAAACCGGAACTGCGCCACCTGTCCGCCAAGCAAGTGGGCGCCACCGAGCTTGATCTCGTCATGGTCCCCGGCGTCGCCTTCGATCGCACCGGCGCACGCATGGGCCACGGCAAAGGCTACTACGACAAACTACTGCAACACGCTCGCCTCGACGCACCGCTGGTGGCGCTGGCGTTCGAGTGCCAGCTATTCCCGGAAATCCCGACGGCATCGCACGACATCTTCATGGATATGCTCATCACCGAGGCTGCGGTGTATTCAGGCAAAGGCCGCGGCAAATAGACGAATTCTTGCCGAGCCTGAGCGCCAGCGAAGGACACGTAGAAGCCCTTCGCTGGCGCTCAGGCTCGGACGAACCAGCAAAAATTGAAGGACCATCCATGAGCCGAGCCGAAATCGACGACACCTATGCCGAGGCTTTTCGCAGCATCTACGCGGAGGTGCTCATCACCGCGCGCGATCGCGTCTGGCTCGATCATGCGTTGAATGCTGCCACAGGCAACGCATCGAGCAGCATACTCTGCGACTGCGAGGCGGGGTTGGATCGCTACGTCGGCGCGGATGCGACGCCCGACGGTCGGCCTGGCGCGGTGGTGCAGTTTCACGTGCCTCGCTTCCACAAGGATCGCGACAAACGGCTCGAACGTTCGTTGTTGGTACGCTTGAGCCAAAACGTGCTGACCTGCCCGACGACGGCATGCTTCAACCTGATCGACGAGCCGACCTATTTCAAGCTAGGCCGCAAGATCGCGTTCTTCGGCGACGGCTTCCAGTTTCGTGCAGAACGTTTTGGGCGCAAGGTGTGGGTGATTCCGATCCTGTCCGGCGAGTTCGTGCTCGACCGCCGATTCGGTTATCGCGATGGTTTGATGGGTGGGAATTTGTGGTTCCTGGGGGCCACGGCAGACGCCGCAATCGACGCCGCTGAACGTGCCGTGATCGCCGTGAATAGTGTGCCAGGCGTGATCCTGCCGTTCCCGGGCGGCGTGGCGTCGAGCGGGTCCAAAGCCGGCAGCCGATACAAGTTCGCCATCGCCAGCACCTATGAGGCGTTCTGCCCGACATTGCGCGAGAAGCTCGGCGACAAATCGAAACTGCCCGTCGGAGTTGTCGCGGTGCAAGAGATCATCATCAATGGCCGCGATTTGGCGACGATTTCGATGGCAACACAAGCTGCGCTCGCCGCATCGGTCGAGACGCCGGGTTTGATCAAAATTTCGGCGGGTAACTACGGCGGACGGTTGGGGAAGAGCTTCGTGTATTTGCGACCGGCCGCGAGTTGAGGTGTTGGCGCTTTCGTTTTTTGCACCTATCGAGTATGGTGGTATTATGATTGTGCCCTAATGCGAAAGGAGTGTCTGTGAGCATTCCAAAGATTCGGCTTTCTCCAACAGAATATCTTCGCCAAGAACGAACGGCCACGTTCAAGAGCGAATACTATGCCGGCGAAACATTCGCAATGGCAGGCGCAACGCACCAACACACGCGAGTGAAGGACAACTTCGCACGAGAAACAGGCACCCAACTTCTTGGCGGCCCTTGCTATGTGCTGACGAGTGACATGCGTGTCAAAATCGATGCAAGCGGACTATATACCTATCCCGACATCGTGGTTATCTGCGGTCAACCAACCTTTGAAGATCAAGTATTCGATACATTGCTCAATCCGTCTGCGATCGTGGAGGTATTGTCCGATTCGACGGAAAAATATGATCGAGGCGTCAAGTTTGGACACTATCGTCGCGTGCCCGCCATTCGCGAATATGTGCTCGTTTCACAGGATAGTCCGTTGATCGAACGCTACGTTCGCCAAACTGACGATAGTTGGCTGCTGACGATCTTCAGTGGACTCGACGGTCAATTCGAATTCTCCACCATCAAGGTCAAAATTACCTTGGCAGATATCTATCGCGGTATTTCCTTCGACACGAAGTAGTTCTTCCGCGATCGCAATTCATATCATCGCACATGCACAGACGCATGCAGAAATCAGAAATGCGTCTGTATCTTTACAGTCGATGAAAAATCCTTGAAATTGACGCCGATTCCTACTTAGTAGAAATCGCGGCGATTATCATGGGGCTTGAATGCCCGCTTCGCAATCCTAAACCAATGGAGTAGGTCCAACCTTTGTGGAACCGCGTTATGCATCATTCGACGCTACTATCGGCTCGCGAATCAGCGGTGCTCGTCATCGACGTGCAGGAAAAGCTGATGGCGAAGATACCGAGCGCGGATCGCTTGGTGTGCAACGCCGCCTTCCTGCTCGATGTGGCCAAGCTGCTGGAAGTCGATATCGCCGCCACCGAGCAATATCCGAAGGGCCTGGGTCCGACGGTCGAATCGCTGGCGCAACGGTTGCCGGTTCGGCCTGACAAGTTCGCGTTCAGCTCGTGTGCCGTGCCGCAGGTGCTCGATGGTTTTCGTGCCGCGGGTCGAACGAAGGTGGTGCTGGTCGGCATCGAGACGCACGTATGCGTATTGCATACGACGCTCGACCTGTTGGCCGCGGGGTTGCAGCCATACCTTGCGGTGGATGCGCTTGGCAGTCGTTATTCGATCGATCACGAGATTGCCCTGCGTCGCCTGGAAAAGGCCGGCGCGATCGTGACGACGGTGGAGACGTGTGCGTTTGAATGGATGGGCGGAGCGAAACACCCGCGTTTCAAGGAAGTCAGCGGTCTCGTGCAGGAACGTATGAAGTTGCTTGGATAAACATTTAAGCCCAAGGGTGAGCGCAGCGAATCCTTGGGATCGGACGCCATATCCCAAGGATTCGCTGCGCTCATCCTTGGGCTTACTTGGATTTTGACCATGTCAATCCCCGGACAACTCAATCCGTCGCCACGCATCCTCCTTGGCCCTGGCCCGAGCGATGCCCATCCGCGCGTGCTGAGCGTGATGTCAACGCCGTTGATGGGCCATCTCGACCCGCAGTTTTTGACGCTGATGAACGAAGTGCAGGACATGCTTCGGCAAGCGTTTATCACCAAGAATCACCTCACGTTTCCGATCAGCGCGACAGGCATGGCCGGCATGGAAACCTGCATGGTCAACCTGCTGGAGCCTGGCGACAAGATCGTCGTGTGCGTGAAGGGCTTCTTCGGCCAACGCATGGTTGAAATCGCCCAACTCACCGGCGCTGCGGTCACACGCCTTGATGTGCCGTGGGGCAATGTATTCGATCTGAATCAGCTGCGTGAGGTTCTGACGAAAGTTCGCCCGAAGGTGCTGTCGATCGTCCATGCGGAGACCTCGACTGGCGCCTGCCAGCCGTTGGAGGAAGTGGGCAAACTGTGCCATGAGTTTGGTACGCTGCTGATGATCGATACCGTCACCTCGCTGGGTTGCATTCCGCTGAAGCTGGACGAATGGGGCGTCGATGCGGCATTTAGCTGCACGCAGAAGGGCTTGAGTTGTCCGCCGGGTTTGTCGCCAGTGACGTTCAGCCCGCGTGCGGTGGAGGCGATCACCAGTCGCAAGACGAAAGTGCAGAGCTGGTACCTCGACATGGGCATGGTGCAGAAGTATTGGGAATCGGATCGCCATTACCATCACACCGCGCCGATCACGATGATCTACGCCATCCGCGAGGGCCTGCGTTTGTTGCTGGAAGAAGGACTTGAAGCACGCTGGGCCCGTCATCAGCTGCACCACAAGGCGATCAAAGCCGGCCTGGGGGCGCTGGGCCTCGAATACACGGCCGATCCGAAACATCAGTTGCCTCAGCTCAACGCTGTCAAGATTCCCGCTGGCGTGGACGACTTGACCGTGCGTAAGAAATTGCTGAACGATTTCGGCATCGAGATCGGCGGCGGTCTGGGCGATTTCAAGGGTAAGGTCTGGCGCATCGGCATCATGGGCCATAACTCGCGAGCCAACAACGTGCTGCTGGTGCTTGGAGCGCTCGAGCAATGCCTGAAGTCCGCCGGCTACAAGGTCACTCCCGGCGCCGGCGTCGCCGCCGCCAACGCGGCGTATGCGGGATAGTGACCAACCGTAATGTTTACGTTTAGCGCTCGCGCGAGCGCTAAACGTAAACCGGATTTTTTCATCGTCTTCTTGATATGGACGTAATCATGCAACAACCACTGAATCAATCCTGCGAGCAACCGCAACGCCCCGTCGCCTCGTGCATCGCGGTTTTCGCCGGTTTCGTCGCGGCACTGATGCGCGTCATCCCGCATCCGCCGAACTTCTCCGGTGTCGGCGCGCTCGGCCTGTTCGGCGGGGCCAAGCTGAGCGGCTGGCAGGCGTATCTGTTTCCGCTCGGCATCATGGCGATCAGCGACCTCGGCCTATGGGCGATTACCGGGCTGGATCCGCAATATTCACCCTGGCATGTCTCGCGGGCCTATGTTTATGCGTCGTTCATGGTCTATGTGCTGATTGGCCGTTGGCTGATTAGCGATAACGCCTCGCCGATGCGAATCGCATCGGCGGCGTTCCTGGGCGGTGTGCAGTTTTTCGTCCTCACCAATTTCTGTGCGTGGTTGTTCCAGCCGTATGAGGTTGGTGTGCTGCCCGAGTGGGCCTACTCGCGCGATCTCGCCGGGTTGACGAAGTGCTTCGCGATGGCGGTGCCGTTTGCTCCACAGGACTCGGCTTTTATTCCGGCCCCGTTCGTGCTCGTTTCCAATTTCCCCGGCGGATTCCTGCTCTGGACCTGTATTGGCGACGTGCTGTTCACCGTTGCTTATGTAACTGTGTATTCTCGTTTGACCCAGCCGCATACGGACCAAACGCCCGCAGTCGCGCCGGCGGGACAGTGACGATTTTTATTGGACGTATTCCGCTTGCGGCTTAGCGCTCAGGTGGAATCTTGCGAGCGCTAAGCCGCAAGCGGAAATCAAGGACCCTATCATGAAATTCTCAGCCGTTATCGAATACTCGCAAGACAAAATCAAGATCGCCGAGGTGCGCCCCGCGCATCGCCAATATCTGGCGAGCCTGAAGGAGAAGGGCCAGCTCGCCATTTCCGGGCCTTTCACCGATGACTACGGCGCGCTCATCGTCTACGAAGCGGCCACGAAGGAAGAAGCCGAGGCGTTCCTCAAGGCCGACCCGTTCAACGCCGCAGGCATCTTCATCAGCTACGTCATTCGGCCATGGAACACCGTCATCGCCAATCGCGAACTGTTCCCGGCCTAAAGGTCGACGACCATGTCGATCCCCATACAAACCCGCTTCGTCCAGGCCAACGGTCTCACCTTCGAGGTCGATCAGTGCGGCGACGGCGACAAGCTCGCGCTCTGCCTGCACGGCTTCCCTGAATGCTCGTTCTCCTGGCGCTATCAACTGCCGCTCCTGGCCCGACTCGGCTATACCGCGTGGGCGCCGAACCTGCGCGGCTATGGCCACACGACTCGCCCACGATACGTCGGCGATTACGCGCTGTCGCACCTCATCGCCGATGTCGCCGGTTTGATCGACGCCGCCGCCAAACGCTCGACGCTGCTAATCGGGCACGATTGGGGCGGCGCGATCGCCTGGAGTTTTGTACTCGCGCCGTTGCGTCCAATCGAGCGCTTCATCGTGATGAACATGCCGCACCCAGCCAGGTTCGTCGCGGGGCTGCTTCGCTTGCCGCAGATGCTTCGCTCGTGGTATGTCTTTTTCTTTCAAATGCCGATCTTTCCCGAATGGTTCCTCACGGCAAACGGCGCGAAGGCGATCGGCGATGCATTCCTCAACACGGCCGTGGACAAGAGCCGATTTCCCGAAGCGGTGCTCGATGTCTATCGCCGACAAGCATTGCAACCCGGCGCGATGACAGCGATGCTGAACTACTATCGCGCCCTGTTCCGCGCCTGGCCCCGCGCGAAGCAGATGCAACGATTCGAGGCCAACCCGTTCGAAACGCCGACGCTGATGATCTGGGGCGAACGCGACGCGGCCCTCGGCAAGGAGCTAACGCTCGGCACCGACAAACTCGTGCGTGACCTGACGTTGCACTACCTCCCGAACGCCTCGCACTGGGTCCAGCAGGACGCGCCCGACACCGTCAACGCGATAATCGAGGAATGGCTAAAATGAAACCAACGACCGACCCGACGCCGATCTTTGAACTCTTCCGCGGCTCCTACGCCACGGAACTTCTGACGGCGGCAGTCGCGCACTTCAACCTGTTCGGCCGACTCGCCACGCAACCGCTGTCGCCCGGAGAAATCGGTACGGCTCTCGGCTTGGCGGAGCGTCCCGTCGTCGTCCTGCTCACCGCGCTGCGAGCCTTCGGCCTGCTGGAAACCGACGCCCAAGGCCGACTGCGGCCCACGCCTTTGGCCAGCGAGCATCTCCTGCCCGGCGCCACATTTGACGTCGGCGATTACGTCGGCTTGGCGGCGAACAGTCCCGGCGTGCTGGAGATGGTCGAACGCCTCCGCACCAACCGCCCCGCCGAACACGCCAGCGGCGTCGCCTTCATCTATCGCGAAGGCGCGCGCTCGGCCATGGAAAACGAAGCCGCCGCCAAGCACTTCACCCTCGCACTCGCCGGCCGCGCCAAGAACGTCGCCCCGGTCCTCGCCGAGAAGGTCGCGCTTGCCGACGCGAATCTGTTGCTCGATGTCGCGGGTGGCACGGGCATCTACAGCATCGCGCTCCTTCTCAAGAATCCACGCTTGCGGGCCATCGTGCTCGATCGGCCCGAGGTCCTCAAAGTCGCCGGCGAGATGGCGGCCACGTTTGGCGTCGCCGATCGCTTAACGCTCCACGCCGGTGATATGTTTCAGGACGTTCTGCCAGAGGCCGACGTCGTGCTGCTGTCCAACGTCCTCCACGATTGGGATGTGCCCGACTGCCAAACGCTGCTCGCCCGCTGCGCCACAGCACTCCCGCCCGGCGGTCGGCTGCTGATCCACGACGTGCTGCTGAACGACGCCCACGACGGCCCTTTGGCGATGGCCCTTTACTCCGCCGCACTCTTCACATTAACCGAAGGCCGACTCTACAGCGCCTCCGAATACCAAGGCTGGCTGCGTGAAGTCGGCGTGGAACCCGTAAGCGTCACGCCAACGCTGGTCCATTGCAGCGTGCTCGAAGGACGGAAAACGGCAGGATAAACAACCAAGCCTCATCATGAGCGAAACGATTGGTGGGGGTATCGGCCAACAGCAGATAGCCAAGCGCTCGGGTTGGCCAGGCCAGAAGTGCTACCCTCTTCCTGGGGTTTGAAGGCGGTCTGCACCGATTTGCGTGGACAGCGTTTCGATTCGGGCGCTCGATAAGCGAGCCGGCAGCAGTTGGCCGGCGTTGTCGGCGGCGGCGGCAATGCCAAGGCGAACGGCGCTCGTTAGCGGCTCGCCTCGACTTAACGCTGTCACGATGCCCGCCGTCAGGCAATCGCCGCAACCGATCGGGTTCACAATGCTGCTCAATCGCGGCGGCATCAATCGCCAAGTTTCTCCGCCTTCCATCATCAGCACCGGGCCGGGACCGTTCGTGACGACGACACTGCCCGCGCCTCGCTCAATCAACTCGCGCATTGCGGCGAGAATCGCTGATTCGTCGGGCAAGGACCGCTTTACCGTCATCGCCAGCTCTTCGCGATTCGGCTTGACGACGCGCGGCTTGTGTTCGAGCGTCGCCAGCAGTTCCGGGCCACGCACATCGAGCACGGCTGGGCATTGCACGGATGTCAGCAGGTCGCGGTAGAACGTCGTCGGCACTCCCATAGGAAGCGAACCGGTCAGCACGATGAATTTGGCTTTATGCGCGAGCGCGATGAATTCGCGCATGAAAGCGAGCAGCACATCGTCGGGCAGCGGCGGGGCGTTTTCGACAAGCTCGGTCGCATTGCCGGTCGCGTCGTCGAGAACCGTCGTGCAGACGCGCGAGGGGGAAGGCGTGCCAGCGGCGATCCAGGTGGTCGGGACATTCAGCGCTGCCAATTCCTCGCGCATCGCCTGGCCCGTCCAGCCGCCGGCCGGCGACAACAGATGCACCGGTCCGCCGAGCCCGGCAACAGCGAGCGCCGTGTTGATCGCTTTGCCCGATGCGCACCAGTGCGCCTCCAGGGCGCGATTGACGGCACCGGGCTTCACCTCGGCAAAGCGCAGGATCTGTTGCCAGGCGGGAGTTAGTCCGGCTACGAGAATCACAGCATCGCCTCCAAGATTGTGTGTAGTTCGGCATCGTTGAGTTGGCATGGGTTGCCGTTCATGCTGTTGCCTCGCGAACCGGCGACGAGATCGCCGAGTTGCTCGGGTCTGACGCCGACCTGCTGCAATCGCGTCGGCACGTTCAAATCATGGCAGAGCGAATGGATCTCACGGATCAGGGCATCGGCGGCCTCAGTGTCGGAGCGAAGCGCAGGAGGCAGGGCGGCGCGAGCGAGTTCGGCGAGCGGTTTCTCGGCAATCGCGCGATTGACACGCAGCGCCACCGGCAGCATCATCGCACAGGCCAGACCGTGTGGCACGTCAGCGAAGACGCCGAGCGCGGCAGCGACACCATGCGCGAAGCCGAGTCCCGAGTTCGCCAGGGCCATGCCACTGAGCAGCGCGGCATGTGCCATCGCTTCACGAGCCAGGCGCGAGGCGCCATCACGCACCGCCGTGCGAATCCATGGCAACGCCAGAGTCAGGCCGTGCATCGCGAGCGCTTGCGGGATCGGTTTGGCGTTCTTGCTGATGTAGCTCTCGATAAGCTGCGTGATCGCATCCATGCCGGTCCACGCGGTCGTCTCTGGGGGCACGCTGACGGCCAACTCGGGATCGACGAGCACAATGCGTGGGACCATCATCGGCGAGCGGATGCTCTTCTTGACGGGCGGGCTAGCGACGGAAATGACGGCGTTCTTCGTCGCCTCCGTACCCGTGCCGCCGGTCGTCGGCATGGCCAGCATCGGCAACGGCGGCGTGGTGATTTGCAGGCCCAAGCCGACGCCTTCGAGAAAATCGCGAACGCTGTTGCCATGCGCATTCGTCGCCATCGCGGCGGCGGCTTTCGCCAGGTCGATTGAAGCCCCGCCGCCGATCGCGACGAGAAGGTCGCCCGCGCCAGCATTTTTCGCGCGGAGATACGCCGTCACGCTGTCCACGTCGGCGATTGTCGGTTCGCGCGACAGGGTCGGCAGCAGTTCGGTGGCGATGCCGGCGTCGCTCAAGCGTTGGCGCAACTCCGCCCACGATCCGTTGCGTTCGAGCGTGCGCGAACCGAGCACGACGAAGGCGCGCTGGCCCAGCGTCTTGGCGAGATCGCCGAGTTCACGTCGTCGGCCCCAACCGAAGACGATGCGCTGCGGCGACAAGAATTCGTAGTCGAGGGTCATGTGGTTTGAATCTTCCGCTTGCGGCTTGGCGTTTGGGGCATCCCTTGTTTACGCTACGTGCATTATACTTTGATCCCCACGTCGTCGGACCCGGCGGGCGGTTGTGGCTTCCTCGGCCTTCGCTCCCAATCATCGTCGTCTTCATAGCGCGATCTCGGCGTCAACGGCGGGTACGGGCGGGTCGGCTCGTTGCGCCCGGCGAAGGCGGCGAGCAACAGCATCGCGTTGGCTATCAAGTTTATGAATCCCAAGCCGAAGATTACGTAGTTGAAAATCTCGCGATCATTGGCGACCTGAAACCAGAACATGATGAACAGGACACGCGCGCAGGTCACGACGAAATGGATCGTGCATGCCAGCGCGACCAATCGGCAGGCGCTCGGGCAACGCCGCCAATAGACCAACGCGAGAATGAACCCCGCGGCATACAGCAACGCGAACAAGCCGGGCAGGCCGTAATACGTCGCCATTGCGTCGATACCCATCGCCATGTGTGGCCTCTGTTTGGTTGTTTTCGTTTAGGGCCTACGCCCGCGTCGCATTGAGCGGGCGCTAAACGTGGAACGTATCACGGCTCAGTGCCTTTCAGCCAACGGCGGATCGCGTGTTCCTCCTCGGCTTCATCGACGGCACGGTCAAGCCCGGGCAGGCGTGGGTCGCCTTCTATCGTCACGACGCGAGCAAGCTCCACACCGTCGGCGTCGAGAATGAGACGATACTTGCCCGCGCCGACGAAGGGAGCGTTCGGTCCTGCGAGCTGGCCTTTGCCGATCTTGCCTTTCCCGACTTTCTTTCCACCTGGCGGTATTTTCTTACTGGTTCCCGTGGAAAGATCCCAGGTGATGCGATGCAAGCCTGCTGCGGATTCCTTGGCGAGATCGTACTCACGCAATGTCGTGCCTTCGACGTCCACGATCCGCAGTGAGAGTTTCTCGACTTTGCTCGGCAGGCTAAAGTCGATGGCGACGGTTCGCTGCGGATTCTGTCCAGCGAAAGCGCGGGTTCCCGTGCGGAACATGCCTTCGCGCGTTGTGTCGAGTTGCCAAAGCGTCAACGGCGTCGGCGTGTAGAGGGCGATCAATTCCGTGAAGTGCGTCTTCTTCATCTGCCTCAACGTCGTGACGTCGAGCACCCAGATGCTTCGCCCATGCGTACCAACCACGATCTCCGGAGCCGTGCCGGCCTGGGCGATTTCGTGAATCGCGACCGTCGGTAGCGTGCTGCCGTTAAGAGATATCCACGATTGACCGCGATCGATCGAACCGAACAGCGAGAACTCCGTTCCCAGGTAAAGCAGATCGGGATTGACGCGATCTTCACGCAAGACGCGCGTTGAGCCGCCTGGTAGATTGGCACGCAACGAACGCCAGGTTTGGCCGAAATCCTCGGTGACGAAGACATACGGCTCATCGTCGTCCGAGCGATGTCCGTCGAAGACGACATAGCATCGGCCCGCGACACTGCGCGACGGTTCGATGCTGGAGACCCAGCGTGGTCCGGGCAGGCCGGCGGGTTTGAATTTGTCGGTTACGTTCGTCCATTTCTTGCCGCCGTCGCGCGTCACTTGGACGGCGCCGTCATCCGTGCCGACCCAGAGAATATCGGGATCTTTGGGTGATTCCTCGATCGCTGTTGCGCTGCCGCGTTTGGTGAGCGTGATTTCCGGCGAGATCGCTTGGAGGTCGGCGCCCTGTTTGACGGAACGGAAGACGTAGTTACCCGCGCAGTAGAAGATATGCGGGTTATGATGCGACAGGATGAATGGCGTGCACCAGTTGAAGCGAAGCGTGCTGAGGTTTGGTTGGGCCTTGGGTCGAATCAACCAGCTTTGGCCGGTGCGAAGGTTGCGTCGCATCATCATGCCATCTTGGCTTTCGCCATAGACGAGATCGGGATCGGTGGGATCGACTCGGCAAACGAAGCCGTCGCCGCCGTTGATGAAGCGCACGTCGGAGTTGGCGACGCCGCTGGGCCGCAGCGTGTTTGAAGGCCCGCCCCAGGTCCCGTTGTCTTGCAGGCCGCCGTAGACGTTGTACGGTTTACGATTGTCCACAGTGATGTGATAGTATTGGCCAAGTGCGAAGTGGTTGAGATGCTCCCAATTGGCGGCGCGGTCGTGGGTGACGTAGAACCCGCCGTCGGTGCCGATGATTATATTGCGGCTATCTCTGGGATTGATCCAAAGATCGTGATGGTCGGCATGCAGGCCTTTGTTGATGCCTTTGGCGTCGAAGTTTTTGCCACCGTCGGTCGAGCGATAAAAGTAGATGCCGAGAAAGTAGACGGTTTTCTCGTCACTGGGATCGGATTTGACGACGGAGAAATAGAAGGGCCGTTCGTTGATGCTGTTGACGCGGGTCCAGGAATCGCCGCCGTCGGTTGATTTGTAGACGCCGCCGGTGTCGTTGCCGGCGGTGCCTTGCTTGTCTTGAATGTTTTCGACTTGGCCACCGAGTCTGCCGGCGTAGGGGCGTTCGGTCGTGCCGGTGGACATCGGATCGAGGGTGATCTGCACGTCCTTTTTGTCGTTGCTTCGCTGGTAGGTGAGCGTGACTTTCTCGCCGGCCTTCTTGAGAAAAATCACTTTGAAGAGGACACGTGGGTTGTCGATTTTCATGCCGTCAATGGCCAGCAGTCGATCGCCGGCCTTGATGCCGATTTGCTCGGCGGGACTGTTGTCGAAAACCTTGCTGACGACGACGCCCTTGTCCGAGTCATCGACGGCCAGGCCGAGCGTACCGCGTTGATTCGGATCGACGGGGCGTGCAGCGAGGGTCAACTCGGCTTCGCGTTTTTCGCCGTCGCGTTGGTAGGCGACCTTCAGCTTGTCACCGCCGATCTTGCCTTGGAGCAGGAGCGTCATCCCGCTGATATTCTTCAACGCTTTGCCATCGAGCGAGAGCAAGAGATCGCCCTTGGCCAGACCAGACTTTTGCGCGGGCCCGTCCAGCGAAACGGCAGAGACGACGACACCCTTCGCGGTGTCTTGCGGTGTGATGCCGAGCACGACTTTCGCGGGAGGAACGCCCTTGCCGGCGTGTTCGGAATCGATGATGGCATAGAGCAGCTTGGGGTTCTTTTGATGCCAATCGAGTCCGATGCGTCCGAGGTTGCCTTTGGGGATGCCTTTGGTGATTGGGGTCCAGGACTTTCCGCCATCGATCGTTTTGAACATGCCGCTGCCGGGGCCATGCAGCTTCACCGGCGAATAGACATCGCCGCCGGGCGGGTTCTTGGCGTCGCCGCGAAACGAATCGAAGGCGTCACGCTGGCGTTCCCAGGTGGCGATGATGAGCGTGTCAGGATCGGCGGGGTTCATGATGACGTCCATGACGCCGGTCTTGTCGTTGACGTAGTGAATCTTCTGCCAGGTCTTGCCGGCGTCGATCGTTTTGAACAAGCCTCGCTCTTCGTTCGGGCCGTACAGGCGACCGAGCACGCCGACGTAAACGATGTCGGGGTTCTTCGGATGGATGACGATTCGGCTAATCTGATACGATTTCGTCAGGCCCTTGTTCTTCCACGATTTTCCGCCGTCGGTGGAGAGGTAAGCGCCGTCGCCATAGGAGACGGAGTTGCGCGGGTTCGCTTCGCCGGTGCCGATCCAGACGATGTTGCGATTCGTCGGCGCGACGGCAACGGCGCCGATCGATACAGTTTTCTCCTTATCGAACTGATGCTCGAACGTGGAGCCGTTGTTGATGGTCTTGAGCAAACCGCCCGATGCGGTGGCGACATACCAGGTGCTCGGGTCGGCCTCGAAGACGGCGAGTCCGGTTACGCGCCCGCCCATGTTCGCCGGGCCTATGGATCGCCAGGCGAGGATCTTCGCCAAATCGACCTGCGGCCCTGCGGGCTGAGCGCATATGGGATCGACACAACCAACAATAATGATCAATGCCGTAATGGCATAACGATGAAACATGACGCTGCTCCCGTTTGCGACTCAGGAAATGAACCATGTTTAGCCGCTCGCCTGTGGCGAGCGCGGGCGTTACGATCGCGATTGCGTGTCGTCAAACCCGCGCTCGCCACAGGCGAGCAACTAAACGAAACCGTCGGCGTTCACCGCATACCCCACTTTTTCATTTTGCGATCCAGCAACTGCGGTTTCGTGTTGAGCAGCTTGGCGGCAGCTTCAAAGTCGCCGTTGGCGTCGGCCAGCGCTTTCTTGATCTTGTCTTGCAGCTTCCAATCCTGGATCACGCGATAGAGCGTGCGTTCGCCGATACCGAGAATGCGCGACGCTTCCTCGCGATTTCCTTCGGTGATTTCCAGCGTCTTCTCGATGTAAAAACGTTCGACTTCGGACAACGGCTTGCCGACCAAGTTGTCCGCACTGCCGATGTGGCGTGCCTGGCCTGCTTTCAGCGGATTACCTTCTTCGAGATCGTTGACGTTGAGAATGCCATCGCTGTCGAGCACGACCAAGCTATCGATGATATTGCGCAGTTCGCGGACGTTGCCCTTCCATTCATACTGCTCCATGAGCTTGCGCAACGGCTCCGAGAGAACTGTGACTTTCTTGCCATGCCGTTGATTCGCTTCTTTGACAAAGTGAGCGGTAAGCAATGGAATATCGCCCTTGCGTTCGCGCAACGGCGGCAGCGTAACGGTCACGACTTTGAGGCGATAGTAGAGATCCTGACGAAACGCACCGGCGGCGATGGCGGCCTCGAGATCGCGATGCGTCGCCGAGATCAGCCTCACGTTGACCTTGATCGCATCGTTCGAGCCGATGCGCGTCACTTCCTGGTTCTCAAGAACGCGCAGCAGTTTAGCCTGGAGGTTGAGCGGCATGTCGCCGATCTCGTCGAGAAACAACGTACCGCCGTTGGCATATTCAAATCGGCCTTTGCGCAATTTATCGGCACCAGTGAACGAGTGCGGCTCGTGGCCGAACAACTCGTCTTCGAGCAGGTTCTCGTTGATGGCGGTGCAGTTCATGGCGGCGAAATTTTTCAGCTTGCGTGGGCTGTTGTTGTGGATCAGCTTGGCGATGACTTCCTTGCCCGTACCGGTCTCGCCTTGGATGAGAACGGTTGCGGAAGTCGGGGCGATGCTTTTGAGCCGATGGATGATTTCGAGAACTTTCGGGCTGTTTCCGATCAGTCCTTCAAAGCCGAATTTTTCGTCGAGTTGCTGTTTGAGTTGGCGGTTGTCCTCGCCAAGGCGAAAGCGTTCAGCGGCCTTGTCAACCATAGTGCGGAGTTCGATGAGGCCGACCGGTTTCTGCACATAATTGCTTGCGCCGTCGCGCATCGCCTGCACGGCCGTTTCGACATCGCCATGCCCGGTGATGACCACGACTTCGACATCAGGCAGCTCCTTCTTGGCCTTGCGAAGAAGCGTCAGCCCATCCATGCCGTGCATCTTGAGATCGGTGAGGATAATGTTCGGCTCAGCGCGTTCGAGCGCCTTGAGGCCCTCGGCACCGTCGTGAGCGAGGAGCACATCGTAGCCCGCGCGTTCCAGCGCCTCGGCCATCGTCTCCGCGAGATTGACTTCGTCATCGACGATCAGAACCTTCAACCGATCAGCGGACATGAGGTAGCTACTCCTGATGGCGTGCGGTGAGCGATAGGGATATTTTACGAATTCGTCCGGCGACTCTGCCTGCGCGTTGACAAGTTGCGATGAATTCGGGTTGCAGAGAGGTGCGAGGCCGCTAGAGCTGGCTTAAATGCAATGAAGAACGAGGAATGTAGAATGACGCGCCCATCAAAAGTCGATTTTTCGTCCAAGGCTGAAGCGTAAGCGAGGCATTCAGGCAGCCTCACTTACGCTTCAGCCTCGGAAATCGACTTTTGAGGGTGGCGTCAAGAATGAGGAATTGCATATGAATCTTTCGCACGCGCGGATTCGCCTGCATTACTTCTTAATTCCTCGTTTTTCATTCGTCGTTGTATTTGGGCGTTCGTCAGATCGAGCAACGCTACGTCTGTGTGCCCGGCCAACAAAAAAGCGAGGCCCCAGGCTGTCCTACCGAGGGCCTCGCTTGCTCAACCTCTTGCCATTGTTCTCGCTTGAATACTGAGATTACTTCGATTTTTCCGAATCGATAGCCGCCGGCATCACCGGTAGCGGCGACGATCGCAACATCATGCTCGGATCGGTGCAAATCGGCACGACCACCGGAATCTGACGCATCACCTTTTGCGTCTCGCAGTAGGCCTCAAACTTGCAGGTCACCTGCGGAACCATCTTCACGCATTCCTTCGACACCAGGTGGCAAACCGTGTAAGGGATATGCGTGACCTTCTCTTCCGTCACGATGCGGCATTTCTTGCATTCCACGATCCGCACTTTTTCCTCGGCGACCATCTTGCAAACCGTGTACGGAATCTTGGTGATCTTCTCTTCCGGAATCATGATGCACGTCGTCTTTTTCACGACTTTCGTGTGGTGCTCCGGGATCACCTTGCAGACCGTGTAGGGGATCTTTGCAACCTTTTCCTCGGGAACGATGATGCACTTCTTGCACGTCACCATCTTCGTGTGTTCCTGCGGGATCATCTTGCACGTCACATACGGGATACGGACAACCTTCTCCTCGGGGATCACCACGATCTTGCGGCAGGTCACGATTTTTGTATGTTCCTCATATTTGAGGTTCGTCTTCGTGTACGGAATCTTGCAGACTTTTTCTTCCGGGATCATGATACACTTCTTGCACGATACCATTTTCGTATGTTCTTCTGCAACCATCTTGCAGGTCGTCCAAGTGTGCTTGTGGATCTTTTGCTCAGGAACCATTACGCACTTCTTGCAGGTGACGATCTTGCTGTGCTCTTCCGTCACCATCTTGCACGTCGTATAGGTGCACTTACGCGTCGAATATTCGGGGATGACCTTGCAAACGCTATACTTCACGACTTCGCTGACTTCCTTGCCAACCATTCTGCAGCACTTCACCGTGCGCTCTTCTTCACGCGGGATAAAAGTCTTCTTGCACACCCAGCGGCCGGGCATCTGAACGGGGCACGCCACGATGGGGCCGGGGATGTAGATGCTGCGGCAGGTGCAGGTGTCGAACGTCCAGGTACCCGGCGTGCGATAGGTGTGTTGCACGATCGGGCCGGGGATAAAGCAATTCTCCGACTTCCATTCGCCCAGTTGAACTTTGACCTTCTGCTCGAAATAGACCGGTTCGCAGATTACCTTCTTGATCGTCGCCTCGCGTGCCTCAATGACCGTCTTGTAGGTCGTTACCTTCACGTCCATTTCGTGCTTCGTGTAGACCGGTCGGCATGTTGTCCACTTCACGGGAACCATGTGTTCTTCGATCTTCTGGTGATACACGGTATAGGGAATATCCTTCTCGTGCTTCTCGTAAACTGGGCGATACGTCACGCTCTTTACCGGAACCTGGTATTCCTGCCAGGCCTGATTGAACACGGTGTAGCGGTGTTCTTTGACGTGATGCGTCACTTCCGGCTTGCAGACGGTGTACTTGACGGGGACCTTGGTCTCTTGAATTTCTTTTCGGCAAACCGTGTAACGATGTTCGCGTTCGTGCTTGGTGTATTCGGGTTTGTAGGTCGTCCATTTCACGGGAACTTGGTACTCTTCAAACTTCTGGTGATTGACGACATAGCGGTGTTCCTTCACGTGTTGTTCGATTTGCTGTTTGTACGTCGTGTAATTGATTTTTTCCTCGGTATGCTGATAGGCTGGCTTCAGGACGCAGGTGCGGTGTTCCTTCACATGCTGTTCGTACACTGGCCGATAGACCGTGTACTGCTGCTTTTCCTGGTAGGTTTCCCACACCGGCTTGGCGACGGTGTAGCGGTGCTCCTTGACCTTCTTTTCGTAGACCGGCACTTGCACGTTGTATTTGATTTCGTGCATGACGGTCTGGTAGACCGGCCGGTACTTGACGCAGACGCGATCTTCGAACACGGTTTGATAACAAACCCTGTATTGAATGGTCGGCATGCAGAATTGCTGCGGGCTGACCATCGCGCCGGGATAATAGAACGCGCCACAGTGCTGCGCACTCGCGACGCCGCCGGTCATCGCCACGCCACACAGGGCGGCGAACACCGGCAGGGTTAGGTGAAGCTTCATCTCAGATCTCCTCTTCAAGCATGAAAACCGGGGTACGACTCAAAATGCGGCAGGGCCTGAGAATGGCTCCCACCTGGTTACATGTCAAATCTGCCCGATAATGCCGCTTTGGTAAAATGAACTTGAGAGGATAATTGGAAAATTTACAAGTTGAGGCTGGTACACCATGACTTTTCCGCACAGTGGGAATATTCCGCTTGGTGAACCTTGTCCGCCTTCGTAAGACGTAACGGGAACCGTTGAAATCGTTATTACCCGCACGGCCCAACAGGAAGGCCCGCTCGTGATTCGCTGGACGTTATGGCTGACGCTCCTAACGGGTTGGACGATCGCCCTCGAAGTGCCCGTGCCGAACCCGTCCCGTTTGGCGGACGGCCAGGTGAGCGCCAGCACACGCTATTGGATCGCGAAGGGGATGCACCTTGCCATCTACGCCGGCCTTGCACTCTCCGCAGGCTGGCTACGGATCCCGGTGCGGTATCGCTGGCTGATGATGTTTTTCCTGATGGCCCACGCTACAGTGACCGAGTTGTTGCAAGTCGCACTAGAAGAATGGTGCAATCGAGGCGGTTTGTTGAGCGATGTCGCCTACGATCAATTGGGCATCGCGATCGGCGTCGCCATCGGCTGGAAATGGTGGATGCGAACTGACGAGAAATGATTCGATTGCCGTAGCCATCACGCGAAGCGTGATGGCTACGGCAATCGCGGGCTTTTGTTGATGGTATCAATAGAACTCGTACCCGATCATAAACGTGATGCGTCCATCCGATTGCCGACGGATGTTCGTGATGTGCACCGGCATACCGCCGCCGAGCTGCGATCTGCTCGTTGGCGTCGTGAACGGCGTAAAGGCACGATTCGACGCAGTCGGGAACGGCACGGAGTCAAGGAACACACGCGGGCCGACTGGACCGTCGACACCGTGCGACTCCTCAAGGATCGGGCGGTTCGCGATGACTCGCCAAATCAGCAAGCCCTCCGCGGGCAGACTGTGATCGAAGCCTTTTTTGCGGCGATTCTCCAGAAGAAAATACTCGCTGCCGTCGAGACGAACCAAGACTTTGAAGCACTCCTTCGGTGAGTCCTCGATCGGTGCGAGGATCAGTTTTTGTTTGACGGTAGGATCGATGATGGCCGGTCTGATCCAACTCAGTTGCTCTTTGGACCAGGCGGAGAAGTGTTGCGGTTTTCCGCCGGGAGCTTGATTGGACATGGCACACCAGACGCCGGCGCCTTCGGAGCCGGGGTTTTCGGGCCGAGCGTACAGATCGGGTAGGCCGAGCAAGTGGCCGAACTCATGGCAGATGACGCTGATGTCGCACATCTTGTCGCCGCCTTCTTGGACGATGAAGTAGTTCCAGGTTTTGCCCTGGTGGATGAAGCGTGAGCGGTGGGGCCAATAGATGCCGCCTCGATTGGTTTGCACGCGCTCGCCGGCGTAGAGGAAGAAAACGCCATCGAAGCCGTTGAGACAGTCCTTGCCGTCGCGCGCAAAGAGTTTGTCGAATGCTTCACCGAGCAGCGCGGTTTTTCCAGCGCCGGTGTTGGCGGCGGCGTAGTCGGCGCGTTTTTTGGTGACCGTGACGAATGGGAAGCACTTGCCTTCGACTTTGAGTTTGCCAAACGATTGCTCTTGATAGTAGTCGTTCATGCTGCCATGCACCTTTTGTCCGGTGACGCTGGTGGTAAGGTAGCTTTTGGTGCTGAAGAGCGCTTCCTCCCAATTTTTGGCGGCGATCTTGGCATTACCTTTTACGTCGGAATATTCGATGCAAACGATGGCGAGGCGATAGGCGTCACGTTTGAAGGTAATGAGGTTGCGCGAGTCCCAGCTCTCTGGAGCCCCGCCGATAATCTTGCCTCCCTTGGGGCCTTTGCCGGGAATTGTCGGGGCATCGCCGGCGAGAGTTACTTTGACGTCTCGGCCCTTGTCTTCGCCGACGGATTTCACGTAGAGTGTTACGACATCGCCGGGCTTGCGTGACTCCAAGGCATCAGCGATACCGGCGGCGCCGCCGAGATTTCTGCCGTCGAGTTTGAGAACGCTATCGCCTGCCTTCAAACCAGCGCGATCGGCGGCTGATTTCGGCGTGACTGCTCTGAGCGTGACACCTTTGCTGTCTGGCGTGGCTTCGATTTGCACACCGAGGATAGCGCGTTGTGTGCCGACCTGTAGAACCTTGCTTCTGGGAATCAGTTTGGGTTCGATGTCGAACGTCTCTTTGCCACGCGAAATGGTCAAGCGAATATTTTCGCCGTCGCCGCGACGCTGGAGGAGCCCGCGAAGGGCCTCAGCGTTGGCGATGGCTTTTCCGTCCACTTGGCGAACGATGTCGCCCGTTTTGAGACCGGCTTTGGCGGCGGGCGAATTCTCCTCGACGTCGGCGACAACCAGCCTGCCCGCTTCGACTGCCGTCGCGATACCGAGGTAGCCCGGCGAACTGGCAACGGTGGTGGCGGTTTTTTTCAGCGTCGTCGTAACCGCTTCATCAACCGTCCTGTAGCCCGGTATCGGTTGCGCGTATAGGGCGGCCCCCAACCCGAGGAGAGTCACGACGGACCAAGCGATGCGATGCATTTGAACCATCAGCATTTTGAGAGCTCCCTTTACTAGCCCGCCCATATTGACGCGTTCCCGGCGAATTCACCGTGGCTGCCGGGCTCTTTGATTGCCAATTTTACCCATTCTGTTGTCTGCGAGAATTCCGCTAGACAAAAGCGCCCGATCTTGGCATAAGGGACGATGGGAGATACTCGTCCACGAACGACACGGCTGTCGTACGTTTGCCCATCCCGAACACGGAGGATTTTGTATGTTTTTTGACGCACTCTGGAACAAGCACGACGTGAAACATCAGCGACGACCGAGCGATGCGAACTCGTTCCGTCCTCGCATTGAGACGTTGGAAGCACGCGACTGCCCTGCGGTTGCCACACCGACCGGCGTCCAATTGCAAGCGATCTCGGCTACCCAAGTGCGCGTCACCTGGGCGGATGTTGCCGGCGAAGTGGGCTACCGCGTTTACGGATGGGATGGCGTGCGAACCGTCCTCGTAGGAACGGTCAACCCCAACATCACGACGTTCACCGCCAATAATCTTCGCCCCAATCAAATCCAATGGTTTACGATCGAGGCGTTCAACGCGACGACCCGAGGCCGTAGCGGTTGGGTCTCGATCATGACACCGCCGGAGGCCATCACGGCACCGACAAACGCGCGCGTCGGCGCAGTCACGCAGACGAGTGTGACGCTTGGCTGGGGCTTGGCGAACGGCGCGCTGGGCTACAAGGTCTTCCGGTGGGATGGCACGCGATCGACCGAGATCGCCTCGGTCTCCCGAACGACCACGAGCCACACGATCAATTTTCTCACGCCGGGCCAAAATTATTACTTCTACGTGCAGGCCTACAACAACACGAATTTCGCGTCTAGCAATTGGGTCAACATCACCACGACCTCGCAGTCGCTGCAAGCTCCGACGAATCTCCGGTTGCAAGTTCTCAGCACAAGCAGCATTCAGATCAACTGGAATGATGCCGGTGGCGAGACCGGTTACCGCATCTATGGTTGGAATAACAGCACGTCGTCGGCTTACCTCGTAACGACACTGCCCGCGAACACGACGAGTTCTACGGTGACAGGCCTCTTGGCTGGCAGAACATATTGGTTCTATGTGCAAGCGTTCAACGCGTTCGGCACAACGAACACGGCGTGGGTGACGGCGACGACAACCTCCGCCCCACCGCTGCAGGCGCCGACCTCCGTCAACGTGGTCTCGACCGGCCCGACCAGTGTGAACGTGTCATGGGTCGAATCCACCCGCGCGGTGGGATATCGCATCTTTTACTGGAACGGCCTGAGTTGGTCGCTTAACCGCACCGTGGCCGCCGGCACCAATCAGGTTTCGATCACGGGCCTGGCGACGGATCGTACGCATTGGTTTATGATTCAGGCCTACACCGATGGCTTCGCCGAGGTCATGTACAGCTCGGCGAAGTTTATCAACCTGTAACGAATTTGAAGCAAGCCCAGGGGCGAAGTACTCCGAACCTCTTGGCTTGCTTTGGTTTTCGCATGAGGTCGCTTTGAATATTAGGTTGTTGCGGTCGTGGTACATGGAACGCACCTACTGGGAACGAACCGCGCTTGCCGTCTGGGCCGCGGTTTTGACCGTGGTGTGCGTGCGCGCATTTCTTGCACCCGATTCGCGAACCGTTTATCCCATCTTTAGCTCGTCGGGATTGTTTTGGATGACAGGCACGGACCTCTATTCGCCGGACCGCCCAATCGAGGCGCCGACGGGCTATCGCTACAGCCCGGCTTGTACGTTGTTATTCGTGCCGTTCGCGCTGCTGCCCGATGCTTTGGGCGGCGTGGCGTGGCGTCTTTTCAGCGTGGGCGTGCTGCTCGCGGCACTTGCATGGTTCGCTCGGACCGTGCTGCGGGTGCCGTTTTCCACCAAACATTTCGCCTGGCTACTGCTGCTGACCTTGCCACTGTCTCTGCAGAGCGTCAATAACGGGCAAGCAAACATCGTCGTCATCGGTGCGATGTTGGCCGCTGTGGCGGCGGTGTGCGTACAACGCTGGAACCTCGCCTGTGCGTTACTCGCTTTCAGTTTCGCGTGTAAGCTTTATCCCATCACGCTTGGCATGGTGCTGGTCTCGCTTTACCCGCGTCACCTCGGCTGGCGGTTAGCGCTCGCCCTTGCCGTGACGATTGCGTTACCGTTCGCCTTGCAAGATTTCAGTTATGTAACGAAACAGTATTCGGACTGGATCGAGATCCTGGGCAGGGAGGATCGCTCAGCTATCGCGCTCGATCAGATGTATCGCGACCTTTGGCTTTTGCTCCATCTCTACGGCGCACCGGTGAGCCGATCGGCCTACAAGCTCATCCAACTGGCCGGCGGTGTCATCGTCGCCTTGGCCTGTATTCGGGGCCAACGCAAGGGATGGAGCGAACCGAAGCTATTGACCTTCGCGACTGCCTGTACAACGGCCTGGATGATGTTGCTCGGCCCCGCGACGGAATCGAGCAGTTTCGCGTTGCTCGCGCCGGTAATTGCGTGGTCGGTCGTTGAGCGATTGGTCAGCCGGGAACGGGAGTGGCGTGAGCTTTTGCTCGCGGCGAGTTGCGTGTTTTTCACCGTCGCCGTCATCGCGGGTGGTTGGAACGCCACGCTCGGGCTGCACGCGTTTGGCGTTTATTCTTGGGCGTCGTTGTGTTACTTCGTGTATCTGCTTGTGGAGTCGCGTTCGATCAGGATCGCGGAACCGGCCTGTTATTATCAGAAGAAATTAGCGGTATGAACGAGGAATCGAGCATCATGGAAGCGACCAACCCGGTGCGATCGAAAGACTACATTCTGGTTGGCGCGTTCACGCTCGTGCTCTACGCCGTCATGGTATCGGTCGGTGGACCGCTGACGATGCACGAAGGCGTGCTATCGCAAACGACCAAAGCGATGCTCGCCGACGGCGATTGGCTTGTGCCCCACTATGGCGAGGCGCCGTGGATCGAACGCCCGCCGTTGCCTCAGTGGATTTCGTGCGGGTTGTGCATGCTGGTCGGTGGATGCGATCACGAATGGCAGGCCCGGCTCGGCGCATCCCTCGCCGGCTTGTTGACGGTATTGCTCACCGTGTGGCTCTCAGGTCGGTTGTTCGGGCGTGGCGTCGCCATCGTCAGCGGCTTGATCCTGGCAACGATGTACAACTTCGCACGCTACTCGACCTTGGCCGAGGCGGATATCTTTCTCGCACCGATCGTCGCCGGCGTAATAAGCGTTTTTGCCTATCTCGAAATACTTCGTCCAGCTGCCGAGGGTGAGTCGCGTAATTTTTTCGGCACCAGGCCGTGGGCGATGCTTGCCTTCTTCACGCTGCTTGGCATGACCAATCTTGCCAAGGGAATGGTGTTCGGCACGGTAATCGCGCTGGCGCCGGTCGGCACCTATCTGCTGTGGAGCCTCCAATGGTCGCGGATTGCGCGATACTGTTGGCTGTGGGGCTGGCTGGCGTTCTTCGCCGTCGCGCTACCTTGGCCCTTGCTCGTGCTGCAACGTCTGCCCGATGCGATCGACGTTTGGCGGTTTGATCTGCTGGGCCGACTACACCAGAACTATCTCGCGCAGCCGGCATGGTACTATTTTTTCTGCCTGCTCTGGGTTCCGCAACCATGGACACTCGCTGCATTTGTCGGGTTGGGAATAACGTTCAGAAAGCTTTGGCAACCGAACTCGGCCGCGCATCGCCTGATCTGGTGCTGGGCGTGGATGCCATTGTTAGTGTTCTCGATCTCTCAAGGCAAACATCATCACTATATGCTGCATTACCTGGCGCCATGGGCGATCCTGGCAGCACAAGCGATGATATGGCTCTGGGCGCATAGCGCTGAGCGCATGCGGTCACGCTGGGTGATACCCGCGAGTATAGCCGGCGGCGGTGTCATCGTGGTCGCACTTTTCGGACGAAAGCTGCCCGGCGCGGATTGGATCATGCCGGCGTTGCTTGTCGCGGTTCCATCGATCGTTCTCTCGGCATGGTATTTCGCCACGCATCGCCGACCTGATGTCGCCGTCACCGGCGGGTTTAGCGTCCTGGCGCTACTGTTCGGTGTGGCGTTCGCCTACAAAGGCGCTTACCTACATCGCTCGATCGACGACACCGCGTTCCTGGCCGAGGCCCGCGCCGCCGTGCCGAGCAATCGCCCGCTGATGCTCAACTCCGCGGATGAAGCGTTGGAAGGCCTGCGGATGCTGTTCTATATGCAAGACGAAGTGCATTTTCTCCACAACCTGACCTTCGTCCACGATAGCCGAATCTCCGATCCGGAGGTGTTTGTTGTGACGCGTTTCAACCGCAAAGGCCACCTGGAAAAGTACGGCACCGTGCAACCGCTCCTGAAGTGCAAACAAAGCCGCCGCGAGCAATCGGAGGACGATCGCTGGACGCTATTCCGCGTCCGCCTGCACGACGACTTCGAGCGCAGGAACGCGACGATGAGGATCACGCCGATGCAGGCGATGTATCGCGTCAACGGGCCGAATTTGGATTGACAACAGGCGCCGGACGGCGATGTTGAAATGAAAAGATGGATACGCTCGCCCAGGGTACTGCGAGAAGCCTGGGCTGCGATATGCAACCACTTCGCGATTGGCCGGCGGCCAACCTACTCCCGCAAATACCGCCACATGTCCGGCACTTCGATCAACGCCGGGCCACCGCGTGCTAGCGATTCTTGCAACGCCAAGGTGAACGATTGCGCGTCGCTCGCTCGGCATCCCGGCACGCCAAACGCCTGGGCCAACGTCACGAAATCCGGGTTGTTCAGCTCGGTGTCGTGGTACCGGCTCTCATTGCGGATTCGTTGCAGGTTCTTTATCGCGCCGTAGGTGCTGTCGTTGTGCACGATCGCGATCAGATTGAGTTTGTATCGCGCGGCGGTCGCAAGCTCCTGGCAAGTCATTACGAACCCGCCGTCGCCGCTGAAACTGACGACGACACGATCGGGCAGCGCGATCGCGGCTCCGATGGCGGCCGGGAAGCCCCAGCCCAGCGCAATGTAGTTGGAGGGATAGAAGAACGACCGCGGCTCATACGCCGGGAAGTCGGTGTGCATGCGATAGGCCATCTCGCTGGCATCGGTAAAGACGACAGCATCATCGGGCAGATTCGCACGCAGGACGTCGATCAGCCATTCCGGACGCTGCAGACGAGCGGCGGCGATTGATTCCCAACGCTCGGCCCAACCGTTCGGTTTCGCGCCGGGCAACGCATTCAGGATCGCACGTAAGGACTTCTTCGCATCAGAACAAACACTTATCTCGGCCGGATAGTTCATGCCGAGTTGGCCGGCGTCTATGTCGATCTGGATCAAACGCTTTGGTACTTGCAATTTGCGAAAACCGGTGAAAACTTCAGTGAATCGACAACCGACAGCGAGCATCACATCGGCGAGCGGCAAGGCAATCCGGCTGCGTGCCGACCGTGCATGGCCAAGTGCGATAGGCGAGCGTTCGTCAACGATACCCTTGCCGTTAAGCGTCGTCATCACCGAGCAATCGAGGCGGATCGCCAGTTCGCGAATCTCGTCGCCAGCGTCCGCCCACACCGCCCCGCCGCCGGCGAGAATGATCGGCATACGGGCCTCTCGTAACAAAGCAACGGCGCGAGCGATCGCAGCGAGATCGAGTTCAGGCATCCACGACGATTCCATGCGGAATTCGGGAACCTCGCCCGCAGGCATCGCCATCAAATCTTGCGGCAACACCAAGGCGGCCGGGCGCGGTCGGCCATGCGTCATCGCGGCGAAGGCCTTCGCGACCATCGCTGGGATGGCGGCGTTGCTCATGGCCGTGCCGACGTATTTCGTGCATGGGCGCAAAATGCCTTCGAGATCCATTTCGTGGTAGTTGCCACATTCTTGATGCAAGCGATCGTGATTCACCTGCCCCGTGACAAGTAAGACTGGAGTCGAATCGCCCCACGCCTCGGCGATGCCGGTCAGCGCATTGGTGGCGCCAGGGCCAGCGGTGGTGCAGATGACGCCGGGCTTGCCGGTGACGCGGGCATAACCGTCGGCGGCGAAGGCGCCGGCCTGCTCGTTGCGAATGAGGATCGTACGGATGCCGCCGTGCCGATGCAGCGCATCATAGATGGCAACGGTATGCGAACCAGGCATGCCGAAGATGACGCGCACTCCCATTTCATAGAGCGAGCGAACGAGCACGTCGGCGCCGGTAGGTGAGGTTGGATTCATCGCTTCACGCGTCTCCGTCGGCAGGCTTGTTCACCACAGAGACACAAAGGCACCGAGAAAGGCAAACGGGATACGGAATTGCGGCCAATCCCACTCGCCTGATTGCGCGAATAGTTCAATTTGCCTGCTATCCTCTTCGCGGTGTCTTTGCGTCTTTGTGGTGAAAATATTCGGCTGGTCACTTAAGTTTGCCGAGTTCAAAATCGAATTCACCTTGATAGCCGATCGGCGCCTTGCCCTCGAAGCCGCGGCGATGACGTCGATAACGCAGTTCAAAGGTGCCGTGCTGGTCGAAGGTTTTTTTGTCGTCCGCGCCTGCATGACCTAGCGGCACGGCACCGGCGTGGCGCATCAGCGAAAGCCAAACGCGATCGGGCGGCACAAGGGTTCGGAACGGTGACTCGCTCGCCGAGCGTGGCTCATAATCGAGGAAGTGCTCATCAAGGGGCAACGTCTGCATTGCGCATACCAGGAACCCCGTGACGAGATAGCCGGTAGCGAGGCCGACACCCGAGGCGCCGACATACTGAAAATACCCGTGCTCGGTGAGCATGTCGGGCGCGAGGTAGTTGGTGGTGATGCGCAAGAGAGACAGCGCCACCGCGTACAATCCGACCAGCACCACAAAATCCTCGCAGCCTGCGAGTTGTCTGCTGGCCAAGATCGGATCCAGCGCATCGGCGATCGGCTCCCAGAAGTTGAAAGCGATCAATCCGGCAAGTACGACTTTCAGGAGCATCGCCACGGAACTGAACAGCCCGTTGGAATACTGAAAGTAGGCGATGATCAGCATAATCACGACAGTTGCGACGAAAAGCATATTGAGTCCACCAACACAATTTGTTTCCTGTTTAGCTGCTCGCATTCGGCGAGCGCGAACATGTGCCGCTCGCCACGCCAGTCGTGCTCACCAAAGGCGAACGGCTAAACAGAGAATTATTTACTGACGCGCAGCAACTCCTGAATCGAGGTCGCACCCTCAATGACGAGGCGGGCGCCGTCCTCGAAGAGTGTCTTCAGGCTATGCTCCGTGGCGACCCGGCGAATCTCGGGGATGTTCGGATTCTCGCGGATAAGTTCGCGGATTTTTTCATTCAGCACGAGAAGCTCGAAGATGCCGGTTCGCTTCAAGTAACCCGCCCCGCCACATGCTTCGCAGATCTCGACCTCCTCGGTACCTGCATCGGCGTCATCCTCCTTGTCCTCCGCGGGATCGAACGCGCGGTAGGTATAGCGCACCGCATCGGGATCAATTTTCAGCTTCCTCAATGCTTCTGCCGATGGCTTCATACGAACTCGACACGATTTACAGAGCATCCGAACGAGCCGTTGGGCAAGCACCGCCTGCAGCGCGGAGGACAACATGAATGGAGGCACGCCAAGATCGATCATGCGAGCGATGGCCGTCACCGAATCATTGGCGTGCACGGTGCTAAAAACGAGATGCCCGGTCTGGGCGGCCTGGCAGGCGATCTCGGCGGTTTCCTTGTCGCGAATTTCGCCGATCAGGATGACATCGGGGTCTTGCCTGAGAATGCTACGCAACTCCGATGCGAATGTCTTGCCCGCCTTCGGGTTGATTTCAATCTGCGTCACGCCATCGAGGCGATATTCGACAGGATTTTCGACAGTAATGATGTTTTGCGAGAAGCGATCGATCTCGTGCAGGCAAGCGTAAAGCGTCGTGCTCTTGCCCGATCCGGTGGGACCGCAGACGAGGAATAGTCCGTGCGGTCTGGCGATGATGTCGCGAACCTCCGTTTGCATCGATTCCGTCATACCGACCTGACCAAAGTCGGCGAGTTGGGCGGCAGTATCGAGCACGCGCATGACGAGCTTTTCGCCGACAACGCTGCCTGCCGTTGCCACTCGAAATTCGACGACTCGGTTTTTTACCTGGGCAGAGAAACTGCCGTCCTGCGACTTGCGTCTCTCGGTAATATCGAGGTTGCAGAGAACCTTGAAGACGTTGACGATGCCATCGCCCATCGCGCGATTGTACGGCGTGATATTGGTCATCATGCCGTCGATGCGGAGACGAACGGCCACTTCATTCGCGGTCGGTTCGAGGTGGATATCGGTGGCGCGGCGTTCGAGAGCGTTGTAGATAAGTTCCTGCGCGGCGCGGTAGCCCTTCGATTGCTGCACGCGGTCGACACGATCGGCGTCCTCGACTTCGCCGCTGACCGATCGACTAATGAACTTAACGGGGACGCCGTCCGTAATGGTGACCTTCGCTTTTGTCTTGCTGCGATTGAAGTACTTCTGGACGAATCGTTGGAAATGTTCGCGATTGAACAGTTGATCCTCTACAGCCGCCCGACGATTGCGTTTACAAATGTACCAGTACGATCCTGCCAAAACGGTGGACCAAAAGAAAAGCGTGGCCAGCCAAAATACGGGCAGACCCCAAATCAACAGAAATCCCGCTATCCCATTGACCAGAAGCAGGCTGTTCCAGAACACGGCAGGGATCTTGTAGTGGGCGGCATCCTCATCGACCCACGCGCAGAGCTTGACCCAGCCAATGAACGAGGCGATCAGTACTGCTATTCTTAGTGGATCGAAATAAAACCCAAGCCCGCGTGGAAAGGAGGGATTGGCGCTCGCTATGGCAGGCGCAGCGAGTATGAACCCGACGATCAGGCTTGTTCTCAGAACGATCGTCGCGGTGAGTGCATAAGGTTTCATGGATCGTGCGTGTAAGGCGCTACTGCATATAGCCTGCCATTCATGGCAGGTAGGGTAGTTAACCCGCCATAAATGGCGGGCTATATGGCAGAGCTTACAAGATACCCGGAGCGGCAACTTTGATGCCCTTGAGCATCATTTTGAGTTGATCCGGGTTCGGCGAATATTCGAGCGCCACCGATTTCTCGATGTCGCCTCGCTCGGCAAGCTGACGCAGGTTCTCGTTGAAATCGACCATGCCTTCCTGATAGCCAATGCGGATCGCGTCGGGGATCTTATAGTCATCGCCACGTTGGATTAGTGCCCTGATCATCGAATTGACGATCATGATTTCGTTCGTGGGCAAACGTGACTTGCCGGGCTTGATGCTCTTGACGAGCTTCTGGGCAACGACGGCCTTCAGGTTATTCGCCAGCGCCTGGCGGATGGCGGGATGCTTGTCCGGCGGGAACAAATCCATGATGCGGTTGATCGTCGTACCCGCACTGGACGCGTGGATCGTGCCGAACACCAAGTGGCCCGTTTCGGCGGCATGCACGGCAGCTTCAAAGGTTTCGACATCGCGCAACTCGCCGACGAGGATGATGTCGGGGTCCTGTCGCACGGCGTCTTTGAGCGCCTTGTGCCAGTCCTTGGAATCGAGACCGATCTCACGCTGGTTGATATACGCCAGTTTATCCTCGAAGACGAATTCGATGGGGTCTTCGCAGGTGAGGATATGCAACGGTTCGGATGCAGCGATGTAGTCGATCATCGAGGCGATCGTGGTACTCTTGCCCGACCCGGTTACGCCGGCGATGACGACCAGGCCTTCGGGGAATTTGCACAGTTTCTCAATGATGGGCGGCAGGCCGAGGCCCGCGAAATCGGGGATGGAATTGTTCACGCGCCGAGCAACCAGCGACAGTCGGCCACGCTGCCGAAACAAGCTGACACGGAATCGGCATTCGTCGGCCCCGATGACCCACGAAAAGTCAACGCCGCCTTCATCGTCGAGAATTTTTCGCAGCTTGGGCGTAAGAATCGGGTACATCAAGCGTTCCATGTCCTCCTGCGAGAGCGGTCTCATGTCCATGCGACGAATATCGCCGCGCAGCCGCATCATCGGGGGTTGGGTGACCTTGAGGTGCAGATCGGACGCTTGCAACTTCATGACGAGACGGAAGATTTTGTTGACCTCGGGCTCTTTGGCGATCGTCGCGATGATGACCGGGTCGGTGGCAATATCCTCAGGAACCTTGACGGGATCGGCGGGATCGCTCGAGAAGAGCGGTGCGGCGGGTTTCGCGTCGTCGGTTGGTTTGGTAACACCGGGTTGCGGAGGCTTCGCCGGAATCGCTCCCGGCGCCGTCGGCGAAGCAGGCCTCGGAGGCGCTTGCACTGTCGCCTTGACCGTACCGTCCGGCGCCTTGGCAAGTGGAGCCTGCGCAGGTTTCACGACTTCGGCTGGTTTCGTTACGGGTTGAGCCGGCTTCACAACTTGCGGACCTGTCGACATGGATTTCCTCGGATGAAAACGGCATCACGCCAATCGCACAACCACACCACGCTCGGCAAGGTAACGTTTCGTATCGCGTATGCCATATTCATTGTAGTGGAAAATACTGGCGGCCAAGGCGGCATCGGCTTTTCCGACCGTCAAGACCTGATATAGGTGTTCCGGAGATCCCGCGCCGCCGCTCGCCACAACTGGCACGCTGACGGCGCTCGATACTGCCGATGTCATCTCGATGTCGTAGCCGGCTTTCGTTCCGTCGGCGTCCATCGACGTCAACACGATCTCGCCGGCGCCGAGTTCCTCAACTCGCAACGCCCAGGCCACTGCTTCCAGCCCGGTCGGAATGCGGCCACCGTTGACGTGAACCTCCCACACGATGCGCCCGTCGCGATTTACCCGGCGCGGATCGATATTGACGACCGTCGCGCATCGGCCAAACCGCTCAGCCACTTGCGTGACCAAATTCGGATCGCGTACCGCCGCCGAGTTGATGCTGACTTTTTCCGCGCCGGCTTGAATAAGTTGGGTCGCATCGTCGATGGTGCGAATCCCACCGCCGACGGTGAACGGCATGAAGATTTGTTCGGACACGCGGCGAACGACATCGAGCATGATCGCGCGGCCTTCGTGGCTGGCGCTGATGTCGAGAAACACGAGTTCGTCGGCGCCCTGCTCCTCATAGCGCCGGGCGACTTCAACGGGATCGCCCGCATCGCGCAGGTTGACGAAGTTGACGCCTTTGACCACGCGGCCACGATCAACGTCCAAACACGGGATGATTCGCTTAGCAAGCACGATACGCTCTCGATCGATTGGTAGGCCAACCAACGTCGTTAGTATATCGATGCGAGATGACGGTGACAGGATTCTCAACACAAGCGCAGGGGTGAGGTACCTCGAACCCGACAGGCACCAACTTAAGAACTCGGCTCGGAAAAACACAATTGAACCACAGAGGCACAGAGGACACAGAGAAAATACGAAGAATGGGAAAAAATCAAAGCACGCAGATTGCTGAGAGTTCCCGTTCACTATCCCGCGAATTCCCTCTGTGCCTCTGTGGTTAGTTTGCCTTTTCCTGACACCGATTCCTTAAGTTGATGCGTACGGGGTGAGGTACCCCGAACCCCTGGGATATACGCATGCAAAAATCCCAGGGGCTCGGAGTACCTCACCCACTGGGCTTTAAGGTGATCAAGTTTTTCTGCGCGGCGAGTCAGTGTTCCGGCACGCCATTCGCCATCACCCACAGCATGTAGGTAACACGTTCGCGCGTCATCTTGTCGCGAAGTTCGATTTGATGGTGATAGGCTCGCCAGGCGTAGAATATGTTGGCCACAGCTAACGCCGAGGTCGCGCAGACAACGAATGCCATGGGGGTGGTCTCGTGGACGAAGTGCATCGTTTCTGTTTCAAATCAATATTAGTACGACAGCGCTACTTCGTAGGTCAGGCTTTCCAGCCTGACGCATTTTGACGAACATGGGCAAGCCGCGTCATGCTGGAAAGCCTGACCTACGTAACTAGCGCTGTCGTATTAGCTCACTGTTTTACGCCAGGCAACTCAGATCGCTAAAATACACCCCGGACCATTTATCCGAACGAGATAAGCCATGTTGGAACACCCAAGCCTTCGCCTGCGGCAGTGGTCGAAATCGGCCGACACCGAAGGCGAACCGACATGGTTGCGTCTGATCGCCGATGCCGATGGGAGACGCCTAGGCGCAGTGCGGTTGAGGGGCGTGCCGGCATCGTCATGGTTTTTTTGGTTACGCTCAGCCCGGCTGGACGTGGTTGAGACCGACGACGATTCCGAACTCATGCAGATGCGCCAATCGTGGAGCCTGTTCAATGTGTGGGAGTTGAGCGACGCCGAGGACATGCACGTCGGCAGCGTTTACGCGCGAACGCTAATCTCGTCGCTGGGTGATTGCCTGGCATATGTCCAAAGAGGCGAGCGGGGCGATGTGCGAATTGTCGATCCCACTGGCATCGAGATTGCCGTTATTCGCGCGTGCGAATCGGATTCAGTGGAATTGACGTTTCATGGGGCGCAAACAGCGAATCCCTTTCTACGAATGATGCTGCTTGCCTGCGCCATCGCGATGAATCCATCGCCCGATTCAATGTAGTACGAGAGCGCTCGTGACGTAGGTCAGGCTTTCCAGCCTGACGTAGCTTGGCCAGGATCGTCAAAATGCGTCAGGCTGGAAAGCCAGCCCTACGTCACTAGCGCTGTCAAACTACCTTACGAAATCGCCGCCGCCGCCAATTCACCTTGAAGGCCCGCCAAACCTTCGCTACCGACGTGAATCGTTCGGCCACCAACTTCGAGATGAAACATATCGTCGAGTGGTTGATACGCGATGAAGTTCACGACGACGCCAGGCGTCAGGCCCATGGTCTGCCAATGACGCAGCCGATCGGAATTGTCGTCTTGAACCTCGCGAATGAGCACTTGCTGGCCCGGACGAAAATTGTGCAACGGCTGAAGGTCGCGTTTCTGCAGATGGCCGTGCACGGTGGGGATCGGATGCCCGTGCGGATCCTCGAGCGGCTCACCGAGATGGGCCGCGATCGCCTGCTCCAATCGTGGCGAAATGGCGTGTTCAAGAGCGTCGGCCTCGGCATCGACTTCGCTCCAATCGAGTCCGAGTACGCGCGTCAGAAACAGCTCGACGAGCCGATGCCGGCGGATCACTCGCCGCGCATGGCCGATCCCTGATTCCGAAAGTTGTGCGCCGTGCCCGACACCGTAGCGAATGAACCCCGCAGCCTCGAGCCGTTTGAGCATACCGGTGACTGACGGCGCCTTCACGCCCAAACGCGATGCGATGTCGATCGGCGAGACCATCTGCTCGGCACCGCCAAGACTGTGGATCGCTTTCAAGTAATCCTGCACCGCCGGCGTAATGGAATCGCTCATGGGATTAGTAAATAGTGGCTAGTGGCTTGTGGCTAGTGGTTGGTAATTGCCGCTTGCGGCTTAGCGCTCGCAAGTGCCACGCGAGCGCTAAGCCGCAAGCGGCAACGGACTACGTACCCATGGCCCAGGTAATCCAGAGAGTCAGGCCGAAGGCGAGGCGCAGGCCCATTTGCACTGTGATCCACCACAGCGTGAAGTTGAGCATGTTACCGACCTCCACCAGCGCCTTCTCGACCTCCTCGGCGACCATGCGGCGAGGATTGATGACGCCGAACGACACGACACGTACCACGTGTGCGGTGCGCGATCGCAGCCAATATTCTGCTTGATCGAGGTGCTTCTCAATCGCGCCGCGATCGAATTGGCCGACGACATAGAGACTGTATAGATCGAAGGCGAACATCGCCACGCCGAGCGGAAGCGCGACGAGCAGCGCGGGCCAATGGGCGAGCAGTTTGCCGAGGTTTAGCCCGTCGGGCGGCGTGCTCGCCTCGGGAAAGACAAGCCGGGACGCTAGCATCTGGGCGATCCAGATGCCGAGCGCTAGAAGGGCCGGTAGGATCATCGACCAGGTCCACAATATCGTGCGATATTCGCTGATGAGCTTCAGCAAGCGAGGCCAACGGCCTGGCCCTGCCAAAACGAGCTTCGCCACGCTGGAATACTGTCCCAATCGCCGCCAGGTGCTGGCGCAGAAGATCAAGGCGAAGTAAAAATCGAGAAAACGAATTAGGTTCAGTGCGGCGAGTTCGTCCATGATTGGCATCCATCATTTTCGCTTGCGGCTTAGCGCTCACGTGGGATGATCCAAGCGCTAAGCCGCAAGCGGAATTGGTATCATTACGGCAATTCGAGCGATTTACGCCAAATCCATTCCGTGGTCAAGAGCGTTAGCAATAGGCCGAGCAACCACCAGACATAGGGCGCGTCGCGCCAGGGGCGGTACTCGTCGCGCCGTTCGGTGCGCTCGACGCGTCGGGCCAGGCGTTCGAGAAGGTCGTCGATCGTTTCGGGAGTGTAGACCTTGCCATCGCTGCGATCGGCCAGGCTTTGGGCGAGCGACCAGTCGGTTGCGAGATCGAGCAATTCGTCATTGTCACGAGGAAGCACGCGGAAGATATCGCCGTCTTTCATCGCCGGCGTGGTGGGATCGTTCGGCGCCGCGATGGCCTCGCGCCAGGCGGGAATGTCGAGTTCCACACGATAGACGCCAGGCGGAAGGTCGCGCAGCTTGGCCTCGATGATGTTTCCTTGGCGCGTATTCGTTGCAAGCGGCGCGACGGCGATCAACTCGTCGACTTGTCCCGGTTGCTTGCGAAAAATCTTCGCGCGGGCGTCGAGCGGCTCTTTTAGCATCGCCAGCGAATCGCCGGGCCTGACGGCGATCTCGACCTCTTGGCCTTGATAGTAGATCGGTTCACGCGGCCCATAGCGGATGAGATGGTTTCCCGCGGGCAATAGCTGGTCCGCCGCTGACCAACGCACGAGTTGTCCCCAGAAGCGATGATGATACGTGTCGCCAACGCGGAAGCGCCAGCGCCAGGTGCTGTCGATGCCTAGAAACACCACGCGGCCGAATCCGTAATTTTGCTGAACGAAGATTCCCGTATCCTCCTTGGGAGTATCAAGCACGTCCACCTGAATCGGCGTCATCAACACCGTCGCGCCGGGTTTGCGTTTGCCAACGACGCCCCAATAGTGCGAGGGCAACTCGGGCCAATCCGACATCGAAGCGTCCGGTTCCAGCTGCAGGAATGGCCGGAGTTTGCCCTCCGCCGTCGGCGCGAGCGTGAAGCCCTTGTCCGTCGCCAGCACGACCGGTTCGAGAATGGGTAGCAGCTTGCCGATCAGACCGGCGCTCTTCACGTAATCCATCGGCATGTGCCGTTTGCCTGCGATAAGGATCAACGTCCCGCCGCGTTGCGACACATAGCGTTCGAGCCGTTGGCTGTCAGCCGCCGAGAGCGAATCCGGCGCGACATCGCCGAGGAGGATGCAGTCGTAGCTCATGAGCGGATCGCGTTCGTCTTTCTTGCCTGCGAATTCGGGCAGCTTCGTTTTTGGCAGACCGGCCTTGTCGCGAAGGTCGTCCTTAATCAGACCAAGGCGTGGCGGTGCGAAAACGACACGATCGAGCGCCACCGCTGGATCGCGTGCCAGCGCCGATGCGAGATAGTGATACTCCCAACGCGATTCGCCATCGACAAGCAGGATTTTCGCCTTGTCTTCGATTATTCGAACGAATCGGTTGACGGTGTTATTAGCGAGCGTTATTTCGCGGGCATCCTTCGAGGTGACGCGAACCTGGTATTCATGCGTGTCGGTCTCTTCCAACTTCGCCTGGAATCGAGCGGTGTAGACCTCGTCCTTGCCACGGTGAGGAATGATCTGGCGGTGTTCGGGCAGCACAGGCTTGCCCGTGAATTGCAGCTCGATCATCAGATCCTGCGCGGAAAGGTTGGTCGCCTTAGCGCGAATCTCAATTGGGACGGTCGCATTCTTGAACACGCGCGTTGGGGCTTGCACGTCAACGATCATCCAGTCGATGGGCGGTTCGCGCGAGCCAACGATTACCGGGAAGATCGGCACGCCCGATTTGCCAAGCTCGTCCGCGCGATCCAACGGCGACGCGCCAACGTTGTGCCGAGCGTCGGTGAGGAGGATCACGCCCAGGAGCGGTTGCTCTGTGCCGCGTGACAAATGTGCGAGCGGTTGATTCAGATCGGTGGCGGCGGGAACGGCACCGGGGATGGCGGCTTCTTGTAATTGTGCCAGAACGCCATCGAGCGAAAAGGGGCGTGATGTCGAATCGAACCCGACGATCTCGACGGCATGCCGATCCGCCAGGCGTTGGTACAGAAACCGGCCGCTCGACGACAGCAAATGATGAGCGATCCGCTTGCGTGTCCAGGTGCCGTCGATTCGCTCGACACCCAATGCCTTGGCCAGCGCGGCTTTCTCGTCGTCGCCGCGCTGAAGATCGCCCACGTCCATGCTTGTGGAAAGATCCATCGCAATACGGACGCGGCTCGGCGTCTCCTCGGTGCGAACATCCGCAAGATACGGCCGCCAGGCGACGGCGAGCCAAATTACCAAGGCGACGGCCAAGCGAAGCGCGAGCAATCCAGCGGCGTGGCGTCGAGCGACCAGGCGCAGCTCGTAGCGATAGAGCGCGACCATCAAGGTTATCGGCACAACCAGCAATCCGGCCAGCAGCGACCATTGCACGGCCGGCCCCAGATCGGCCCAGCGCGGCGATACGATTAGATAAGTGTTTTCGCTGTTAAGAAGATATTTGTACATCGCACTAGCGCCCCCGGCCGATGGCGACGCGGCGCGTCATCCATACTTCAAAACACAGAAACGCCAGCACCGCGATCAGCAGCAGCCACCAAATCTCCTCGCGGCTCGATCCTTCGATCGGCGATGCCGAGCCAGCAGCGTCACGATCGCCCCACGTAAGCGGCAGCCGTGCGCGAATCTTTCGGCGATCATCCTCTGTGCAACGCGTCAGGTCCGATTCGCCTGCGTCCGGCTCCACCGCGAAGGGTATCTGCTTGCCATCGGCGAGGGTCACATCGTATCGGCCAATGGAGCCGGTGTCACGAAACACCCAGGGCCACGACGCCACATCGAACGTTCTCGCGGGCGCTTCGGGTGTCTGAAGCGTGAGCCGCTTGGATGCTCCATCGCCTTGCTCAATGCGAATCGGTTCACCCGCGGGCAGCACGCTCGCCGTGCCGCGCCCGCCGGCAAGCCAGCCGACCAAGTCGTTCATGACGACGGGGAATTCCCACGAGCTTGGGAAGGTCGATCCCCATTGCCGATCCAGCGGAATGGTGCAGAGAATCACGTAGCCTTTCTTGTGGCGTTTCTCGATAAACAGCGGTTCGCCGTTGCTCAGGCGAGCGATTGTAGCGCTGCGATCTGCTGGTTTCACGGCGGTCTTGCACCAGCTATTGACCCGTGTTTGGCGCATGTCGAGGTCGGGTGTCAGGCGAAACAGTTCGAGTGCGGGATGTTGAAACGTGCGAGCATCGGGCGACACCGGCTCCTTACTTGATCCCACGCTGTCGAGCCGCGCGGGCAGCCAGCCTTCGCCGCGACGGTACGCTTTGTCATTCCACACGCCAAATTGCTTGGCCATGCGAGGCCCCACGGCGACGAGCACACCGCCTCCATCGGCGAGATGAGCGTCGATGGCGTCGTGTTGTGCCGCGTCGAGACTTGGCACGTCGGCAAGCACGATCACTGCGGGCTTTGTCTTCGCGGGTTCGCTCGGTCGCCAATGGGTGACGGGCACCGCGCGAACGCCGGCATCGGATTTATTGGTGAGCGCTTTGCGCACGAAAAACGTGCTGCTGTCGGCCGTCACCTGCGTGTCGCCATCCAGCAATAGCGCGGGCACGTCGTTAACCACTTCGACGATGGCGTGGCGTACATTGTCCACGTCCAGGGCGTCGCTTCCCGCAATCGCTTCAACGCGCACCGTCACGATATGTCGGCCGATCCGCTCGAACCGATGCTCGAACTGGAGTGGTAGCTGGCCTTGAGTCAGCCCAATTTGGTCGGGAACTTGAAGGTCGGCCAGCTTGGTGTCGTTCACGAATACCCGAATCGCTGACGGCTTTTGGTAGCGAGTGAAATGATCGAGTCGCAACGCCGTCTTGAACGTCGCACGCTGGCCGACCTTCACCATGCCGCGCGATACAGTAATCGGCGCGAGCGAGTAGTTGGGCACGTCGCTCGGCAGCGATCGAGCGACGGCAATCACGCGCGCGCCCGGCACGATTGAGCCATCGTTCTTGGCGCGATCGGTTTCCGCACGCCAGCCGATGCCGAGATTCTCGAACGCCGCCAGCATCGCCGGGTCGGCCCAACCGTGGCGTTGCATGTCGCTGAGGACGACGATTTCGCGCTGCGCCGCCTTGCCGTTAGTGCGCAGATGCGACCAGGCCTCGGCCATCGCTTTGGCCAGGTCGGGGTTGCCCAACGGCGGCGGCAGGGCGTCGATCTTCGCCAAAAGCGAGTCCGTGTCGCCGCTGAACTCGAGCTGCACAAACAACGGAGGCCGACGGGCGAGCAGTATGGCAAAGCGATCGCCACGCGAGGCCTCGGTGAGCAGCGCCCGTGCCGCCTGACGCGATTCGTCCCACGGCGTCGCCTGTTTACCGACACGCTGGCCCATGCTAAACGAGCCGTCCATCACCAGCACGACATCGCGCGTCGGCTTTTCACTCAGCGTCGCAAGCCAGGAACTCGTCGCGATTGGTCCGGCAAACGCCAGCACGATCAGCGCAATGATCGCCATTCGCGCGAGCAAAAGCAGCATCTCGTCGAGCCAACGGCGGCGCCGCGTGGCATCGCTGTGGGGCAGAAATTGCATCGCCGCCCAGTCGATCACTTCGCTCTGGCGGCGCTGCAGCAAATGTAGCACGATCGGCACGGTGAGTGCGAACAGGCCGAACAGGAGTGCCAGGTTTTCAAAAACGAAAGGCATGCGCCGTCCGGTTAATAGGTCGTCGTGCCGAAAATATGAAGTCGGCGTGGGTTTGTTTAGTCAACCTAAAGGACGTGCGTTAACAAAGCAAGCAAAAACCTTCTCGCGGCCAAGGATGATTCGGGCAACTTCCCGTCGTTCCCACTCTCCGCGTCGCGTTCGGCTGTCGGGAAATGGCCATACCAGGGGTTCGGAGCACCTCACGCCTGGGCTTGGATGTTCTCAAACATCGTAATACAGGTAAAACTCATACGGGTGCGGTCGCAACCGAATCGCGTCGGCTTCTTTTTCGCGTTTGTACCAGATCCAGGTGCTGATGACGTCATCGGTGAAGACGTCGCCTTGCAGCAGGAACTCGTGATCTTTATGCAGGCACGCCAGGGCTTCATCGAGGGAGGCGGGCGTCTTGGGGACGTCCTTAAGTTGTTCGGGCGAGAGGTCGTAGATGTCCTTGTCGAGCGGGTCGCCGGGGCGGATTTTGTTTTTGATGCCGTCGATCATCGCCATGAGCATCGCCGAAAAGACGAGGTAGGGATTGCTCGAGCCGTCGGGGCAGCGGAACTCAATGCGTTTCGCCTTCGGGTTCGGCGAGTAGACGGGAATGCGGATCGATGCCGAGCGATTACGGCGACTGTAGGCGAGGTTGACCGGGGCTTCATAACCGGGCACGAGGCGTTTGTAGCTGTTGGTTGTCGGGTTGGCGAAGGCGCAGAGGGCCGGCGCATGTTTGAGCAGGCCGCCGATGGCGTACAGACCCATATCCGAAAGCCCGGCGTAGCCCGAGCCGGCAAAGAGGTTGACGCCGTTCTTCCAAAGCGACGTGTGCACGTGCATGCCGGAGCCGTTGTCCTGGAAGATCGGCTTGGGCATGAAAGTCGCGGTTTTGCCATGCTTCTTGGCGATGTTTTTGACGATATATTTGTACTTCAGCACCTTGTCCGCCATTTCGACGAGCGGGCCGAAACTCATGTCGATCCCGCATTGTCCGCCCGTAGCGACTTCGTGGTGCTGGGCTTCGATCGGGATGCCGCACTTGATCATGGTCAGCATCATCTCGGTACGGATGTTTTGCAGGGTGTCGGTCGGCGGGGTCGGGAAGAATCCTTCCTTGTAGCGGATCTTGTGACCCAAATTCGGATTCTCGTCGCGGCCCATGTTCCATGCGCCTTCGACGCTGTCGAGGTAGTAGTAGCCGAAGTTCGACGATTGGTCGTAGCGGACGCTGTCGAAAACGAAGAATTCGAGTTCGGGGCCGAAGTAGGCGACATCGGCGATGCCAGTTGATTTCATCCAGTTGACGGCCTTGCGAGCGACGTTGCGTGGATCGCGCGAATAGTCCTCTTTCGTCAGCGGGTCCTGGATGTTGCAGATAATGGTGAGCGTCGCTTCGTCGCAGAACGGGTCAACAAACGCGGTCTCCGGTTGCGGGATGACGAGCATGTCGGATTCGTTGATCGCCTTCCAACCGCGGATGCTGGAGCCATCGAAGCCCAGGCCCTCCTCGAAGGTGCCTTCGGTAAGCGCGTCGGCGGGAATGGTGAAATGCTGCCATAGGCCCGGGAAATCCATGAAGCGCATATCGACGGCTTTGATGTCTTTCTCGCGGATGAGGGTCAATACTTCTTTCGGGGTCATGCTGATGCTCCGACTTCGTTTCCACGGCGATGTTGTTTAGCCGCTCGCCTTTGGCGAGCGCGGGCGCGGGCGCGGCGAATTTCAATCGTTGGCAAAGCGCCACACCCGCGCTCGCCAAAGGCGAGCGGCTAAACATCACAGAATACCGCATACCCACATCGCCCTTCCAGATAGAATGAAGTTAATCGGTTCGCTGGCACAGTATTTCCATGCCGCGCGTGGCGATTACGCCGCCGATACCGGCGCTGGGAGGTGGTTGATGTTCTCGCAAACGGTGGAATACGCTCTCCGCGCCGTCGTGCGCTTGGCGAACAATGCGCCCGCCGGACAGACGACCGAAGAGATCGCCAAGGCGACGCGCGTGCCGCAGGCGTACCTCTGCAAAGTGCTGCAAAATCTGGTGCAGACCGGGATCGTGCGTTCGCAGCGTGGCATCGGCGGTGGGATGTCGCTCGTCAAATCGCCTGCCGAACTGACGATTCTCGAAGTCGTCAATGCCGTCGATCCGATCCTGCGCATCCGCACCTGCCCGCTGGATTTGGCGAGTCACGGCGTGCGGCTATGTCCCTTGCATCGCCGGGTGGACAACGCCCTGGCGATGGTTGAGGAGGCATTTCAGAGCACGACGCTGCAAGAGGTCATCGACGAACCCAGCGACAGTAAGCCCTTGTGTGATGTTCCGCGCGTGCGGTTGAATTGAATAACCCGTGCTTGCGTTTAGCGCTCGCGCGGCGCCATGCGAGCGCTAAACGGCAAGCAAAAAAAACACACCATGATCGACGTCGACCAACTCAGCCTTCGGCAAGGCAATTTCTCGCTTACGGACATTTCCTTACATGTCCCCAAAGGCAAATACGCGCTGCTCATGGGCAAAACCGGGTGCGGCAAGACGACGATTCTCGAAGCGATCGCCGGGCTGCGAGCGATTACCACGGGCCAAATCCAGCTCAATGATCGCGAGGTGACCTATCGCCCGCCGGCCGAGCGCGACATCGGGTACGTGCCTCAGGACGGCGCGTTGTTCGGCACGATGACGGTGCGCGACAACCTCGGATTCGCGCTGACGATTCGCCATCAACCCGAGGCCGTCGTCAAGTCGCGTGTCGAGCAGTTGGCGGAATGGCTGGGCGTGACACATCTGTTGTCGCGTTATCCCGTCGGCCTGAGCGGCGGCGAGACGCAGCGCATCGCACTGGGCCGAGCATTGGCGAATCATCCGCCTATCTTGCTGATGGATGAACCGCTCAGTTCGCTCGACGAAGAGACTCGCGATCGCATGATCGAGTTGTTGCGCGAGCTACCGCGCAAGGCCGACGTGACGGTGTTGCACATCACGCATAGCCGCTATGAATCGGAACAGCTCGGCGATTTGATCTATCGCTTGCAGGACGGGCGGATCGAATTGACACGCGCCGCACGTCCGGGCGATGCGGGATTGCCGTCGACCGAAATCAGCGCAGTTCCAGTCGTACAACCCCGTATGCCAGAAACGCCGGCGTCGTGAAACGCAGGCGACCGTTGGCGGTTTGCGATTTCACCAGGGTCGAATCGGGCTGTTCGGGAGTTAGCCAATCGATCTTGCCGATGCTCTTACCCCTGGGAATGAGCAGATCGACAGCGACACTCTTGACGGCGAGCGAGCGCTCATCGGCGATGCCTTTGCCTCGGTTCGGGGCGCCATCCTCACGCGCGTAATTGACGAAGTGCAGCACCAGCGCATCGCCGGCCGATGTGCGATCGAGCGAGACGCGCACCGTGGGCGGAGCGGTGAATCGGCTCAGCATCGCCGGCAGCTTGGCGTCTGGCAGCGTCACATCCACAACTGCGGCATAGCGCTCGCGCACCGCCGGCGTGGCCAGGTCGTCGGGCAGGATGTCGAACAGGACGTGCTGATCGAGCAACGCCTTGCCCTTGTCGCGAAAGGCGGCGACTGCGCTGACATCACCTTGATGAACGCGCGTGCGCGGGAACAGCAGCAGCACTTCGCCCGTTGGCCGACTGGCGCGGTAGAGCGTGTCGTGTATGGCGAGGAACTGATAGTAGCGCGTGATCTCCTTGCGGGCGAGCGGGTCCTTGAAGATCGTGTAGAAACCCATGGGCGCGCCGCCATTCGCAGCCAACTCGGCGATGGCGACGCGGATACGTGTATTCTCGTATTTACCCAGCGTGAACGGTTTGTTGTCAAACGCTCCGCGCAGATAACGTGCTTGCAAAGTGCCCTCGCCGTAATGCCCGTTCGCGAAATCGGTCGAACTCGCCGCAGCGCCGGTCGAGTACCACGCATAGTCCTCGCCCTTGCCCCAAAGCTCTTTGGGCAGCATGCAGCGCTCGTCGCCGTTGATCTGGTTGAAGTTGCCGATATGGTTCCACTGGGCCAGGATCAGATCCTTCTTGAGCGCTCGGCTATATTGCACGAAAACCTCGTCAAAAGCTTGCTTGCAGGCGATCTGCGAGAACTTGAGCATCTCCCGGCGAAGCGGCGTCGACTCCTTCGGATTGTGCCAGCCGACGATCTCTGTGAACTTGTGCGTCGCCACGTCCTTGATGGCGAACTGTTTCTCCGTCTCGGCGGCGGAAAAATTCGTGGCGAGGTGCGTGCGAAATCCCGCCTGGCAATGCTCGCATAAGCAATTATGCCTATAATAGTAATTACCTACATAGCCATCGACGCCCCGGTCGATGCCGACTTTGGCCCACGCCTTGAGCACGGCCCGCCAATGGGGATTGCTGAGGCAGCCCCAGTATTCCTTCATGCCGCCGATGGAGTAGGAGTTGTTGACGATCGGCGACCCGTCAGCGTTCCTTTGCAACAGGTCAAGCGGATCTTTGACGGGGCGCCGGCCGAGCGTTTTCTCGTCCCAAAGCTCGCGGTAGAACTTGAAGAACCCGCGCGGGCCATCCTTTGAATCGGGATCGCCGACGAGGAATTCGACGTTGAAATGGCCGACGACTTTGACCTTCCTCTCATGCAGCTTGGCATTGAGGTCTTTGAACCAGTTGCCACACTCGTCGAGACCGCGAATCGGGAAATGCGCGGGGTAGCCCTTGTACTGCGGCGTATGCGCCAGGCTCCAGAAGTGGGCGCCGTAGAAGCCGACCTGGACGATCTCGGGTCTCGCTTCGCCGACGAAATCGAGATACTCGGGATGGGCGTAATCGGTCCAATGCGCAATCATTCGGCGAAACTCCAGCCGTGAAGGTTGCGCATAGACGAGGTTGGCTGTGACACACAGAATGATGACCGAACAGGTGAAACGCGCGAACATGGTAGTAATCCTTGCGTTGGGCAGGACCCCCCAGGAATCGCTTCGCTCATCCTGGGGCTTGAATCGAACAAAGGCTTGTCTGCACGATGAAACATGGTACTCTCTTCCTTGACATAGCTCAAGGGATCGCTCAAGATTCTTTTAAATTTTCGGAGGCGGAGATGCTTCGTTGCTTCGTCATCGCTTCGCTCGTCGCCGCGTTTTTGATCAGCGCGCCGACCTGTTTCGCGCAAACAGGCTGGCTCGCGGACGGGAAGGCGGAGTATCGCACGCCGCCGATCAGCGTGGAACTTCGTGTCAAGCTCAAGGCGAAGACGAGCTACAACATTCTCGTCGCCAGCGATACCAAGCAGTCGGGAGCGCATTGGGAATTGTTCTCCATGCCCAGCACAGGTGTGCTGACGGCCTACCTTCCCGGCGCAAAACCCGATCATGTTCGCTCAAATCTTAACATCGCCGACGACGCCTGGCATGACATCGCCATGCTCTATGAACCGACGCGCGTTCGGCTTTATTGCGACGGCAAACTCGTCGCCAACCAACTTATCGCGCTGACCGGCAAGCCGATCGTCCCCGGCCCACTAGCGTTCGCGCGTCTCGTCGAAGGCACGCTCGGTTGCGACGGCATGATCGAATATGTGCGCATCACCCGTGGCCTGCGTGAACCCGCCGTGCTGCACAAGGCGCCGATCGACGCCGACGCACAAACCGTCGGCCTTTGGCGATTCGCCAAGAGTCCCGCGCCGACGATCGACGACTACTCGATGCTCAAAAATCCCGCCAAGGCCTCGTCCACGACCGGCAGCGCGAAATCGGCGACGCCGCCCGCGGGCAATCAAATCTTTCCATCCGACCCGCGATTCAAGGCCGTGCTGATCGACCGCTCGGACAACGACGCCTACCTGGCCGTGCGTTGCGACAGCATGGGCCGCGTCTTCGTGGGCGGACGCGAAGCGGTGTTCGTGTTCGAGCCGAACAAGGCCGGCGGGTACGACAAACAGACGCTCATGCGCTTTCCGCGCGACTCCATCATCATCGGCCTGGAGTTTCTCGGCAACGACCTATTCGTGCTGACTGCGAATGCGCTGTATCGCCTGCCCGATGGTCGATCCAAGCGCGACGGCTTGAAGGCCGAGCGCCTGCTGTGGGGCCTGCCGCTTGATTTGCACGTGAGTTTTCATTGCATGGCGTGGGGACCGACGGGCGATCTGTATCTGAATCATGGCGATCCGCTGTTGAACTATGGGCAGTGGGATCGGCCCGATCATTTCGGCCACTGGACGCTGTTCGCCGGGCGCGATGGTAGAAAAATCCTTTACACCGGCGCCGGAAGCGTCATTCGGGTGACGCCCGACGGCTCAACGTTGCGCGTGGTCGCCGGCGGGCTGCGCGGCCCCGTTGGTCTCGCCTTTGACCGTGATTGGAATCTGTTCACCAATGACAACGATCACGAAAGCAAGGCCGATCAGTACGCGCCGGCCCGCCTCATGCATGTGACGCCGGGAATCGATTTCGGCTGGCCGCGCGGATGGATGGCATCCAAAAGCCCCGACCGGTTCGACCTCGTCGAGCCGATGATCGCAACGCTCGGCCGCGGCGTACCGTGTGATATGGCGTATCTGGATGAGCCGAACGTGCCGAAGGAATTGCGTGGCCAACTGCTGATGTGCCGCTGGGACCGCATGGCCGTCACGCGGTATCCGCTGCGTGCCCAAGGTTCGACGTTTCAGACGGAGGAGCACGAGTTCGTTAAGGGCCAGAACCTCGCGCGGCCGAGCGGCATCGCTGTGGGACAGGGCGGGCGCGTGTGGGTCACGTCGCTGTATCTCGCGGGAAATGTCGTGTCGCCGTATTGCGTCAGCGACCTGGTAATGCTCGTGCCGACGGATGCGAAGTTGCCGGAGCCGTACGAAATCACGACGGCTCCCGCGGAGAGATTATGGCGTGACTTGTCGAATGATTCATGGGAGTGCCGATCGCGCACGCATGCGGAGATACTACGGCGAGGCGGCACGCTGCTTGACGAAGCGGCGCGGCGATTGGCAAGCGTGAAAGCCGACGACCCCGCGAGCCGACATCTGCCCTGGCTGGCCGGCGCTGGCGGCAGCGCGGAGGCGGCGGCATTGTTGGTAAAGCGTGCAAAGAGTGATGATCCGGTGGTTCGCCGGACGGCGTTGCGCGTGCTCGCCGAGCATCCCAAGTTGAAACCGGAGCAAACGCTCTTTGTCGAGGCCCTGCAATCGAATGACCTGCCGACGCAACAGATTGCTCTGGCGTATTTCCAGACCGCAGCTGATCCCGTGCCCATCGCCCTGATCGCCGATATCGCCGGCAGCGACGACAGCTACCTGCGTCAGACCGCGACGCGATTGCTGGCAGCGCGTGCGATGTTGAAGGACGTCGAGGCGTTGGCGAAGTCACCCGACGCTCGCATCCGCCTGGCCGCGGCATTGGCAATCGGCACACGGTTGACCGTCCCGCCCGTTCACGACGTGCCGCCGAAGGAGTTGCCGCTCTTTTATCCCGCGGGCAATGCGTTCTTTCACACCAAGCATCGCTTCGTCGATGCGCCAGGCGAGGTCGATCTTCGCGATCACGGTCGCGTCGGCAGCTATACGATCGCCCAGCGCTGGAAAGCGATCGCACGCACAGCCGAGCAGGATTCACTGTTCACGCTGCTCATGCAAATGCTCGATGATGCATCCATCCCGGTGCGAAGCCAGTCGGCCTACTATCTCGGCCTTTTGCGCGATGATCGCGCCGAACCGACCATCGCGCGGGTGAAACGCGACCTGGCATCGCAGCCGTTGCTTGGGTTAAAAGCGAGAGCCGTGGATCGCGCCTGGGCGCTTGGCCCGTTCGCCGATCTCAGCAAGATGCCGCGCATCGAGCAGAGTGCGATCGATCTCGATGGCGAATATGAGGCGGGATCGGCCAAGGTTGGCTGGCGGATCGTCGAACAACCGAAAGGCGTTGTCGGCGCGGAATCGTCGTATCTCCATTTTCGCTTGCAGAGCGCCAGGCGGCAGTCGGCGTTGCTCGATATCGATCAAGGCGAATCGGTTTCGGTTTGGCACAATGGACATCTACTTGATCGATCCGTGAAGGAATCGTCGCTCGTCGATCTGCAACCGGGGAGCAACGATTTCCTCGTGCGAACGCCGGTGAAGAAGATCGCGATCCATTATCGTGCACCGGCTGGCGTCACACTCGTGTTGTCCGAAAAGCTCGACGCCTCGCAGCTGGCCCAGCGATTGAAGGAGGCCGGCGGGACCGAGAAAGTCGCAGCGGAGTTTCTTGGCGTCGATTGGTTGGCCGAGGCGAAGTCAGGTGATGCCGTCGCGGGTCGGAAGCTGTTCGGCACGCTCGGTTGCGTCAAGTGTCACGCGATTACTGCGGATCAAAAAGCCGGCGGCGGGCCAAGCTTGACGGATGCTCGCAAGCGGTTCACGGTTCCATTCTTGGTGGAATCGATCCTGTTGCCGAGCAAACAGATTGCGGAACCTTTCCGGGCGACGACATTAACGACAAAGCAAGGCCAGCTGGTGTCTGGGCTAATCGTCAACGAATCCGCCGAGAGCCTTGAGCTGTTGTTGTCCGACGCGACTCGCCGAACGCTGGTGAAGCGCGACATCGACGAGCGCGCCGCGTCGCCCGTGTCGCCGATGCCCGCGGGTATCGTACGCACCCGCCGCGAATTGAGCGACCTGCTGGCGTACCTGCTGAGCGAAAATCCGACGCCACCGTAACGCTGGCCGGCGTTCCGCTAGCGCGTCGTGGCGATTTTCGCTTCTCCAATCCCCATTTGCGATCCGCAACGAGCCGTGGATTGGTTTTTTTCGATGAGGCCGGAACTTATCATCGCCATCGGTGTTATACTTCGAGCGGATGAATTTGTCCGGTCAGAGCCTGAGCGCCAGCGCAAGGCACCCCGGAAACGTTGCCCTTCGCTAACGCTCAGGCTCTGAAAATGCGACAATCTCACCCGTCCGCAGTATAGCGGCGGCGGAATCGAGGAAGGTAACTATCCGGGCAGCAAGGGCTTGGCCAACGGCAACGGCAAGGAAGGCACCTACGGCTTCGGCAGACATTTTCGCCAGCCGATGTTCAGAGGCCCCTACCGCGACCCGCTCGGCAGCTTCCGCCTGTTCAACGTCGCGCATCAACAACATGTGCAAGCGACCGACGCCGACAGCGGACCCGGCCTCTGGGGTTGGACGTTTTTGTCGCTGTTCGTCCTTGTGCCGACGATATTGCTACTCGGTCGCCGACGACCCGTGTGACGCTTAGCCGCAACGCGGAGCGGAGCGCGAATTGAATGTCGTGCGATTGCGTGGCGTGGAGTCGGCACTTCGCTATCGCGTCGCGGCAAAACGAAAAATCCACTTGCCATACAATTCATTCATGAGCAAAATTGCAATCCATTCACCGCAGGAAGCGGTGCCGATCGATCGTGGGAAAATGCGCGACATTAGCCATGCAGTGCTCGATGGCGAAAGCATGCGCGATTACGAGATCAGCCTGGCGTTTGTCGATAATCCAACGATTCATCGGCTCAACAAGCAGTATCTCGATCACGACGAGCCAACCGATGTGCTGTCATTTCCTTATAGTGCCGCGAATGCGAAGAAACTCGAAGGCGAGTTGATCATCGGCGTTGAGGTCGCTTCGGAACAGGCAGGCGAGCGCGGACATGACGTGCAGGCGGAACTGGCGCTATACGTCATCCACGGGCTACTGCATCTGTGCGGCTACGACGACAAGTCGCCGGCCGACGAAAAAGCGATGCGCGAGCGAGAACGGCATTATCTCACGCAACTCGGCCTGCCCGCCATCGCGGATGCGTAAATTCTGGACTTTGCCATTTATACCGTCAGGGAGCGGCCGACATTATGGGGTATCCATTCGGCCGCTCCCTGACGGTCAAGGCCACGCGTTTTAACTTTCGGTCATTGGCTTGGCCACGGGTGGTTTTCTTTTTTTGAACGGGTTAACCTTCGGGCGATGGGGATACGCTTCTCGCTCGCTCTGCCTTCCCGCAGGGCGATTGGGCAACTTGTACTTCATTGCGTATCTCCGCGCCACCTGATATTTCTCTCGCCAGCTCGCCGGTTCGGTATACCTCGCTCCCAGCAAAAAAATCCGGAACGTCGTCCACGTTCGCTTGAAACTCATTCGGCGTGGCGCTCGTTTCGCCAACTCGGCTGCCTGCCGACGAAACTGCGTCACCAAATTGTACGCCACCATCGACAATAACAGTTCCTTGTGAAACATCGCTACGTTGCGAGCACGCATCTGTTCCGCGTCCATCACCACTTTCACGTTCCGAATATCGATTTCCACGTCCACTCGGCGTTTGTATGCGTCCGCTATTTCCTTGGCCGACGCCTGGAGATCGCTCACCAATAGCAACGTCAGACCTTTGCTGATCACCACCTCGTGCAGCTTCACATTGCAGTGTCGGTTTGCTCGCTTCGATCAACGACTGACTGATACGGCCGGAAAACCACTCCGCAGCTTCGCGAGGCAGCCGTTTGCGTGCATCCGAAAAAATGCTGGTGTTGCTCGAGAACGTTTTCTGCTTCACCCGTTTGTTCTCGGGCAGAAAGCTCGGCCGGAAATCGATCAGATGTTTGACCGCTGCCTACAAGGACTGATCCGGACGCATGCATTGGTAAACGAGCATCCACAAAATGACGCAGGAACTGTAGACGGCATTCCCATGCACGGGGGAGTATTCGTCCGCTTCGGTGGGATCGAACAAATCGCCGAGCAATGCGAACGCTTCGTTAAATTGGCTGTCACGTTCCGCTTCACCAGCCTTCTTTGGCAGCTCAATCAGGGCGCAAATTTCGTGCCGAATTCGCCCAGTGCTCTCCGTTTTCCTAAAACGAGTGCCATTGACATGACGGTCGCGGTTCGGAAAGACGTCGAACGCGCCCGTCGAAAGTTCATCTGCTCGCCGATTGCACGTCACAATGGTATCTCTGTCCATACGCCCGCACTACCCGAGGTTCCCGCCATGCGTTTGATTCTGGTCCTTTCCGCGGCGATTTACTTCTCGCTTCCTGCCTTCGCGCAACTCGACGTACCCAAGGCGGCCGATCCACGGCTCGTTGTGGAACTCGTTGCGCAGTCGCCGGATATCGTGCATCCGATCTCGTGCGACTTCGATCATCAAGGTCGGCTGCTCGTCATCGAGAGCCATACGCACTTCGCGCCGAAGGACTACAAAGGCCCGAAGTTCGATCGCATCCGCGCGTTCGAGCTACACAAGGACGGCAAGCCGGGCTTCGCGAAAGTCACCACGTTTTACGAAGGCACGCGCCATACGATGGACCTCGCCGTGCATCCCGACGGCTCGGTCTACATCGCCACGCGCAATGAAATTCTGCGCCTGCAAGACACCCAGAAAACAGGCGTGGCGGACAAGGTCACGCGCATCGTCTTCCTCGACACCAAGGGCGACTATCCGCACAACGGCCTATCGGGTTTGTGCTTCGACACAAAGGGCAATCTCACGTTCGGCATGGGCGAGAACCTCGGTGCGTTCTATGCGTTGATTGGTTCCGATGGCAAGAAATTCACCGGCCAGGGCGATGGCGGGCATATCTTCCACTGCACCGCCGACGGCAAGAACCTCCGCAAAGTTGCGACCGGTTTCTGGAATCCGTTCGGCATCTGCCGTGACATCTATGGCCGAATGTTCTGCGTGGACAACGACCCCGACCAGATGCCGCCGTGCCGAATGTTGCACGTCGTCGAGGGCGGCGACTATGGCTTCCGCTTTTGCTACGGGCGCTCGGGGAAGCATCCGTTCCAATCGTGGCATGGCGAACTGCCCGGCACGTTGCCGATGATGACCGGCGTCGGCGAGGCGCCATGCGAAATCCTCAGCTACGAATCCGACGGGCTGCCCAAAGAATACCTCGGCCAACTCCTGGTCACATCGTGGGCCGATCACCGCGTCGAGCGCTATCAGGTGAAGCCGCATGGTGCATCGTTCAAGGCCGAGCGCTTGCCGTTCGTGCAAGGCGGCAACAACTTCCGCCCCGTCGGCATGTGCATCGCTCCCGACGGCTCCATCTTCATCACCGACTGGGTTCTCAGCAACTACACCCTGCACGGCAAAGGCGCGATCTGGCACATTCGAGCGAAGGACTTGGCAAACCGGGAGCGTAAGCGACCGGAGGATCCGCGCGAGGCGATTCTCTCTCTGCATCGCCCGCTGCGAGAATCGGCGGCGAGCAAGCTGTCGGGCGACGATAACGGCCGAGCCTTCCTACGCAATTTAGCCGGCACGAGCGCAGGCCGGCCCGCCGCCTCGGCCTTGAAGGCGCTTATTGATGCCAGCGCAATAAATACTCCGCAACTCGAAGAGATAGCCAAGAAGATTCGCAACTACGGCGTCGACGAAATTGCCGTGCAAGAACTTCTCGCTCGGCGCGAGTTGAAACCCGGCGTGGTTACTCACCGATCCGACTTGCGATTGCGTACTTTGGAGTTCGGAGCGTATGATTTCAAAGCGAAGGATCTCGATGACCGTGATATCGAGTTCTTTCTCGATGCGCTGACGAGTCCCGACGCCTTTTTGCGGCAAGCCGCGATATTTCACATCGGAAACAGCAGAGCGGTTGGGAGGTTGCGATACGAGAAAGAGAAAAATTCGCAACTTCGACAAGCCATTCTCCTGGCCGACCAATTCGACACTCGCCGTGTTCCGCGCGCGGACCGGCCAAAGATTTATCTTGACGACCCCGACGAAACCGTTCGCTTCCTCGCGGTCAAGTGGATCGCCGACGAAAAGCTGAAGGACTACCGCAAGGATGTCGAGAAAGCCATGCAAGACCCCACGCTCAGCGTGCGCATGTACCAGGCTCTCGCCACCGCGCTGGCGCGCATCGACGGCAAGGATGTCAACGAGAACAGCCTCGCCGACTACTTCGCGAAACGGCTCGCCGACGATGCGACGCCAATGGCTCAGCGTGCGACGTTGTTGCGCCAGATTCCCGCAACGCACAAAGCGCTGACGGTGGACCTGCTCGCGAAATTGCTGATGTCCGATGATGGGGCACTCAAGCTCGAAGCGGTGCGAGCGCTGGTCGAGCATCCGAGCGCGAAACGGCACGATGCCTTGCTCGGCGTGTTCCGCGATGTGAAGCTTGCCATGCCGGTGCGGGCGTTCGCCATGGTCGGGCTGATAGATCGCGCGGAGTTGGTCGACGAACTCAAGGCGATTGCCAATGACAAGGTATCACCGTTACGCCAAGACGCAATGCGAGCCCTCATCGGCATCAAAGGCGCGAGCGGTCAACATGTGCCGGAGAAGAATCGGCCCGCGTTCAAAGACATCGACGCCTGGCAGAAGCGGCTCGAAGGTCCGGCGGATGCCGAGGCCGGCGCTCGCGTGTTCTTTCATCCGAAGGTCGGCGCGTGTTTCAAATGCCATCGCATTGATGGCCGCGGCGCGGATGTCGGGCCGGACCTGAGCAACATCGGCCGGGTCGAACGTCGGCAGCTTTTGGAGTCGATCTTGCAGCCGTCGAACACGGTCGCGCCGCGCTATCAAAACTGGTATCTCGAAACCGCCGATGGCAAGACGCGCAACGGCGTGCTGCTGCACACAAATCTCGACGAGTACACGTATCTGGACGCGAACGGCGGTCGCTTCAAGCTCAAAACGGGCGACATAGTCGAGCAGCGGGCGGTGCCGACATCGATCATGCCGGAGGCGTTGGTGGATGGGTTGATGGACCAGGAGCTGCGCGATTTGCTGGCGTATTTGCAGTCGAGGAAGTGATTCGTTTGCCGCTTGCGGCTTAGCGCTCAACGTCGCGCGGCGTGAAGTGAGCGCTAAGCCGCAAGCGGAAAAACGTTATTCGATCACCGCATCCAGATACTGCACCATCGCGGTGAGGGCGTGTTGCGTGTAGTCGATGCGGATGTTGCCGTCCTGGTGCGAGGCGAAGAACGCGCCGATGATGTTGGGTCGAAAGGTCGGCGTAAAATGATCGGTGTTGTACGACGTATATTGCAGTTTCATCAAAAACTGCACGTTGTTCAGGAGCGCCCGTTCGTAGCGTTGCAAGCGAGGCAGATCGCCGGCGTGCTTCGCGACTCGGCAGGCCTCGGCCAGGCTCACTGCGGCGCGGGCCGAGCTGATGTCGGGCGTCGTCGATTCCACCTTGTTGTTCTGGCTACGCGGAAAACCGCCCGCCCAATGGGCGCGCGTCGATTCAAACTCATCTCGATACTGCAAGCCGACCAGCCAATCGTTCATCGCGAAAACGGTGTCCGCAAACTCCTTCTCTTTGGTAAGCAAATACGCCTCGGCATAGGCCGGCGTCTGGCTGGCGACGCAGGCGATCGATCGATTCGTCTGCCAAGAGTCGTGATAGTAGCCACGCGCCTTGCGAACGATATCGAGCTTCCAGTCAGCCGGGCGACGTTTGCAGCTTCTTATCAAGCCGTGCATTGCCCAGCCTGCGTTCTCGGCCTCGCCGTCGGGCGAGTGGCCGCGGACCAGATTCGGGCCGATCGTCATGAGCAGTGAGCCATCGGGTCGCTGCTGCTTGCGGATGTAGTTGCAAAGTTCGTCGGCTTTATCGAGTAGATCAGTGCCCGGATTCGCGAGTTCGTGGATTGCAAGGACGAGCGTGCCATTGGCGTGGAGGCGCGAAATGGCCAGCGGCGGGGCGGCGGAGTATCGGCAGGACTTGTCGTCGGGATCGGGCATCGTCTCCAGCAGCAGCGTCAGCAGTGATTGCCGAGCGACTGCGGTGACACGTTCGTCGCGGAAGTATCGGCCCGCCCGTGCCAGTGCGAAGCCGGCACCGACTTGGCTGAGGTAGTTGTCGCCATCGAGATTGGTCTTGAGAGCCGGCTGAAGCCCATACTTGAATCGACCGTCGGCACGATTTGCGAGCCGTAACCAGTCGGTCGCGCGCTCGGCGCAAAAATAGATCGGCTGGGCGCCGTCGGGAATCTTCGCGAGGTCACGTGGCTTTTGCAGCGTCGGCGGAGCAGGCACGACGCGCGAGGTCTGCACAATTGGCGATGGCTGGGCGAGCACGAGCAGCGGAAAAAACGACAGCGAAAGAATAGCAAACACGCGCATAGCCGAGGCCTCCTGCCCACGAGATTGTGGTCCGGGAGGAGTATACCGGAATTCGCCGCGCGGATTCAATGTGGATTTGAATGGGTATTGCCGCTTGCGGCTTAGCGCTCAGAAGGCGCCGTGCGAGCGCTAAGCCGCAAGCGGCGGAATCGGGAAGTTGTTTTTTTCCTTACGTCTCAACAACCTCGGTTTGCAGGCCTGCCCATTTGCCGTCGTCCGTCCTGCCGACGATGAACACGGCCAGGTTGACTTCACCGACCTTATGGACTTCGATGTCGCTAAGGTGTTCTTGCAATTGTTTGGCGAGGGCGTCGAACTTCGCTTTTTCCGATTTCGGGACGGCCCGAAAAAACGCGGCAAGCGTCATCTTCTCGATCGCCGGGTCGTCGCCTCGCTCGGACAACTCGGCGAGGCGCTTCGGCGTCGGCCCATCCTTGGCGTCCCACACGAAAGGATTCAGCTCGGCATCGGTTTCGCTGCTGAAGAGCAGGCCCTCGCAGGCTTTCTTCAACAGCGCGAGTAGGGGGTGTTTTTTCATCGCTTTCGGATCTCACATCACAATTGTCAACGATTCGGATTCGGCCTCGGGGTGACGATGATGCGTTCGTCGTCCACGCGATCCATGATGGCGGTGGCGACTTCCTTGTTCAACCGCGGGAAGAAGCGGTAACCCGTGAGCTTTTCGACTTCGCGGATCGACACGCGGTACATGCTCCAATCCTCGCCGACGCTCTGGTCATTCGGAACGATAACCGCGATGGGCCGAGTGCGCGGGTCGGGCGTCGTGCGGCCTTGGGCGAGCACCAGAATCACCTTCCACGTTTTCGCGGGCACGGTGACGTGGATCTTGCCCTTGTCGATCGATTTCATGAAGCCGTTCTTGCCTTCACCGCCGACGCCATAGGGGCCGCAAACGATGTGAAGTTCATGCCCTTTCTTGACCTGATCGCGGCTATACGCTTCGAGGCGTTCCCAGGCTCCTTGATTGTTCTTGGGCGCTTGCGGGACGATATTGGTCAGGAAGAATGTCGTATCGTTGTCGGCATCCGTATTGGAGCGGTCCTTGCTGGGACACATATGCCCGCGATCGAACCCGCTGGCGATGTAGGTGCCGTGCGTCACATGCGGGAAGCTTCGAGGTAACGCCGGGTCAGGCTCGAACGACCCGCGGGTGGCGTTGCCGATATCGGCTTTCGTCAGATTCCAGCTTACCCAATTCGGGATGTTCTTTTTGCCGTTGAACGACAGGACGTACTGATCGCGTTTGATAACGAAGTCTTCCACTGTCGGATCGGCGAAAGGCTTGATCTTCGTGGGCATGCCGCCTGCGATGTTGCGATTGGTTTTGGGTTGCGCGGCAACTGTCACGGGCAATGCCAAAATTGCGAGCAGAAGGAATGAACGTAGAAATGTCATGCTTTGCTCCTTGTCCTGGAGTGGGGGATAGGGACATCATGCGAGGAAAAGGATATGGATTTGGCAGAGGGCCGGCAATCGAACGGGGCGGGAGAGGGTTTGTTGGCAGATTTTTGTTTTCCGCTTGCGGCTTAGCGCTCGGGACATAATCAGGGGAGCGCTAAGCCGCAAGCGGCGAAAACGGGTTATCGGTAGCCTGGCATCATCGGGGCCTGGCCGAGGTTGGTCAAGGCGGCCTCGACTTCGTGGCGGACACGGGGATCGACGTCGCTGCGGAGGGCTTGCAGCGTGCCAAACACCGGTTCGACGGCGGCTTTCATGCGACCGAGACTGTTTACGCAGCTGGCACGCACGTTTGGAGCCGGGTCTTGACTGGCGGACTGCAGCAGGGCCGTGAGGATCTGCGAATTCGCCCGCCACTCGTAGCTGGTGAGCGACTGGGCGGCGGCTTCACGCTGCGACGGATAGGGCGATTCACGCAACACGCGGATGATCTGTGCGGCCTGTTGGGTCATGATCGACTGCTGCGTCGGCATGGCCGGCTGCTGGTAGTTCATGTGCTGGATCATCGGTGGTTGCGGCCCCGCGGGGGGATAGATCATCGGCCCCATTGCCTGGCCCAACGAGTTCGGCGGCATCGGACCGGCGTAGTAGCGACCGCCGTTCGCCATTGGTCCCTGCGACGGCGGCGTGCTCGCATATCCTGCATTTTGCATCATGTATGGGTTCGGGCGGTAGCCATACTGCTGCATCATGGCGTATTGTTGTTGTTGCTGCTGCATCATGGCCTGTTGGTACATCATCTGCTGCACCAACATCGGGTTGGCGTAGGGGTTTGTCATCGCCATCGGGTGGCCAACGTATGGCTGCATGGCCCCCTTGGGCACGGGCGGTGGACTAAAGCCGTTCACGTGCATATTGAGCTGCGGCGCTTCGGGCATCTGAGGAATCGGCGGCATAGGCGGATTGTGTGGCGCCGGGACCGTTACCGTCGGGACCATGATGTAGGTCACTGGGCCGACGAGACCGTTATTGGCCGCCAAGGCCGATTGGGCACCCACCGGCCAAGATGGGCCTGTGTTGGGTTCGTTTGGTGCTGCGGGGCGTTCGATTTCTTGCGCTATCGGCGGCGCTTTTGGCGTCTCGCTTGGGATCTTGGGCTTGGAAGCTACGACTGTGTCGCTCACGGTCTTCAGATTCGAATTGTTATTTGGAACGAAACGTTCAGGCGTCAGCAGCGAGCTGTTTACCATGGGGATGGGCGTCG
>CAMAUE010000013.1 GCA_945861245.1 Singulisphaera sp. GP187
CGCCCATTTTCACGACGAGACTCCGCCAGAGTTACTGCCGAACACTTCTTGATCTGCGCCGCTGGTAAACCTCCCAATCATCAGTTACGTTCGTGACTGCCAAGGCGCTTTTTCAAGCGGCCCTCGTAGAAAATCCGTGAACGGTTACCGACAATCATTTACCAATCGGGATCATACGGATCGAAACCGACAAAGCAAGCGGATTCCTGTTTTTTTGCGTTCTGCTTCGTCCGAATCCTTTCGGGCCAGGTTGGTCGTTTTCTGCGAGACAGTTCTTGAAGGCACGCTCGAAACGAAATTCCGGCCCCGCTCGTTGCAGCCATTGGACCAGATTGACTTCGGCAAACGGCTAGGCTTGCCGGTCATCAATGGGTTCAACGCCGAATGCGAGGGCCTTTGCGGGAATTGAATGATCTGTACCAGGCCGTCCTGCTCGATCACGCACGATGGCCAAGGAATCATCGTCGCTTGGCGACAGCAACGGCCATCGGCGAGGGGAGCGATCCACTGTGCGGTGATCGCTGCACGGTCTACCTGGACGTGGCTGGCGGGGTCGTTAAGGAAGTGAGCTTCGAGGGAGGGGGCTGTGCGATCATGCTGGCGACGGCATCGCTGATGACGCTGGTTCTGATAGGCAAGACGCACGAGCAGGCTCAGGTGGTCGCCGAGCAGTTCGGTCAGATGCTAATGCAGGGTGGACTTGCTGATGACAACCTCGGCGATCTAGCCGCTCTTGCTGGCGTGAAAGATTTGCCGAGCCGGATCAAGTGTGCCATGCTGCCGTGGCGTTCGATGAAGTCGGCGTTGCAAAATTGATTATTGCTTTTCTTTTTCCATAAATCCCCTGGCGTTCTGTTCCATCTGACCTATCTCACAGCCCCTGTCGGCTTGTGTTTCAAAAAAGAAAAAATCGGCGTTTTCCTGTATTCTCGTGGGGAGCCGAAAAAATTGCGGGAGTTCGGGTGTGAAAAAAACTGGCGGCGTTTTTTTTTCGCTCACCCCACGGAATGACCCTTCCCACCCAATGCTTCGATGGTAGGGCGGCAGCATCTACTGCTCTGTCATCGTGGATCAACCCTTCCTACAAATGCTCCTCGCAATACGTCAGTATCGCTTCGGCTTCTTGCTCATCGACCAGATCAAGAGCAAGGTGAGCGGCAACGTAGCAAAGCGTGAAGGCCATCATTGGATGATGCTCCAAACCGTGGTCGATTCCGTCAGGATCGGTGTTCGCAACGTAGTTCGCCAGAGCAACCTTGATGACTCGATCCGCCTCTCGTCCTTTCAAGTTTCGGCCCCGAAACTTCAAGCACACCAGGGGTGCCAAATGGAACAGATTGGCAGCCGTGATCTCGGTGCCGACGAGCGGAGCAAAAGGCTCGGCATCAATGACCTGCGATGCAAGCCAATAGCTGTTTTGCGGTTCCCCCTGTTCGTTCAGGACAAACTCGCACGCATCGAGAAGGGATTCGATCATGGAGATGAGGCTCTGGCGAGCCAGCGAAGAGGCGTCCTCAAACTTCACCAGTTCATCCATGTGATCGACAACTGAATCGCCATCGCAATCGACACCCAGACGAAGTACGGCACCTGGGCGGCGGCAACCCAGCGGTAATGCGGCCAGACTGCAAAGACACTCCAGATGATCGTCGCCCACACGATCACAATGTCCACCGCCGCCAGCGGTACGTTCCTCAGCCCCGAAAAGATTGGCATGAAGAGAAGATTGGCAACGAGGTTGACGACCAATGGAAGGGCGACCAGCCGAGGAACCCGCACCCGAAATGCCTGCACAAACACGAAGCCGAAGCTGACGACGATGATCGGGTAAAGGATCATCCAGATCAGGCTGATCGTGGAGGGGGCGGGCGTCCACGATGGTTTCGCCAAGCTGTTGTACCAGTCGAGCCAGGTCATGAGATTGTCCTATTCGCCGCCGTCTTCACCGAGAAGCCACTCCTTGGCCCGCTCAAGCAGCAGCAGTTCATTAGCGACACGCCGAATGTTGTCCTTGCGTTCCATCTCGATGAAATCAGGGGTGTCGTCTTCTTCCTGGTAAATGCTGGGGTCAAACGGCTCCGTCCACCCCGCCTTCTCAAGATACTCGGCGATTTGCCACGGCTCGAAGATCGTCTTGATCTCGGCGACGAACGCCGGAAGCTCAGAACGAAACTCGGCGTCCTTTTCGGCAGCGTCAAGGTAGTTCAAGAATTTCTCGCCGACGAGGTATTTCATGGCATCGACGGTGCCGAACTGGTCCTCGATCCCTCGTGCTGCTTCGCACTGCTCGATCCAGATTTTGTGAAGGTTCAGCATGTTCAGCCTCCGAACGCTGGGGTTATCTGGTTCGGTTTATTCGTAGCGGCGAAGATGGTCTACATGCTGGCGGTGGAGGAGAAATGTGCTGAGATGGATTCTGAGGGTGAGGCCGTGGAAACAGAAAGGAGGCTGACCAAATTCCGGCAAAAGAGGGGAGAGCGAATCGGCAACAAGCCAGGTCAGAATCGGCGGCAAACCCTCCTTGGTATCATCCCTTTTTTGCCGAGGAATTTGCCGAAAGATTTGCCGAAATCTTGCCAGCCACAAGTCCTTTATTTTCAATCACTTAAATTGCCTCCTGAAGGGCTCGAACCTTCGACCCGCTGATTAAGAGTCAGTGGCGCAGGTATTACCCACTGATTTACGTTCGTTGATTAGCATGGACATTTCCAGCGTTTTCCTTACAATTCGCTTTTACGGTGCTACACCATATTCGACCCATTTTGACGCCAAGCGTAGCACCAGCGTAGCACCGGCAGGGTGCAAAAACCCAGGATATTTTACATGCGACCTTTGAAGGCATTCGATCCAACAGCCAAACCCAAACCAAAAACAAAGCAAAAACTGACCACGGAACGCATCTCAAAGTTGATGTGTCCACCGGACAAAAATCGCATCTACATTCCGGACGGCGGCACGATGGGGTTGTCCGTCTGCGTTACCCTTGCAGGTACGAAAACCTTCATCGTCTATCGTCGCGTCAATGGCCGACCGACCCGCGTGAAGCTGGGACAATGGCCGGGTGAGCTATCGCTTGACGATGCAAGGAAACAGGCAGCTATCACCAATGGTGAGATCGCAAAAGGTGAAGACCCACGAAAGGCCAAACGCGCCGCACGTGGTGAACTGACATTTGGCGAGCTATTTGCGCACCACATCGCCAACGAAAAAGAAAAAAACCGAACCTGGCAGGAAACCGAACGGCAGTACAATCGCTACCTATCGGCATGGTCAGGACGGCGCCTCTCGGAAATCACTCGGCAGGATGTTGGCGCGCTTCACTCGAAACTCGGCAGAAAGAACGGCAGGACGCAAGCCAATAGGGTCCTGGCTACCCTACGTCACATGTTCGCTAAAACCGGGTTAGAACTGGGATGGGATCATCCGAACCCGGCAGCGGGTATCGAGAAGTTCGAGGAACAAAGCCGCGAACGATTCCTGGATGCCGACGAACTCAAGCGGCTATTCGATTCGTTGGAAAGCGAACCGGAACTGTTCCGAGACTTCTTCAGCGTGACGCTGTTCACTGGCGCTCGTCGTGGCAACGTGCAAGCTATGATCTGGGAACAGGTCAATCTTGACGCAGGTATTTGGCAAATATCGGCGACCGAATTCAAAGCGAAACGACCGATGACCGTGGTCCTCAGTCCGGAAGTGGTAACGATCCTACGCCGACGCCATGCTGAGAACGCAGACGGTTCGCCGTGGGTGTTCTCGACACGATCCGCAACAGGTCATCTTGTCGAACCTAAAACCGCCTGGAAACGGATTCTTGAACGTGCTGGGATCAAAGACCTGCGCATCCATGACCTGCGCAGAACGCTTGCCAGTTGGCAAGCTGCACTTGGTTCCAGCTTGCCAATCATCGGGAAAAGTCTCGGCCATTCACAGGCACAGACCACCACGATCTATGCGCGCCTCAGTCTCGGCCCCGTTCGCCAGTCCGTCGAATCGGCGACGGCAGCGATGACGCTGGCGGCCAAACCAAACAAATCGTAGCATCGCTGCAAAACCAAAAATCTCAAGGCTCAAAATGAGTGAAGTTAAAAACGACACCGGATCGACAGCTTCGCATTGCATTTTTGCCATCGCCGTAAGTCCTTTCATATCAAGTGCCTCCTGGATGACGCTGGCCGCGAAAACCGAACAAATCGTAGCATCGCGCAAAAAAACAAAGAGAAAAAAAGTGCGCACGTGGCATATACTCTAAAATGTCTGTGTAGAGATACACAGGCATTTTTTTGCGGCTATTGGAGATTACAAATGTTGATGAATCAGGCGCTTCTAACGGCGACCGAAACCGCCAGCTATTTAGGGGTCAAAGTCCAGACCCTTGCGGTTTGGCGGTCGGTCGGTCGGTATCCCGAGCTCAGATACGTCAAAGTGGGGAACTCGATCCGCTATCGGCTCGCCGACGTAGAGGGATGGCTGGCGACGCGCACGATGGGCAAGGATGCTTGATTTGGACGACGCAGAAATTCTTGGAAACAACTGACCACACATAACTACTCAGCTTACTGCAAAAGGAAACAGTAATACGCAACGGAAAAAGCCCGCAAACCTATGGTGGGGTCGGCGAGCTTTTTCCAAGGATGGTACTAATGATTGTAGACACCCCCCCCCTCAATGCCAAGGCGCGGCTCGCCGAAAAAGTCAACATCGACGGCGAGATGATCCGCCGAGCCGTCGGCATATTCGGCGATCCATCGCACAATCTATTCTTGACTGCGTTGCCGAGCAAGAGGCATGCGTGCTATTCGCCGCACGCACTCGACCATATCTGCACGTTCGTCGAATCGGTCAGTGATGGACGTTCAACCTATTTTGGTGTTAATCCAGTGGGCCACGTGTATGTCCATACGACCGATGCCGACGTCATCCGCCGCCGATGGTTTTTCATCGACGTTGACCGAAACAAAGACCTTCAGCCGAACGACCCAGCGACCGACCCAGAGCACGACGACGCGCAGGCGATGGGCCTGGACATTGCGTTTTGCCTGCGTGAGCGTGGTTTTCCTGAACCGGTTTTTTGCGATTCTGGGAATGGTTGCCACCTTTACTACGGAATCGACCTACCAAACGACAGCACAAGCAGGTCATTGATTGCATCGGCCTTGACACGATTATCGGAGTCGTTTGCCGGCGACGTTCGAGGCGATATAGGCGTGGAGTGTTACGACGCACGGCGACTATCTCGATTGCCTGGAACGTGGTCTAGGCGTGGCGACGAATCAGCCGAGCGACCTTATCGCATGTGTCGGCTGGTCAGTGTGCCGGCGACGTTCGAGGTTGTGCCGGCGGAGTTGTTGCGTGAGATCGCCGGCACGCCAACCAAGGCAAGCCCGCCAACCAAGGCAAGCCCGCCAGCCAAGTCTATCCCGCCACTAACGGCGAGTGGTTCAGGTGAAGCCGCACGAAAAAAAGCGTATGCAAAAGCCGCCATCGACGCCGAGCATGCCAAGTTGTCGTCAACGGCAATAGGACGAAACAATCGGTTCTGGGACGCGGTTAAATCGCTCTATGGCCTGGTGTCTGGCGGAATTGCCGACGAAAGCGAAGTCGAGTGCGCCATCGAATCCGCTTGCCGGCTCAATGGTCTGCTCGACACAGAATTCGAGAAAACGTCTGACGCATACCGGCGAGCAAAAGACAAAGGCATGGCGAAGCCACGCAAGATGCCACCATCACGCCAACAATCAAGCGACCCGCCATCCGATCCCGCCGGCGACGATCAAGCCGACTTTCCGAATGCTATCGTCGCTTCCGCACTGGTGCAGCAAGCCGAGACGACCGATTGGCTTTGGCGTGGTTACATCGCTCGCCGAGGCATCACCCTTTTTTCGGCACTATGGAAAACGGGAAAAACTACGCTGCTCGCCCACCTCGCTCGCAACATGGGGAGCGGCGAGCCATGTTGCGGCATCGACGTAAAAAAAGCGACCGTGCTATACGTCTCCGAGGAAAGTGAAACCCGATGGGCGAATCGTCGTGACGCACTCGGCATTGGCGACAACGTCCACTTTATCACGCGCCCCTTCAGGATGAAGCCGACCGTGCCACTATGGCAGAAGCTCGTGGCTCACGTCGGCAAGCAAGCCGCCATCGTCAAGGCCGATCTAGTCGCCATGGACACGTTAAGCGCCTTATGGCCGGTAAAAAACGAGAATGACGCAGGCGAGGTGCAGGCCGCCTTGATGCCACTATGGGACATATCAGCTCATCATGGCGTTTTGTTAGTTCATCATCTCAAGAAGGGAGATGGAGCAGAAGCGACCGGGTCGCGTGGCTCTGGTGCGTTGCCTGGCTTCGTGGATACGATCTTGGAGCTGCGTCGCCATGAACCGACTAACCCTGGATCCCGTAAGCGCGTGTTGACCGGGTACGGGAGAGATGAGGATACGCCGGCAGAAGTGCTCGTCGAGCTTGACCTGGTGACAGGTCAGTATCGTGGACTCGGCGACCGGAAGGCCGATCGTATGGCGAGCTTCCGGCAGACCGCGCTAGGCATCCTCCCAGCCAATCGGCCTGGTCTGACCATCACCGAGCTATCCGACGCATGGCCTGGCGAATCGCCAACAAAATCCACGCTAATCGAGGTAATGCACGCCGGTGCAGTAGATGGATTATGGACTCGTGACGGAACGGGAAAAAAAGGCCATCCGTGGCGTTTTGTGCAGCATCAACCGTAGGATTCTGTTTTCTGTTTTTTGCCTATATGAGAATACAAAAAACAGAATGCAAAATACATTCTGCGCCTAGGTTTTTACCACGTTTATTCTGTTTTTTGGTGTTTTGCGTTTTTGGACGCCAAAAAACAGCATTTTGGACCAAAAACGCAGGGAAAAAAGGAAATATTGCTTTCTGTTTTTTTGGCACTCCCCTAGGCAAAAAACGGAAAACGGTTTTAGAAAAATGAAAGCAACCATCCCCCCCCTTATGAATCCCCCCCGCCTTGCGAACAGGCAGCCGCGCTCGCATACTTTAGCGGGGCCTAGCCTGGCGTGTTAGGCTATGCGATGCGTGTCACGAGGTGCTGGCGCTGGAGGAGGCATGACCCCCCCCCTATGGGGTCCGGAAGAATTTTCCGAAGCGCCGGACAGCCGTCGATAGCCGTCCGCGTTTTATGGCAAAAATAAAATGACCGGGGGGGGAGGTGCAGTTTTTTCGTTCAGCGTCGTGCGGACGATGGAGCGGAGAGGGTGATTCGTGGCGAGCGCCGAAAAATAATCAGATAGGTGAAACTACCGGGTGTCGCGACACCTGCAAGGGCGCATAATCGAGCATTTCTAGGCATATTTACCTACAGGCTCAAAAGTGCGTTTCGCTAGGTGATTTGCTTGTTTTTCGTGGTTTTGCGAGAAGTGCGGTTCGTTTTTTCAGGGCTGTGCTCTACCAGCTGAGCTATCTCACCGATTTGCAGATTCCAACGTCTCATGCTTTGAAACACACACAACCTCGATTCTACAGAGCGTGTTTCCGGTCGTAAAGGCCACTCTGCGGCAAAACCGCACTTGTAAACGAAGTCGCAGAAGTCGGACGGGTTTCTCAGGGCCAAATCTATTGTCCCACACCACGTCCGTCCCGTATACTTTATTATTAAGCGATTGATCCCACCCTGCCGGCTCGTCGGCATTACGCTTGCTCTTTCCGTCGAGGTTCTTGCATGAAATTCCCTGCTGTTGCGATTCTTGGCGTTTTGTTCATCACTTCCCAGGTTCGCGCCGACGATTGGCCGCAGTTCCGCGGGCCGGATCGTAGCGGCCTGTCCAAGGAGAAGGGGCTGCTCAAGCAATGGCCGAAGGACGGGCCGAAACTGGCGTGGACGTACAAAGACGCCGGCCTGGGCTTTTCGAGCGTCGCGGTGGCGAAGGGCGTCGTTTACACGCTCGGGACCGACATGAAGTTTGAGGCCGAGTACGTCATCGCCATTGATGAAGCCAAAGGCACGGAGCTTTGGCGTGCCAAGATTGGGCCGGTGTTCACGTTTGAACAAAACATCTGGGGGGATGGCCCCCGCAGTACGCCGACATTCGATGGGCATTTGCTCTTCGCCCTCAGCGGCGCTGGCGAACTCGTCTGCGTTGATGTCGCACAGAAAGGCAAAGAGGTTTGGCGGAAGAACCTGGTCAAAGACTTCGACGGCGGCATGATGACCAAGTGGGGATTCAGCGAATCGCCGCTCGTTGATGGCGACATAGTCATTTGCACACCGGGCGGCGCCGGCGGTACGCTGCTCGCGCTCAACAAAACAACGGGCGCGACCGTGTGGCGTTCCAAGGGTTGGACGGATCTCGCACCGTACTCGTCGCCCGTCGTCGCCGACATCCATGGGAAACGCCAATATATCCAAATCGGCTTCGCGGGCGCGGCAACTGGCGCCTTCCTCGCAGGTGTGGACGCCAAGACCGGCACGGTGCTGTGGAAAAACAACATCGTTCCCGGCGATAGCTACGCCATTTCGCCGACGCCCGTCGTTCGAGGCACGCGCGTCTATGCGACGACCTCCGACGCCAGCCATTCCTTTGAAATCGATGTCAAACAAACCGCCGAAGAGAAGTTTAAGAAAGCGAACTGGAAAAAGCTCAAAAACCGCGATGGCGGCGTCGTGCTCGTCGGGGATCACATCTATGGGCATTCCGAACCCGGCATGTGGGTTTGCCAGGACTTCAAGACTGGCGATCAGGCCTGGGCGGAACGTAATGATTTCAAATGCGACAGTGGATCGATCATCGCGGCGGACGGCATGCTCTACCTCTACACCGACGAAGGCAAAGTCGGTCTGGCCGATGCGGACTCCAAGGGCTTCAACCTCGTCAGTCAATTCAAAATCCCGGAGATGTCGAAGATTCAGCCGAATCGGCAAACGAGCAAGGACAGCCGAACCTGGACGAACCCAGCCATCGCGAATGGGCATCTGTATCTGCGCGATCACGAGTTTATCTTTGCGTACAAAATTAAGTAAGCGCGTTTAGCCGGTCGCCTTTGGCGAGCGCGGGCGCGATGTCACATAGCGGAGAACTCGCCCGCGCTCGCCAAAGGCGAGCGGCTAAACAAAATGATTACGGGTCACATGAATTCCCGCCTGGCGATACTGCTGCGAACCATCCTGCCCGCGCACCGCTTCTATGCGCGAAAGTTCGCTGGCCTCGACCTCGACGATTGGGCACGATTGCCGTTTACGACGAAAGACGATCTGCTTGCCAATCAGGCCGAGCATCCGCCCTATGGCGAACTGCTGACGGAGCCGCTTGAGAACTACACGCGCTTGCACCAAACCTCCGGCACGACCGGTTCGCCCTTGCGTTGGCTGGACACGCCTGCCAGCTGGGAATGGATGCTGGGCTGTTGGCGGACGATGTACGGCATGGTCGGCGTAACGGCGAGCGATCGGCTGATGCTCGCGTTTTCGTTTGGCCCGTTCCTGGGGTTCTGGACGGCGTTCGAAGCCGCCTCACGCCTGGGCTGTTTGTGTCTCGCGTCCGGCGGGCTTTCGACCGGTGCCCGGCTCAAGATGCTACTCGACAATCGCGCGACGGTGTTGCTCTGCACGCCGACGTATGCCCTACACTTGGCCGAGTGTGCGCGGGAACAAGGCGTGGCCATTCGGGGCGTGCTGCGAGCGATTATCGTGGCGGGCGAACCGGGCGGCTCCATCCCGGCTACTCGAGCACGAATCGAGGACGCCTGGCAGGCCCGCGTCTTCGATCATACCGGCATGACCGAAATCGGACCGCTGGCGATTGAATGTTCTGCCCGTCCCGGCGGTCTACATGTTTTAGAAGATGATTACTTCGCCGAGGTCGTCGATCCGGTAAAGGGCGAACCGGTATCACCAGGGGACATCGGCGAATTGGTGCTGACAAACCTGGGACGACTCGGCAGTCCGCTCATACGCTATCGGACAGGTGACTTCGTGCGCGTCGATCCATCGCCATGCCCCTGTGGTTCGCCGTGGATGCGGCTCGAGGGCGGCATTCTCGGTCGGACAGACGACATGATTGCCGTGCGAGGGAACAATGTCTATCCGTCGGCATTGGAGAACGTGATCCGCCGGTTTCCTGAGATTGGCGAGTATCGCGTTACGATCGATCAGACGGTGTCGCTGACAGCAGTTCGCGTCGAATTCGAGGCGAGCATCGACGGATTGGAGGAACGCTTGGCGATTGCGATCCGCGACGCCCTGCTATTTCGTGCCGAGGTGTCGCGCGTGCCGACCGGGTCGTTGCCGCGGTTCGAGATGAAGGCGCGGCGAGTGGTTGTGAAGCGATAGAATGTCAAGCCCGCAGGCGACGAAGGAGCCTGCGGCATTCGACCGGGGTTCGACCCGCGCAGGCTCCTTCGTCGCCTGCGGGCTTGTGTGGTTATGTGGGAACCCGCTATCAATGGCGGGCTATATGAAAAGGGAACCCGATGAATCTGCGTTTCGCTTGGATGTTGGTCGCGTTCACCCTGATGATCGCGCCGTTGACCGGATCGGCGTCGGATTGGGCGCATTGGCGCGGCCCGACGCAAACCGGCACATCCGCCGACAAGAAATTGCCGGACAACGTGAAGGATAGCATCCTTTGGAAAGCCCCATTCGGCAGTCGCTCCACACCGCTAGTCATTAACGGTTCCGTCTATCTCATTAACTACGACGCCAAGACCGCGAAGGTCGGAAACAAGATCGAGGATGTTGCCGAGTCGATCCGCGAACGCGTTATGTGTTTGGATGAGAAGACGGGCAAAGTGAAATGGCAGCACACGTTTCCCGTCTTCCACACCGATATCGTCACCAGCCGACTGGGCTGGACTAACATCGTCGCCGACCCCGCCACCGGTTACATCTATGCGCATGGCACGCAGGGGTTGTTTATGTGTCTGGATGGCACGGATGGCAAGGTCATTTGGCAACGCTCGATGGGCGAAGAATATGGCCGAGTATCCGGGTACGGCGGCCGCGTTACCAGCCCAATCGTCGATGAAGACCTCGCCATCCTTGGCATGGTCAACACCAGCTGGGGTGATCAAGCGAAGGGCGGCAACCGCTATTACGCCTTCAACAAACGCACGGGCGAAGTCGTTTGGATTTCGCAGCCCGCAGCATCCGGCGGCACGTACTACTCCGCACCCGTCGTCGCCACCATCAACAACCAACGTCTGCTCATCTCCGGCGGCGCCGATGGCAGCGTCTACGCCATCAAAGTCCGCACCGGCGAACTGGTCTGGCGCTTGCCGATCAGCACCAGCCCGATCAACAGTTCGCCTGTCGTCGATGGCAATTTCGTCTACATCGGGCATGGCGAAGAAAACGTCGGCAACAATATCCAGGGCAAAGTCGTCTGCGTGGACGCGTCCAACGTCAAAGACGGCAAGCCTGATCTCGTCTGGGAAGTCGATGGCATCACCGCCCGCTATGCCTCGCCGATTGTTCACGAAGGCCGACTCTACATGCCCGACGATGGCGGTCGGCTCTTCTGTCTGGACGCCAAGACCGGAAAGCAAATCTGGAAGTTCAACTACGGTCGCGGCGAGTGTCGCGGCAGTCCGGTGATGGGTGACGGCAAAATTTACGTCGGCGAAGTGAGCGCCCGTTTCCATATCCTCGAACCCGGTCTCAAAAAATGCAAACGTCTCGACGAAGAATTCTTCGCGGGAGCGGGCGGCGTCGATGTCGAACTCAACGGCAGCCCCGCCATCGCCAATGGCAAAGTCTTTTTCACAACGGCGGACGAAATCATCTGCATAGGCACCAAGGATGGCCTGGCTGTGAAGGTCGAAACTCCCGTGCCTGCGAAAGTCACCGTCGGCAAAATCGCCCATCTGCAAGTCGTGCCAGGGGAAATCGCTGTCCATTCCGGGGGAACCGCGCAATTCAAGGTGCGAGCGTTTGACGCCGACGGCAACTTCGTCAAAGAGGTCAAGCCCGAATGGTCGCTGCCCGCGCCGACACCGCCGCCGGGCGTGAAGGCCAACCCGCCGGCGCTCAAGGGCGTCATCAGCCCCGACGGCAAACTCACCGTTGACGCCAAACTGCCCGCCCAACAGAGCATCGTCGTTGCGAGCTATGAAGGGCTTACAGCCCGGGCGCGGGTTCGTGTCGCGCCGGGGGCTTTTTACGCCACCGATTTCGACAAGCTCCCCGCCGGCGTCGTCCCCGGCGGTTGGGTCAACACCCAGGGCAAATGGATCATCAAAGACCTCAAGGGCAACAAGGTCATCGCCAAGATCAACGATAAATTCTCGCCGCTCTTTTCGCGTGGCAATGCGTATATCACGCTGCCGACTTCCAAGGACTACACCGTCGAATCCGATGTCATGGGTACGGAAATCGTCGCGCAAGCAGGCCAGGTGCGCCATCAACCCGAGATCGGGATCGGCGCCAATCGCTACACCCTCATCATTGATGGCAAGACGCAGAAACTCCGCCTGATGAGCTGGGACGCTCTTCCCCGCGTTGACAAAACCATCGCCTTCAAATGGGAGCCGGAAACCTGGTATCGGCTCAAACTCACGACCGATATCGCCGATGGCAAGGGCGTCATCCGCGGCAAGGCCTGGCCTCGCGATGAAAAAGAGCCAGCCGCGTGGACCGTCGAACATAGCGACTCCAACCCCAACACCGAAGGCAGCGCCACGCTCTATGGCTACGTGACCGGCAACTTCAACGACCAGCCGGGCACCGAAATCTATTTCGACAACCTGAGGATTTCACCGAATAAAAAGTGAGGCATGGCATTTCCGCTAGCGGCTTAGCGCTCAAATGAACTCACGCGAGCGCTAAGCCTCTAGCGGAATTAGGAAGCCGCCTTCCGCAAAGAGTTGACCAAGAAACGCTAACGACCTCAACCCAAAATGGAGTGACTTGATATGACCAGTTATCCGTTCCTGAAACGCGGGCTTGCCGCGGGACTTTCGCTCGTCATCGTCGGCGTGGCGGTCTTCTTTGTAATGCGTCAAACCAACCTTGCGACTGAAAACGACAAGGGGCAGAGCGACCTAGGCGGCCTCCTTTTGCAGCGTGCCACCGGCGATTGGACGATGTTCGGCGGTACGCCATCGCGTAACATGGCCAACGCCGTCGCCACGGGCTTGCCTGCCAAGTGGGACGTTGACACCAAGATGAACATTAAATGGGCCGCCAGCCTCGGCTCCAAAGCCTATGGCGGTCCGATTGTCGCCGGCGGTCGCGTTTTCATTGGCACCAATAACCAAAACCCGCGCAATCCCAAAGATGTCAAGCCGGTGCTGGACAAGGACGGCAAGCAAGTCGTCGTCAACGGTGTGCCAAAGACCACGCCAATCGATCTCGGCGTCGTCATGTGTTTCGACGAAAAGAAGGGCGACTTCCAGTGGCAGGTTACCTTCAACAAGCTGCCCGGCGGCCAGGTCGTTGATTGGCCTCTCGAAGGCATCTGCTCCAGCCCGGCTGTCGAAGGCGACAAACTCTACTACGTCTCTAATCGTTGCGAGGTCGTCTGCGCCGACGTCAACACGGGCAAAGAAATCTGGAAGCTCGACATGATCGGCAAGCTCGGCGTATTCCCGCACAACCTGGCCGACTGTTCGCCGCTCCTCGTCGGCGACCACCTTTGGGTCGTCACATCCAACGGTGTCAACGAAGACCATATCAGCGTGCCATCACCCAAGGCGCCGAGCTTCATCAAAGTCGAGAAAAAGACCGGCGACGTCGTTTGGCAGGATAATTCTCCCTCCGCGCAGATGCTGGCGGCCGGCGCCCAGGCGAACCAGGCGAACTTCCTAAAAAATCTCGTCAATCGCGGCCAACTCATCCAGCACGGTCAATGGGCGAATCCGGCCTACGGCGTCGTCAACGGCCAGCCGCAGGTCATCTTCCCCGGCGGCGACGGCTGGATTTATGCCTTCGATCCGAAAGCCAAGACCGGCGATGCGCCGATCTGGAAATTCGACTGCAATCCCAAAGACTCCAAGTACGAATTGTCAGGCAAAGGTACCCGCAACGATTTCATCGGCACGCCCGTCGTCCACAAGAATCGTGTCTACATCGGCGTCGGTCAAGACCCGGAGCATCGCACCGGCGTCGGCCATTTTTGGTGCATCGACATGACCAAAGAGGGCGATGTCTCGCCCGATCTCGTCACCGATAACGAGGTTTTTCCGCCCAAGACCAAGCCCAATCCGAACTCCGCAGCCGTCTGGCATTACGGTGGTGTTATCGAAGACAAGGATTTGGTCAGGAAGCTCCGCCGCAATTACTACTTTGGCCGCACGATGTCCACGGCTGCAATCCACGAAGACATCTGCTACATCGCCGATCTCGGCGGCGTGCTGCATGCGCTCGACGCCAATACCGGCAAGCTGCACTGGGAACACGATACCAAGGCCGACATCTGGGGTTCCCCATACTACGCCGACGGCAAGGTATTCTTGGGCACGGACGACGCGCTCTGGGTCTTCCAGCACGGCGCGAAGAAGCAAGAGCCGCACGAGTTCGACATGGGCGGGCGCTGCCGGGCCACGCCCATCGCCGCCAACGGCGTGCTCTACGTGATGACGGAAAATAAATTGTTCGCGATCGCCAAGTAACGTCTCTCGTTTAGCCGCTCACCTTTGGCGAGCGCGGGCGCGATAGTTTTGCATAGCGCCGCGCCGGCGCCGCGCCGGCGCTCGCCAAGGGCGAGCGGCTAAACAATTACCCATTCGAGGATTTTCATGAAGCGCAATTTCGCAATATTCGCTTTCGTCGCCCTCGTCGGCGGTCAATTCGGGTGTTCAAGATTCACGCCAATCGGTTACCCGCCATCCGCCGGCACGCCATCGCCTGTCGCCGACAACGTGAGCGAGAAACTGATTCTGATCGCCGCGGGCCAACCGGACAAAGCCAAGTCCGACTCCCCGCTGTTCGGCGGCTCGCCGTCGCGCAACATGGTCAACCTCATCGACAAAAACGTGCCGACCGAATGGAATGTTGAAGAGAAGAAAGAAAAGAACATCAAATGGATCGCCCAACTCGGCACGCGATCCTACGGCGGTCCGGTCATCGCCAATGGCATCGTCCTCGTCGGGACCAATGCCAAGGGAATGAACAAAGGCGAGAAAGCCGTTCTAGTCGCCTACAGCGAGGCGACCGGCAAACAGCTCTGGAAGCTCACCCACGATTTCCCCGGCCTGGCTCTCTTCAACGAAGCTCTCGGCGAAGGTCTCTGCTCCACGCCCGTCGTCGATGGCGAGCACATCTACTACGTGCTGCCCGGCTGCGAAGTCGTCTGCGCCGATCTGAAAGGCAAAGTACACTGGAAGTATGACATGATGAAGGAACTAAAAATCGTGCCCTTCCATCTCGGCAACTGCTCGCCGGTTGTCGTCGGCGATCTCGTCATGGTCATCACCGCCAATGGCCGGGACGACGAAGGCCACATTCCCTCGCCCAAGTCGCCGAGCTTTATCGCAATTAACAAGAAGACCGGCAAAATCGTTTGGCAGTCGAATCTGCCCGGCGACAAGATCATCGAAGGCCAATGGTCCAACCCGACCGTCGCCACCGTCGATGGCAAAACGCAGGTAATCTTCGCCGGCGGCGATGCCGTGCTCTATTCGTTTGAACCAGAAACCGGCAAGCTGATTTGGCAATGCAGCTGCAATCCCGTTCGCGGCAAAGGTAAACGCGAGACCGAGAACTACATGATCTCCACACCCGTCGTCGTCGGCGATCGGCTTTACGTCGGCATGGGCGTTTACCCTGACCACCCGCAGTCGCCGCGCTCGGCTCATGTCGTCTGCATCGACATCACGAAGAAGGGTGACGTGTCGCCGAAATCGCTCGACGCCAAGGACGCCGCCAACAAAGGATCCGCGCTGGTCTGGGCGTTCGGCGGCACGATCGACCCGTCGCCAGCCAAAGGCCGACAGGCCTACATGGGCCCAACCATCAGCACCCCGTGCGTTCATGACGGCCTCGTTTACATTCCCGAGCTCGCTGGCTATCTGCATTGTCTCGACGCCAAGTCCGGCCAACGCTACTGGGAGCACGACTTCAAAGCCACCACCTGGGGTTCAGCCTACTACGTTGACGGCAAAGTCTACGTCGGTAACGAGGACGGCGATGTCGTCATCTTCGCGCATGGAAAAACCAAGAAAATCATCGCCACCCATAACATGGACGACGGCATCCACGGCACGCCCGTCGTTGCCAACGGCGTGTTGTATATCATCACCAAAACGAAGTTGTATGCGATAAAATGACGAAAGTTGTTTACGTTTAGCGCTCGCACGATGTTGCCGCTTGCGGCTTAGCGCTCGCAAGGCGCCATGTGAGCGCTAAGCCGCAAGCGGCAACACGATTGGAGTCCCCGTTGGTATCTGGGCGAAAGAACCTCTGGTCGCTCGTTAGAAGTCAGCCGGAAATCGATCCGAATGACCTGGCGCAAGCGATCCAGGCCGAGGCGATGCAGGAGGGACTGGATTACCGCACTCGGCTATTGATTCGCGACAGCGTGGATGCCTTGCGGGAATACTGGGGAGGTGTTGGCGTCGAACGGTGGTTGGCGGGATGTCGCGATCACGATACGATCGCGCGAATTTGCCAATCCGAATTCGAGAAAGTCGGATTTCCTTCAATAAGGAAGCGGCTCATGGAAAAAACAGAACCGGAAACGATCCAGCAATATCTTCGCAGTCTCGGCTACGAGTTGCGCGACGTAATTCGCATCAACGTGGCCGGCGGATGCGCATTAATACTGCCAGGTTATGTTTCCCGTTTTACGGAAGACATTGACATTGTCGGCGAGGTTCCGGAAAGCATCCGAACGAAGTACCAACTGCTGGACGAATTGGAAAAATTGCACGGCCTCCACATAGGCCACGTTCAGGAGCACTACTTTCCACGCGGCTGGCGGGATCGCGTGCATTCCTTTGCTGTGTACAATCAACTGCAAGTTTCGCTCGTGGACGTTTACGATGTTTTTCTGAGCAAGCTATTCAGCAACCGCGACAAGGACATGGGCGACCTGGCAACATTGCTGCCTCAATTAGACCGTGAAGTAATCGTTCTACGATTTCGTGACACCTGCCAAGATTTCTTGACGGCGCCGCGCCTGAAAGAAATGGCGGTAAAAAACTGGTATGTATTAACCGGAGAAGACCTACCCTCATGAGCATCACACCCCAACAAGCCAAAACCCAACTCGACGCTCACGTAGTTGAGATCATCGAGCAACACTTCAATCCCGAGACCGGTGCGCCGTTCTGGGTTGATGCCGTCGCGGGCAAGAATCCGCTGCTTAAGCTCGATTTCGATCCGCGCAAGGAAGTCAAATGCTTTGAAGATCTGAAGAAATTCGGGCTCTTTGAAGACGATTGGCTCCGCGGCGGGCCTGTGCGCCGCTGGCTGCCCAAGAAACTCAAGGACAAACCCGCCTACGTCTTTGAAACCGGCGGCACGACCGGCATCCCCAAGAGCCGAGCCGTCTGCGAGGACCACTGGATCGACTACGAAATATTCAGCGCGACGCTCCCCGACCAGTACTTCCCGAAAGGCTCGAACTGGCTGATGCTTGGCCCGTCCGGCCCGCGCCGGCTGCGGCTCGCCGTCGAGCATCTCGCCCAATTCCGCGGCGGCATCTCGTTCTGCATCGATCTCGATCCGCGCTGGGTCATCAAGCTCATCAAGAAAGGCTGGATGGAGCACCTGAAAGCGTATCAGGAACACGTCATCGACCAGACCGTTGCCATCCTGTCCGCCAATCACGACATCAAGTGCATGTTCACGACGCCAAAACTGCTTGACGCCCTGTGTGGCCGACTCGAAAAAGACGGTACCACGCTCAAGGAAAAAGGCATCACCGGCGTCTTCTGTGGCGGGACCGAAATGACCTCGCAGTGGATCCGCTTCGCCATCGAAGAACTGCTTGGCCAGGGCATCTACATCGCGCCGACCTATGGCAATACGCTGATGGGTTTGGCGGCGTCCGAAATGCCCACCAAGGCGGATGGGTACAAGATCAACTACTTCGCCCCGCAACCGCGTGCTGTCGCACAGGTCGTCGATTTTGACGACTACAACAAGCTAGTCCCCTACGGCGCCGATGGCCGGGTGATGCTGACGACGCTTACGAACGAACTGTTCATCCCGCGCTTCATGGAACGCGATGAAGCCGTGCGCGAAAAACCGACGGATAAGTATCCGTGGGACGGTTGCTCAGGCGTGAAGCCGTTCCGCGCCTTCGCGGCAACGACGGTGGTCGGCGTGTATTGATGCGTGTGCTGCGTCACCTATTTTCAGGGCCGGAAACGTGAGCGCCGGTGTATTTCAACCAAAATACACCGGCGCTCACGTTTCCGGCTCTGAGTGAATTGGGCGCGAAGAAATAGAGCTTATTGGATCGATCCGGCGACCAGCCAAATCGCGGGATTGATGGTGTACTCGACAAAGTGGACGGAGCCATCGCAATAAAGCATGTTCAAGCCGCCGTTGTGAGAACTGCCAAACTGCTTTGGGTTTGTGCCGACGAGCGGATCCTCAGCCGGCGGGTAGAAGGTGGTACGCTGGACATCGTTGTTCATTCCAGTGTACATGCATTCGTTGTCGCCGCCGTCGGTGCCTGCGATTTACAAACCTTTGTTCATCAATTTTTCGCCGACGAGAAAGGTGTTGCTCGTGCCGCGATCGATCTGGGTGATTCGTATTCGGCTGCAGCGATAGATGACGCCATCCCATCCGGGAACATTCCAGTAGTTGGGTGAGGAACCGGTGGCGATGCTGGGGCCGCCATCGATTTCGTTCTTATCCTGGGAGCCACAGGTAGCGGCGTAATCACATCGGGCGAGCAAATCGGCGGCGGATGTCGTGATGGAGACTTGGGTGTTGGCTGCGTCAATCGTGTAATAGACCGCACCGGGCCGGCCGTTTGCGTACGGGCCGCCGTTTCGTCGTGCTGGGCAATTGAAGATTGGAACCGGCTTGGCCATGAGCACTCGCATCGGTGGATCCACAGCTGCCCCTATCAAACCTTTTGTCGAATCGCGTAGGGCCCCCTGTTCCACATAGGGTAGGATGTTGTAAAGCCAGCCGCCGGGTTGATCCGGCCCGGTGCCTCGTTCTGGCGTGCCGATCCAGTCCCAGCCCCAGCCGCCGGAGGGGAACTTTTTGTTCGCGTCATGGTTTTGGTGCAACGCCAGGCCGATGTTTTTGAGGTTGTTCGTGCACTGCGTTCGCGCCGCCGCCTCGCGCACCTTTTGCACGGCGGGAACGAGCAGCGCGATCAATATCGCGATGATGGCAATGACGACAAGTAGCTCGATCAGCGTAAAGCCGATTCGGCGATTGTCGTCAACTCGGGATCGATCCATGCGTCTACCTCGAACGAAGAAAAGAAATGAATAAATATTTCGGAATGGCGAAAATCGAAACAGATTAAGTCATTATGAGATTGTAGCAGATTTTTCGCGTTGAATTAAAAGCATTTCTTCGTAACGAAATGTAGCCTACGAATTTCTGGTCTGACCTCTCGTGACGAATCCGCCTCCGTTGTGTTAAAAAAACGCAAAACAACATGCAAAGTCACAAAACCCCGAACGTACGAAATGCTTCTGTCGCCTTCATACCAGAGGCGATGGCGTCGCGCACGCGGTTCTCGGCGTGCACTTTCTCCCATGCTTGCTGAATGACGGTTTCCTCGACCGCGCGAGGTACGACGACGATGCCATCTTCATCGGCGATGACCAGATCGCCCGGTGCAAAGCGAACGCCGGCGATTTCCACGGGCACGTCGAGATTGATTACCCGCTGACGATCTTTGCTGTCGAAGATACAGGTTCCGCGGGCGAAGACCGGAAAGCCAACTGCACGCATCTTGCCGATGTCGCGGACCATGCCATCGACGATTGCGCCGACACATCCTTGATTACGAGCGGCAGTCGTCAAAAGTTCACCCCAAATGCCCGATCGCGCCGATCCGCCCGCCGCCGCGATCAAGACATCATCGGCTTGGCAGCTATCGACTGCGGTCAATTCCAACTCATACGGCTGCGGATCGGCATGGGCCATGTCGGCCCAGAGCGTCGTCTTGCAACGCCCGACCAGCACATGATTGGGCAGCGTAAGCGGCATCAGCGCGACGCGCGGCGACTGATTCGGAAAGCCCGCCGCGTCGAGGGCGTCGCATACCACGGCGCTGTAAAGCGTTTGCCTCATCATGTCGAGAGTTATGGGAGTCGGCATTATCGATTCCATTTGTGTTAAAGAGGAGCGCGATTTCAATCGTGCTGTTATAGTGGGAATCTGTACGGGCTGTGACGGTTTTGGGTGATGGCGGAACGTCGGAATAATCAATTCCACCGTGAGAATGCGTAGCTCACGAAGCTCTTGAACCGATGCTTGCCCAGGAGAACCGTTCCGCGGAAAGGATTCCGACTATGGCGACCTTCTATATTTTTCCTTCGCGTCATCTGCTCGGCCAGCGCTTCAGCGACACGCTTGCTTCGCTTTTTCCCGGTCATCGTCATACGCCCTGGGATTGGCCTGATTTGGCAGAATCGCTTGCGTCGTTGGTGACCGCGCAAGGCGATGCGTGCGTCGTCTACCGCGAGGACCTGGACGAAACGCTGTCCTTGCGCGTTGATCTTACGCTCCATTTCGGCGCGAGCGCGGACGACGAGATCATCGAAGTGCAATTCCCGCTCGGCTTGGCGAAGGCCCATTATCAACATTGGGCGAGCGAAGCTGTGCATTAATACGACAGCGCTAGTTACGTAGGTCAGGCTTTCCAGCATGACGCGGCTTGCCCATGTTCGTCAAAATGCGTCAGGCTGGAAAGCCTGACCTACGTAACTAGCGCTGTCGTACTATACCTTTTCACGGGTGAATTTGACGCATTTCCGAGCCGCGACCGTAAGGGAGCGGCCGACAGGATGCCGTGCGGTTTAGGTCGGCCGCTCCCTTACGGTCGCGGCTCGGAAATGTTTTGATCGATTCGGAAAAGCGACAATTTCTACCGTGCGAAGTATACCTCATGCCGGGATCGCGACTTTGAGGCGATCAGCGAGGGCGGAGAGTTGCTTCCAGGTGCCGTCGTCGAGCGTGATGCCGGTTTGGCGGCGCTGGGCGGCAGATCGGCGTTCGGGTTCGCCTGGGACAAGGATGTCGCCGGCGCCGTCGGCCTTCGGACAGCTTTTCACGTTGCCCACCAGGCCCGTCGTTTCCTTCAAAAAATGCTCCGCGCCGGCGAACGCGTTGATGTCAAGTACGACGAAGAACACCGCATTTGCCGACATGTTTGGCAAACCCGGCGTGCTGCATGGTGCGCCCGAGAAACCGCCGACGAACATGTCCATCAATAGGCCGATGCCGAAGCCCTTGTACGCCTGCGCACCGCCGAGCGGGAGAATAGAGCCACGCGGCTCCTTGTAGAGCACGCCGGGGTCGGTCGTCGGTTTGCCATCGGGATCGAGCAACCAGCCTTCGGGGACCTGTTGGCCTTTGTTAAAGGCGACGCGGACCTTGCCCTCGGCAACGACGCTGGTGCCAATGTCGAGTACGACGGGATCGTCGTGCGTCGGTGCGCCGGCGCAGAGCGGATTCGTACCGATACGTGGCTCCTTGCCGCCTGGCGGGGCGACGCCGCGACCGAAGCCGTGATTATTGACGCTGGCGAGAAACGCCATTTTACGAGCGGCGGCGGCCTCGGCGTATTCACCCAATCTTCCGATGTGTCCGCAGTTACGCAGCGTGCCCGCGGCCAGGCCGAGCGCTTCCGCGCGCGGGATCAGGCGATCGAGCAGGCGATGCGCTTGCACTTGCCCCAAGCCCCAGCCGCCGTCGACGACAAGGACGCCAGCGGTCTCTTTGACGACGTTGAACGGCGCACCCGGTTTCAGCCGGCCATCCTTGATCGCATCGGCGTATTGGATCACGCGAATCATCCCGTGCGAGTCATGCCCGCACAGGTTCGCCAGCACCAGGCTCTCCGCTACACGCTTCGCCTCGTCCACGGGAACGCCCGCAGCACGGAACAGCGATTCGGCAAATGACGTCAGTTTCTCAGCGCTATAGGTTGGCACGGTCGTCGATCCTCGGTAAAAAATAGTCAGTGGTCAGTGGTCAGTGGTCAGTGGTCAGTGGTCAGTGGTCAGAGCTTGAGGACATTACTGAGACCCGGCGCTTTGCATTTTTTTTTGCTACGGACCACGGACTACGGACCACTTACGGACCACTTTATGGAAGGTACCAAACCGTGTCCTTTGAGTTTGCCTGGGAAAATCGCGAGAACTCGTTTGGAATCGATGGCCGGGTCGCCGTTCTGCAGGGCGAAGGCAATCGGCTTGAGGTTTGGCCTGCGCTAGGGTTCAACGCCTATCGCTGGCAGTCGGCGAGCTTGGAGTTGCTTTATCGCAATCCTAATTTCTTTACCGAAAAGCTACCGATGCGCAGCGGGTTCCCGATTCTGTTCCCGTTTCCGAACCGCATTCGCGATGGCAAATTCACCTGGGCTGGCAAAACGTACGAGTTGCCGATCGGCGATCCGGCGAAAAAAAACGCGATCCACGGCTTCGCATTCAACTGCCCTTGGCGTGTGCTCGGTCATGGCGCCAACGCGTCGGGTGCCTGGATCACGGCGGAATTTCACGGCTCGCAAGACGCACCTGAAACGCTGGCGTTGTGGCCGAGCGATTATCGCTTGCGGATCACGTACCGCTTGTTTGATCGCGTGTTGCGTGTCGAAGCGGAGGTAGACAATCCGGGCACGCAGCCGTTGCCGTGGGGAATCGGGTATCATCCGTACTTCACGGTTGCGCCGTTCGGTGGCCCAGCGGCGGTGGTGACGGCGGCAGCAGCCAAGTATTGGGAGTTGCGTGAGAACCTGCCAACTGGCCAAGTCCTCGACGTGGACTACGCGCGTGAATTGCGTCACGGGCAGTTCTTCGCGAATCTCAATCTCGACGACCTCTATACTAATATTTACGATCTCACCTACGATCAGGAAGATCGGATTGGCATGATCGCCGTGCTACAGCATCCGTCCGGCGAAAAGATGCTGACGCTCTGGGTGAGTGAGGGGTTTCGCGAGTTGATCGGCTTCACGCCGCCGCACCGCGAGGCGATCTGCCTGGAGCCCTATACCTGCATCACCGATGCGATCAACCTGCAACAGCAGAAGGTCGAAGCAGGCCTGCACGTGCTGATGCCAGGCGAGCGTTGGACAGGCGTTGTTGAAATGCACCTGGCGAGTACCTAGCATATTCCGCTTGCGGCATTGCGCTCGTGTGTTTCATCCTGAGCGCTATGGCGCAAGTGAAAAAGGAGTCCCCCGGTGCCGACCAAAAAGTCCATCCGAAAAAGACCGCTGTCGTTTGCGCGACTGGTGCCGACCATTGCGAGCCGGTTGCGTCCGCCGTTTGGTATCGCGCTGGGCTCGCCCGGCGATACGGCGGAGCTGGCCCATTGTCTGCCCGAAGGCGAGACGACCTGCTGGCAGCTCGACCAGTTTCAGGCCGACCGTCTCAGCGAAGCGCTGCGGCTTCGTGGCCGCGATGCGAAGATCGCCGTCACGCCGGACCTGTGGGATCTCGACGGCGCGTTCCAAACGCTGCTCTATCCCGTGGCGTTCGGCGGCGAGCGCGCGTTGAAACTCGATGTCATCGAGCAAGCGTTTCATGCCCTCAAGCCGCAGGGGTCGCTGGTTTTGTTCACGCCGTACGACCACGATCATTTCTTTGCGCCGGCGCTCAAGAAAATCTTCGGCAAAGTGCATCTGCCGATGGAGGGCGACAACGCCATTTTCTGGTGCCAGCGCAACGGCGACCGCCCGCGCCGCCGACATGAGATGGCGTATCACGTGCGTGTTGACGAAGCCACATCGTATGCCTTTACCTCGCGGCCCGGCGTGTTCGGCTATGGCTTCTTCGACGAAGGCGGCCGGGCACTCACCGAAGTCATGGAACTGTCTCCCGGCCAGCGCGTGCTCGATCTTGGTTGCGGTGTCGGGACCAACGGCATCATCGCGGCCCGCCAGATCGGGGCCAATGGATCCGTCGCTTTTGCCGACAGCAATGTCCGGGCGATCGCGCTCGCCGAACTGAATGCCAAGGCGATGGGTGTGGAGAAGGCCGAGTTCAGCGCGACCTGCACGCTCGACGAATGGCCTGACCGCTCGTTCGATGTCGTTCTCGCCAATCCGCCGTACTACGCTCAGGGCACGATCACGCATCATTTCGTGGCTCGTTCGCATGCCTTGCTTCGTCCCGGCGGTAGGTTCTATTTGGTGACCAAGCAGGTCGATCTCGCCATCGAGATGATGCGCGAATTCTTTCCCGAACCGGAAATGTTCGAGAATCGCGGCTACATCATCTTCGTCGCCGAGCGTTGATACTGCCGCTTGCGGCTTAGCGCTCAATGAGACCCACGCGAAAACGGCCGTTGATCTGAAAGGACGCCATGCTCACCGCTGAGGAACTGATTCGCCGACTGAACCTGCAACCGCATCCGAAAGAGGGCGGTTGGTTCCGCGAAACGTATCGCGCTGCGGAATCACTCGCGCAATCCCGTCTTCCCGGGCGCTATCCAGGCGAGCGTTCCGCCTCCACAGCAATCTACTATCTGCTCACGCCGACGACGTTCTCGGCTCTGCATCGCCTGCGGACCGATGAAGTCTTCCACTTTTACCTCGGCGATCCGGTACGTATGTTGCAACTCGCACCAGACGGCACGGGGCGGTCGATTGTGCTGGGCATCGACATCATCCACGGACACGAACCGCAGGTCATCGTGCCACGGGACATTTGGCAAGGCAGCATGCTGGAACCCGGCGGCCGTTTTGCACTGTTAGGCTGCACGGTCGCGCCCGGTTTCGACTATGTCGACTATGAGCACGGCAATCGCGCGGGATTGTTGTCGAAGTATCCGGATCATGCGGAGTTGATTCGGCGCTTGACAATCGATTGATGCTGTTTAGCCGTTCGCCTTTGGCGAGCGCGAACAATATGCGTAATATTCGCGCTCGCCAAAGGCGAGCGGCTAAACGAAGAGTCACTTCTTTTTCGTGGGCTGATGTTTGTGGTCACCGGAGAATGCCGGATGGCCTTCGACCACGCCATCGACCGTCAACAGAATTTCACCGGATTGTCCGAAGAGGTCGTGCGTCCCGACGTAGGCGACGCCGTCTTTGTCGCCGCTCTTCTTCGGGTCGTGCTTCATGTCAACCGCGACCGGCGGACTGCTGAGCACATGCACCTTCACTTTGCTGATCTTGGCAGCATCGATCTTGGACGAGGGCTTCGCTTTGTCGTCGAGAACGTAAAGTGTCACGGTCTTCGTGGCTGTGTCAATGGTGAATTCGACGTGAAAAACATCCTCGCCCCAGTCGATGAGCTTGCCGCCGTGCGGGCCGGCTTCGGGGTGATCGTGGGCTGCAGTGGTCTTCGTTTTCGCGGAATCGTCGGTCTTCTTGGCGTGGGAGTGGGTGTCTTTACAACCCAGCAATCCGATCGTCGCCGTCAGAGCGATGAACATGGCCAGGCTGAAATGCATGCGATGAAACATTACGAAACTCCTTGTTGTGGAACGATGGTGGTACAACTTCACGCGGAAAAATAGGAATGCCAAGCCCGCAGGCTCCTGCGTCGCCTGCGGGGTTCAACCCGCGCAGGCTCCTGCGTCGCTTGCGGGCTTGCGATGGCCTCAAACATCCTCTCGATCCATCTCCTCGACGAGCCGACTGGCGTCCTTGCCGCTGAATTTCCAAAACAGCCCGGGATGGATCAGAAACTCGCACAGCGTGGATGTAATCAATCCGCCGAGGATGACGGTGGCGACGGGATAAAGTATCTCGCGGCCCGGTTCCTGTCCGCCGTAGACGAGCGGGATCAGGCCGATGCCGGCGGTGAGCGCCGTCATGAGCACGGGTGAAAGGCGTTCGAGGCTGCCGCGCAGGATCATTTTTTCGCTGAACGCCTCGCCTTCGTACTTCATGAGGTGGAAGTAATGGGTAACGAGCAGGATGCCGTTGCGTGCGGCGATCCCGCCGAGCGAGATGAAGCCAACCATGCTGGCGACGGTGAGCGATTGGCGTGTGAGCAACAAGGCCAACACGCCGCCAATGAATGCGGTGGGCAGAGCGTTGAGAACTTGCAACACGACGCGCGTGGACGGGAAGAGCATGTAGAGCACGACGAACATGCCGACGATCGAGACAGCGGCAAGGATCGAGATGAGGCGCGTGGCTGCCGCCTGGTTCTCGAACAGACCGCCGTATTCGATCGAATAGCCCGGTGGGCGAATGACGTCGCGTTCAACGGCCTGTTTGATGTCCTCGACGACTCTGCCGAGATCGCGTCCCTGGGTGTTGCATCGGACGATGATGCGCCGGCGTGCGTTCTCGCGGCTAATCTGGTTGGCGCCGATGCCGTGCTCGTTGACCTTCACCAGTTCGCGCAAGGCCACAGTGCCGCGTTTGTCGGGAAGCTCGATGCGAAGGTTGCCAAGGTTCGTGAGATCGGTGCGAAAGCGTTCGTCGAGCCGCACGATGACGTCGAATCGGCGCTGCCCGTCGATGACCTGCGAAACCTCCTGGCCCTTGAGCGCGGTGCTGACGAAGTCGGCGACGAACGCGCGATCGACGCCGTGAAACGCCAGCTTGTCCGGGCGGACGGTGATGTGCAGTTCATCGATCATCTCTTGCGTTTCGACGACGGGCGGCGTGACGCCGGGGATGTCCTTGATGCTGTGCTTGACGCGCTCGGCGATTTTGTGGAGGACGTTCAAATCGTCGCCGAATACCTTGATCGCGATCTGCGCTTTGACGCCCGTCATCATATGCCCGATGAGGTGCTGAAGAGGTTGCTCCACCTCGACCTCAACGCCAGGCGGGAGCTTGTCGCTCAATTCGTCGAGGATGTACTTTAGCGTGTCGGCACGTGCCTTTCCCGCGTTGGCGTTGACGGTGAGAATGTATTCCGCAACGTTTACGGGATCGCTTTCTTCATCGTTCTCCGCTCGGCCGACGCGGCGGCAGAATTGCATGATCTCGCCGTCCGGATTCTTTGCCGATTTCTGCATCGAGCGGAAGAATGCATCCGCGATCTCGGCCGACTGGTTGGTCGCTTGAAGTGACGAACCCGAGGGCAGCGTGAGGTTGACTTGCACGCTGCCTTCGTCAAACGTCGGCAAGAAATCGGAACCGATCTGTGTGAGCAACCAGGCGCCGAGGCCGACTAATATCCAGGTTGTCAGCAGCAGGGTGCTGGCGAATCTCATGCTGAAGTGGATCACGGGCGTCGCCAGCCATTTGAGCATTCGCAAGAGCGGGCTATCGCCAGATTCGTGCGTCGCCGGTGCCTGGGGCAGCAGGTAATAGCTTAGCACGGGCGTGACCGTCAGCGAGACAAGCAACGACGCCAGGATCGACACGATATACGCGATGCCCAACGGTGTAAACAGTCGGCCTTCCATGCCCGTCAACGCGAACAGCGGGAGAAACACGAGGATTACCATCGCCGTCCCGAACACGATCGCGCCGCGCACTTCGATGCTCGCCTCATAGACGACGGATAGGGCCGGGCGGGGCGACGGCAGCACGTTGTTCTCTTTGAGACGCCGAAAGATATTCTCGACATCGACAATTGCGTCATCGACGAGTTCGCCGAGCGCGACCGCAATGCCGCCGAGCGTCATGATGTTGATCGTAAGCTCAACGCCGGTCAGCCACCCCGACAAACGAAAGACCATGCTCGTCACGACGAGCGAGAGCGGGATGGCCACCAGCGAGATTAACGTGGTGCGGTAGTTGAGCAGAAACAGAAACAGCACGATAAGTACGAGGAATGCGCCAATCGCCAGTGCTTCGCCGACGTTGTAGACCGCCCGATCGATGAAGCCTTGCATGCGGAAGTTGTCGGAGTTGATGACGATGTCCGCGGGCAGTGTGGATTCGATTTCTCGCAACGCCGTCGCGACTTCCATCGTCACGGCCCTGGTGTCCTTGTGCGGTTGCTTGCGGACGCTCATTAGCACGCCGGGGAAGCCGTTGACGCCGGCGTCGCCGCGCTTGAGTTGAGCGCCTTCGGTGACGCGCGCGACATCTTTAACGAGCACGTTGCGCAGCGGCATCGCTTTGACCACGATCTGTTCGATATCGCTGAGCACCTTCACGCGATCGGGACCGAGCCGGGCGAGCACGCGGATCGGCTTCTCTTTGTCGCCGCGCTCGGCATATCCGCCGCTGGCGTTGAGGTTGTTTTTTCGCAGGGATTCTTCGACCTGATGCAACGAGACATCGAAGCGAGTGAGGTCGTTGGGGTCGGCGAGAACCTGATACTGCTTGCGCCCGCCGCCGATGGTGAGCACCTGAGCGATGCCGGCGATCTTCATGATGCGCGGACGGATGATCCAGTCTGCGGTTGTGCGAAGGTCGAGTTGCTGCCGCGATGCCGGCGGGAACACGACGGCGTGCGTTTCGCTGTCGTGTGTGAAATGCAGCGTGCGCTCGAGTTCGCGATAACTGTCGGCGTCAATGCTTGGCAACGATTCGCTGGACACGAAGCGATTAGCGTCGTCAGGCCGTTGCGTCAGGCTGACGGCTTTCGCACGGGCGTTATCAGCGCGATCGGGAAGCGCCATCGCACTTCGCCCAGGCTTTTGCCACGTAAGCTTCAGATTCGGCTTTGGAATTACGAGTGGCTTCCATTCCTGCGGATCGCGCAAAACAAGCTCACCAGACCCGACGGGATCCCAGAAGCGAACCGCAAGCGTGCCCGCCTTCGGGTCGCGCGTCAGTTCAGCGAGGTACTTGGTTTTACCTACCTGTGCCAACTCGCCGTCATCGGGTCCGAATTGGCGGGCGACGCCGACGATCATGATTTGGCCCATCAACGAACTGATCGGCCCCATCTGCGGGCGGATGCCTGGCGGGAATGTGCCTTCGAGCGATGTGAGGCGTTCTTGCACAATCTGGCGAGCGGTGAAGATCGGAATGTTCCAGTCAAACTCGACGTTGACGACGGATTGCCCCATCGTCGATTGGCTGCGCACCGCTTGCACGCCCGTCGCGCCAAGGATCGACGATTCGATCGGAAACGTGATCAGCGTCTCGATCTCCTCCGGCGCGAGATTCAGCGCCTCTGTAAGAATGACGACGCGCGGCCTATCGAGATCAGGGAACACATCGATCGGCAGCGTCGCCGTGATGTAGCCGCCGTACAAGAGCGTGGCCAGGCTGATGAATACGACCAGCATGCGGTAGCGCAGTGAGAATCGGATAACGGCGTTTAGCATGGGTTCAACGTTCTCGGTGGGGGATACTCTTCCGTAATGGACGGCACGCTGTTTACGTTTACCGCACGCGGGATGCCGCGGTGGCACGGCAACCAGCTAAAGCTATTCGTAAGCAATCGGACCATCGTCGCGGTCGTCAATCATGGTGGTGGTGTCCACCGCCGCCGCTCTGCGCGGCCTTTAGCGTTCGATTTAACGCGGCACCGGCGTTGTGCGCGACAAACTGCCCGGCCAGGATCGCGCCGTTGTTGGCGATCACCAGCGATTCCGAATCCTCGTGCAGGATCGTCACGGCTTTGCGGACAAACGTGTTCCCGTTTTGTTTGAAAACGTAGGCGTCAGGCCTTTCCCGCGCGACAGCGGCAATGGGTAGCACGAACACGCCGTCATGTTTCTCCACGCCAATCCGCACCATGGCCTTCTGCCCAGGCCGATACAGCCCCGTGCGGTAGCTTTTCCCTTGCCGTTCGTGCGCCTTCATCGGATTGGCGAACGGAATGTAGACCGGCAACGTCAGCCCGCCGGCGTCCATCGTTGTGCCCATAAATTCAATCGACAGGCCGTTCAGAAAATCGACGGGCGTGCCATCGTTGTCCTCGCCAAAAATCACCTCCACCGGGTGACCGAGCTGAGCTGCCTCGGCGATCCATTTCGTCTCATGCTTTAGCGCGCGGCCTTCGACATAGAGGTGCCGATGGTCGGCCAGATATGCGAGCGTTTGGCCCGCTTGCACGAAGTCGTCCAGCTTTACTTTGAGTTTTTGCACTTCGTACACAACGCTCATTGTTGGCGTTTGATGCGAGCCGTGCTCCTTGCCGTTATGTTGTAATTTGTCCGAACGCTCCGGCATTCGGATTACAACCTCCGTCACGAACTGGGCTTTTTGCTCGATGCCGGCGATTTGCTCTTCGGTAAGTTGGCGTGTGCGCAGGTCCTGGCGATGGGCCTGCAGCAACACACTCAGGCGTTCCTCCTGATATTGCAGTTCGAGGAAGCGCGTCACCGGTACGCTTCCTGCCGGGATGGTCTCGAGTCGCTTGCGCTCCCGGCGAGTGATATCGAATTCGCGCACGCTCTTGAAAAGTTCCATCTGGCTAGCCTGAAACGAGTCGCTCGCCAAGCGCAGGCGGAAGAGTTCCTCACCCGCCCGGAACACCTTGCCAGGCACCGCCGTGACGTGAGTGACAACGCCCGCGATCGGCGCCGTGATCGCGCGATCGCTATACCCCGGCCTATCCACGACGGAACCGGGGATCGATAGCTTCCGCCAATAGGTCGTCGGCTCGATTTCCTTGATAATCAACTTGAGATTTGCGTGGGCGTGGGCGCTCAGCTTGATGACTTCGGCGCCGTCCGGCGGGGCATCCTTCTTCGCTTCGTCGGGATTGCCCTTCGCGGGGATCAGCCACGGCTTCCAGGTTGCCTGCGTAATCCATCCGAGGAAGAGAAATGCGATGACACACGCCGGACCGATAATCGATTGCAACAGTTTGGACATGTGCATGAGTATCTCCTCGTCAGTGAACGTGATTGCTTGGTCCGCTATAGTACGACGTTCCGCGTCACTGACTCTACGACGCGGAACGTCGTACTACATTGGAGCTTGGCTCGCCGAGATAATTGTGACTGTCGATTTTCAGAGCGGAGGTGTCAGATGCTCAGCGCGCAGTGGAGCAACGGCAATGGAATTGAGGACCGCAATCTAGAGGAATAGTGGCTACCCTGCATGGCGAAAACACTAGTCTGGATAAGCGGCATACGCACAAGAGTCGGCTCGCTTTTTCCATCACGTTCTAGCGTCACTTGGCTTACATCGCAAGCGAGCGCAGGCTTTAATTCGCAGCACGGGCAGTCGTGCTCGTCGTCGGGCAATTCGTGCGGATCAACATCGGCATGCACATCATCAAAGGCGTGGCAGAAGCACATACCGTTGGGCAACGATACTAGCAACATCAACACAACACCTAGGATAACGCGAAACATGGCCAATTCCTGAAAGAATCTCCCGTTCCTCAAGATACGCTCCGTCTGCCGTATTGTCAACCGAAGGATATACGTCTTGCGCACGCGAAGAATCACGCCGCCAGGAGTGTCGGCCGCACGCAGGTGTCGGCCGGGCGGAGCGATCTCAATTCTTCCAGAATCTCGGTTTTCAATAATCTTTCCATTTCGCACAAGGCAAGCGATGGCGTTGTACCGTCCATGACGCGATGATCGAACGTCAGGCGAAGTACAATGTCGCCGTTCGGATCGATAGCGCCGTAGTGCAGCAAAGTCGTCGTCGGCGTCAGCGGCGACAACGAATCGACGCCGAGATTGCCGACCGACGTCACGCCGAACGTTCCAAATACCTTCGAGCGGCTATTGCCGGACATGTTGAGAGTCAGCCACCAAATCCATCGCCGCATGAAGCGCGGGAAACGAGCGACAGCCAGAGCGCGCCCGCAGCGAGGCACGTTTTCCAGCGGATTGTCGCGGCCTTCGGCGATTTTCTGGTCGATGCCGAGCAACGTTCGCGTCTCCGGCCGATTCACCGGAACCATGATGACAGCCGTTTCGTTCAGTACACGTGCTTCGACGGCGATATCGGCGACGTTCTTTTCAAATTCAAAAAGCCTGGCCCAAGGAAAGCCGAGATAAGCACGGCGAAGCTCCGGCTGCGAGGCCACCACTTTGCCGTAGGCCTTCGTAAAGATGCTGCACCAGCTGGGACGCGGCTGGGCTTCCTTGCGAGCCGTGATAAGTTCCTGAACATTGATAGTTTTCTGGATCCGCACGAGAGGCACATTCATCGACGCATCCATCAAATCACAGATGACACGCCGATTCAGCGATAACGGTATCGTTCGACCGGGATTGGTGGCCACGTCTACTCCTAAGTGAAATTCAAAACAACTTCGCGATTTGCATTTTCCGCTTGCGGCTTGGCGCTCAAGCGGTGCCTTGCCAGCGCTAAGCTGCAAGCGGCGGAATCGGGAGGTTATTATTTCGATTTTCCTCAACCAATGTCGCATGATACCGTCGATGGGAAAATCGTGTCAATCCGATTCCGCGAAAAGCGAACCAGCCCATCTTGTCCGGCCTCCTGAAAAGCGCTAGGCTTTCCTCATCACGAATCGACGGGCGAAATAATTAAGGACTCGGCATGAACGTAACCAGCGAATTGCAATGGCGTGGGCTCATCCATCAGATGACGGCGGACAACCTGGTGAGCGTACTTGAGACGAACAAGTATCCGATGTACATCGGTTTCGACCCGACCGCGACGAGCCTGCACGCAGGCAGCCTTATTCCGCTGATGGCGCTGCGCCATTTTCGCCGAGCGGGACATCAGATCATCGTGCTGATCGGCGGCGCGACTGGACTCATCGGCGATCCGTCCGGCAAGTCGGCGGAGCGCGTGCTCGAAACCATCGACACCGTGCGGCTGCGCGGCGAGGCGATGCGCCGGCAAATCGAAGGCTTCCTCAGTCAGGGCGACGGACCGGCGCCGATCTTTGTCAACAACATCGATTGGCTTGGCGAGCTTCGTTTGCTCGAGTTCCTGCGCGACATCGGCAAGCATTTCTCCGTCAACGAAATGATCCACAAGGATTCCGTCAAGAAACGCTTCGAGAAGGAAGATACGGGAATTTCCTATACGGAATTTACTTATATGCTCTTGCAGGCGACCGACTTCCTGGAGCTATACCGTCGGCACGGTTGCCGAATCCAGTGTGGCGCCTCGGACCAATGGGGCAATATTTGCGAAGGAATCGCCCTGGTTCGCCGCATCGACCGCGGCGAGGCGTTTGGCATCACGATGCCGCTGTTGACGAATTCCGAAGGCAAGAAGATGGGCAAGAGCGAGAAAGGCGCGATTTGGCTCGACCCGAAGCAGACCTCGCCGTACGCCTTCTACCAGTTCTGGATCAACATGGCCGACGCCGACGTGTCGCGCTTTCTGCGCTGGTTCACGCTGCTCGACGAGGCAACGATCAAGGAACTCGATCAGCATGTCGGCACCGGCGAGCGCGTCGCGCAGAAAGCATTGGCACAGGAAATCACCACGCTCGTGCACGGCCAGGCCGAGACGGAGAACGCCAAGAAAGCCTCGGCGGCGTTGTTTTCGGGCGACATCGCCTCGCTGGAGGTTTCACTGCTGAAGCAGCTCGCCGCCGATGTGCCGTCGATCACGCTTAACCCGCAGGAGTTGGCCGCTCCACTGTCCGTCATCGATCTGCTCGTCCGCGCGGGAGCATGCGCTTCCAAAGGCGACGCCCGCCGACAGATCGCGCAGAAAGGCGTTAAGATCAACAGCAAACCACCCGCCGCCGGCGACAACCCGACCGTCAGCGCCGCCGACTTCCTGGATGGCGAAGTGCTCGTATTGCAGCGCGGGAAGAAGAATAACTATCTGGTGATCGTGACGGCGTGATGGAATTTGCGTTTAGCCGCTCGCCTTTGGCGAGCGCGAACTGGTGCCGAGCATCACGCGGGTCGCGCTCGCCAAAGGCGAGCGGCTAAACGGACGAACCCACATCAGTCACACCAACCCCGCACTCTTGAGTTTGCGTTTCGCCTGCTTGCCGACCTCCGTTTTCGGCGAACGCTCGACGACCGTTTCAAGCACTTGTTTGCCGAACTCCTGAGCGCGATGCGTTTGTTCGGCGAAATGAAAGCCGACGTAGAAGAGGCCTTCGACATCGATCCATTTGGCTTTCGTGATATGGCCGATCAGATCGAACGAGGCGTTTTGCAGCAGGCGCGTGAATTGATGCAGCGCGGGATCGTTGCTGCGATTGTCGAGCTCAAGGTCGTGCGTGGAGAGCTTCAGCCCCGTGGCCGCCAGTTCAAACCGTGTCTTTTCACTGCAAGCCGGGTCTTGGGCGAGGATACGGTAATAGCCGACCGCTTCAGCGTATTTCTTTTTCTTGCGCAGTTCAAGCCCGTGTGCTTCGAGTTGATCGCGAAGCCAGGCGTGATCGGCTTCGCGCAGGAAGAAGAGGAGCGCGGCGGCTCGCTTGTCATCCTTGTCGTGCAGCTTGCAGGCCTCGGCAAAAACCTTGGCCCGCTGTGCCGCTGTCAGTTCCTTCCCGACTTCGCCGATCGCGCGGGCCAAGGACCAGGCGCGATCCGCGTCGCCTGAGGTCAGCATCTTATCGAGCAAGGCGTCTCGCCCGGCGGGATAGGCCCGTAGCGCCTTGAGTGCTTCATCGCGCAGATTGCGATCGGGATGGCGAAGCTGCACAACCATGGCGCGGGCGACTTCGGCGCTTTCAACGCCTTGCAGCCTTTCGACGGCTAATCGGCGCGTCGCCACGTCCGGCGCCTCCAGCAACTGCACCCAATGCTTCGACGTCTTGGCATTGATCGGCAGCTTCTTTAGAATCATCAGCGCGCTGGCCACGATCTGAAATTCTCGTTCAGATGCGCAGGTAAGCAAGGCTTGCAACCGCTTGTCGGTCGTCGGGACCGCATTGCAAAGGCCATGCAGCGCCGCCGCCCGGACCTCAGCCGACTTGGGCGGCAAGATGCGCGACCAGTAGATGTCCTCAGCCTTGGCTTCATGCAGTCCTGTGAGTACACGCAGCATCCCGGCTTCCGATTTGGCAGAGATTTTCTTGTCGCCGAGTGCTTCGATGAGGCACTTCGCAAGGGCGGTTCGCTGCGGCCCCGAGAATCCGGGGATCTCCATCGCCAGGCTGCGAGCCGTGCCATCGACGATCCTTGGGTCGGCGTCGAGCAAGCCCTGAGCGGTGACAAGCAGAGCATTGCTGGTATTCGATTTCGCCAGGACGCCGGCGACACGCGCGCGAATCGTGGGGCTGACATCGTCCATGATCTTGCCCATCGCCTTGGCGCCGCGGGCGCCGAATTGACTCGCCGCTCGCACTGCGGATTCGAGCTCCGTCCCGCCGGCGCGAACGAATTCCTCCAACCGCTTCAATGCTTCGTCAGCGCCGAGCGCGCCGAGCGTTTCAATACTAGCAGCACGCAGGTCCTTATCGGGATCATCAAGCACGGCCAGCAGCGTCTTGACGAGCTTGGCATCGCGCGTGCCGACTGCCGTCAGCATCTTCAACGCGGCATAGCGCAATTCTTTCGTCGCACCCTCGCCGGCGATGTGGATCAACTTATTCAACGTCGCGTCAGCCATGCGGGTCCCCTGTTCGCATATCAGTTGTCAGTTATACCTTTGACGGGTGAGATTGACGCTTTTCCGAGCCGCGACAGTAAGGGAGCGGCTGATATAATCTGCACGGCATCCTGTCGGCCGCTCCCTTACGGTCGCGGCTCGGAAATGTTTTGATCGGTTCGGAAAAGCGACAATTTCTATCGTGCGAAGTATATCTGTTATCAGTCATGCAATAATTTATGCTGAAAGCCGCGTAAAAATAGCTTACCGAAAAAGGAATGATGCACAAACCTCAAGGCGCCGCAAATTCCAAGTCAAGATCGAGTAAAGGGATTGCCCACAGAGGAACACAATTCAACAGGTTCTTTTTCGGACCACTGACAACTGACAACTGACCACTACTTCGCCTTTGGCAACGCCTTCATCATCGCGCCGACGCCGATTGTGCCTTTGCCTTGCTTCAGGCTTTCCTCGATGACGCGATTGACCTCGGCCTTGACCAACGGTTCACTCGCTTTGACGGCAAGACGCAACACATCCTTGATGTCTTTCGCCATCTGTTCGTTTTTCTCGCCGGTGAGGAGCGGGCCGCTGCGCAGCTTCACGTCAACGAGATTTAGGCCAAGGTCTGCGACTTTCGGCTCGATCTTCAGGGCTGGCGGAAATGTCGTCAAATCAAGCTCGACGCCGACATCGCAGACGATTGCCGCGGTGAAGCGTGCATCGGCGACAGTCGCAATGGGCAGTAGGAGTAGGCCTTTCTGCCATTGTTGAAGCTCGATGTTCCAGGCCATCGTCGCGTCGACATCGAAGGCGATGCGGTGGGTTTTGGCGTTGAGGGGCTTGAAGTCGGTGAGATTGATGATGAGGTTCTTGTCGGGACTCTCGATCTTGCCCGTGAATCGCCGCCAGGTGCCGTGGGGGACTTCGACTTTATCTCCGACCTTGATGTACTTGCGCAGTTGCGGGAACGGCAAGTTCGGCGGCGCGGGGATTGTGCCGCCCCAGCCGGATGCGTCAACGATTTTCTTGGGCATCTGGGCGAGGACGATGGAATGGACGAGACGGGAGAATTCCTTATAGTCCGGTTTCGTCTCTTTTTCGCCGGAGAGCGCGGACAACGGGAGCAAAGCGACTAATGGTAGCAGGATGCCGATGTAACGCATGATATCGCCTCCGGGGCTTGCCTTCCGCTTGCGGCTTAGCGCTCGCGTGGGATATCCTGAGCGCTAAGCCGCAAGCGGAAAATAAACGAACGCCGTCAATCCAGGAACTTGCGCAAGACGTTCGCGGTGATTCTCGACACGTGTGCGTCCACGGGCAGGCTGCTTGGCCAGCAGATCGATCCGGCGGAGAAGACCGCGCCGCCCGAAGGCGTATCGAAAACGATCATCTCCGCGCCGCCGTTGTCGGGGTTCAGGCCCTTGGCGAGCAGGTGTACATTCTTCGGCGAACTCGGCGAAATCTTATCGGTCTCGTGGCCTGACGCGCCGCCGGGACAGCGCTCGTGTAGTGAATGTTCGCCGAACGAATCGCCGACGCGAAGCCCCGTGCCCGCGAAGGCCCAGTGCTTGCTGTCGATGACGCGGTATGGCAACGCGGTCATGATGCCGCGCGGGTCGAAGACGACGCCGAGCAGGTTCGCTTCGGACTCATGGCGACGGGCGAATCGGCTCTCGCAACCGCCCATGCCGGCGGGTACGAGGCTGGTGATCTTGGTGTTTTGGCAGATCATGCGGTCGCCGTCGAGCATTTCGACATCGCAGTTCAGCCCGTTGCCGCCGAGATAAACGAGCCTGCCCTTGCCCGCGAACACCCAGGCTTTGACGGCGTCGTACATCGTCTTCGTCCAGTATTCGGGATGCGGGCCGAGGACCAGAACCTGATACTTGGATAGGTCGAGCACGCCCGAATGCAGCTGGGTTTCGCTGTAGAGATCGTAGGCGAAACCTTCGCGTTCCAGCCAACCCATCATCCGCCATTCCGCGGGAGCGATATGGTTGCCCGCTCGGCCCGTGATCGGGTCGGTGATCTTCGTCGCGGGATCGATGTGGTTGATCGGCTCGGGTCGCTCAAACGAAAGCGGCGCGTACGCCTCGCAGCCCCAGGTTTGGTGGTTGACATCCTGGTAGCGTTTGAGTTCTTGCCGAGCGTTGATCGTGGGCGTCGGCGGGAATGCGTCGGCGTGGATGTAGTTGCTGCGGCCGCCGAAATTGTTGTAGGCGTTCCAGGTGATATTCGACGCCAGCACGGCAATCGGCGCCGTTGGTTTGGCAGGCGCGACAATCCATGGGAACGTGAAGGTTGCGCCCGATTTGGTGCGGGTGTGGAAATAGTAGAGGCCCGATCGCTCGGGGGCGGCGACGCGCTGGAGGTGATGCGGGCTGAGGTAGCCGACCTTGTTCCAGGCGACGCCGGTCTGCGTGTAGTCGCCGTCGGGCGTGATCTGCATCACGGCGCGGGGGCCATGCTCGTCATGCCAACCCAGGCCGCGGATGAATTCCTTCTCCCAGCCGTAGCGCCAGAGTTCGATTTTGTATTCTTCGACGGCATGCACGCGGAACTCGGAGATTTCGCCCGAGCGCACGCATTTCGGCCAGGCATAGCCCAGCAACGAATCGGCGAGCAATCGGAACTGAAACGGGTCGACATGCTGAGGCGTCATGCGCACGCACTTCGAGCCGAAACCAGGCTTGGTCAGCGTGACAAGCAATTCGCCGGGCGGCAGGTTCGCGTGGATCGCACCGCTGGCCCGCGAGCGTGTCTCACACGATTCGCCTGCGGCATTGGTGAATTCGACAAGCACATCGCCGAGCGCGACATAGCGTTCATCGCTGACATAGCCAATTAGCACGAGATGACACCCTTCAGGAGCCGCAAGCCCAGCGGGGGAGGTACTCCGAACCCCTGGGATGAGCGTTTGGAAGCGCAAGGGCAAATCCCAGGGGTTCGGAGTACCTCACCCGTTGGGCGTGTATCAAAATTCGCATGAATCGCCACAGGCTTTATTCGATGGCGTCAGAAATCAGCTGGCACATCGGTCTGGCGGATGGTCGCGAGCGCCTGCCAGGTCGTAAGCGCCACGGTATTTGAGACGAAGCGGACGGTGCCGTCAGCGAGCGCGAGATTGACGCCGCCGGAATGCCGGCTGCGCGCGGCCATAATAAGCGAACGATTGTTGTAAGCCGTATAGGTTGTGCCGATGCAGGGAGCTTCGGGCACGTTCATACAGGCGCCTTGGCGCAGATTGTCGGGCGTGGTGCTATTGGGGCCGGTGTTATGCTGATAGAGCGGGCCTTCGGGATAATACATGACGCCTCGTAGGTCGTCGGTTGCACCGGTAACTTTGATGATTTCCGAGGCGAGGGCAGTGTTGCTCGTGCCGTCGGTGATGTCCGTCATTGTAATTTTGGTGTTCATCATGAAAACCCCGATAGTGGTAACCCCCGGCCCAGTCCAGCCGCCTGCGGGAGAAACCATCGGGCCGATGCCGTCGTTGCCGGCATAGCTTCCCTTGATGTAGAAATTCCAGCACGTTTTCGCGACCATGCTGTCCGAAGGGCAGGAATAAACAGCGGGCAGATAGCCGTTGAGTGTACTGTTCGCGTTCGGCAACGAGCCGAAATTTTGACTCAGATTCGCCGTGGCGAAGATCTGCATCTGATCGACATAAGGCAACAAGAAGTACAACCAGGTGGCTTCGCTGATGTCAGTGGTTGCGTTGTAGTTGTATCCTGGCATCAGGCGTTTGTTGGCATCGTGGTAACCGTGCGTGCCAATGCCGATTTGTTTGAGATTGTTCGTGCATTGCATGCGAGCCGCTGATTCACGTACCTTCTGAACAGCGGGGACGAGCAAGGCGATGAGAATTGCGATAATCGCGATGACGACCAGCAGTTCGATCAGTGTAAAGCCGGGCTGGTTCGCCAATCGCGGTGTCCTTCGGAATAAGCTGTTTCGCATCGGCGGATTCCAAAAAGAAGCATTTGAATAAAGTAAAGCAGCGTCGCGCCAGGATTCATTACGGGATAGGGCTGCCCGACACAAGTTTGAAATCGAAGCGGTTGGCGACGCCGGCTTCGAGGTGGGCGGTGAGTTCGCTGCTGTCGTTGTAGTTCGCGGGGACCACTACCAGTTCATCGACCATGGTCCCCGGGGGAGAAGGCGAACCGGCGGGAATCTGCCGACCGGTTTTCCGCGCCGCCCGGATGCGAACTTTTTTGGCTCCAGGCTCGACGCCGGGAGGACTCGTGATCTTATACTTCCCGTCGGTGATCACGCCGCCGAAGTCGCGGCCTGGGCCGTCGGCAGGTTCAAACGAGATCGACCCGGAGGCCACGGCCACGCCGTCGAATTCGACGGACCCCTCAACCTCCAATACGCGATTACCGCAACCGGAACCTATCAGGACGAACCCGCAAAATAATCCAAGTACCCAGGTAGGCATGCGCCGCGCCATGAGGCCTCCATCTCGTCCGAGTCGCTCAACACCATCAAGCTTCAAACCTAGTTTACCCGGTCACCAAGCTCGCGCCAAGCAAAATCGGAGGACTGCCCACGTCAAGGGTGCACGACAGCACTTGCAGACATTGATCTTCAATACGAATCACGAAAGCCCGAAAGTACGAAATCACGAAAGAAAATCGGATTGATATGCGCAAAGAAGATTACCAAATAATGAACTGTATTTTTTCGTGCTTTCGTTCTTTCGTGCCTTTCGTGATTATGCATTTGTTTTCTTTACAAGTGCTGTCGTGCACCCTACGAACCCCTGGGATTAGCCCTTGCGAATGTTCATCCCAGGGGTTCGGGATACCTCACCAGCTGGGCTTCTTAGTCCACATACACAAACTCGTTCGCGTTCAGCAGCACTTGGCAGAAGTCGATCCACGCGGCTCGGCGGGAATCGATCGTCACCGGTCCCGACGCGCCGGCGCTGCCGAGACGTTGCAACGTCAGCCCGCTTGGCGACGAGTCGCTGAGCATGCCGGGCGTCAGCTCGAAGCGCCAGTAGCCGACGGTGTTCTTCGTCACCGTGCTCGTGTTGATTAGCAGTTGCTTCATCGGTAACGCGGTGTTCGACAGCCGAACGTCGTCGAGCATGCCGTCCCAGGAACGCTCGAGTTTGCCAACCGTTCCGCCTATGGAGAAGGTAACGCCGCCTGACGGCAGCTTGACGACTTTATGCGTCGTGGCATAGACACCGAGCGGTTCCTCGTCGTTGGCGAGATCCTTGAGGTAGAACGTGATGCCTTTATCTGACGCGTCTTTGACATTCACGCTGACAGCGACATAGTAGGGCCGATTGAGCTGAAGTTGCAAGCCGGAGAATATCGCTTCATAGGCAATTTTATTACTTGCGTCCTGCCCCCAGAGCTGAAGTACGAGCGTTTGCGGCTTGTACGACGATTTCTTGCCCGTCACGCCGAGGGCCCAGCCCGCGCCTTTCATGTCGCCGTTCCAGTGGGCGGCGACGGTGCGAACTTGGCCGTCCTCGAACACGCTGCGGAGGTAGACGAATGCTTCCAGCGTAAACTGATCGGTCGGCAGCTTCACGCGGTCGGGCAGTTGGAAGCGTGCTTGCGTGCTTCCTGGTGTGATCACTGCGGCTTTGCCATCGTGGAACGGAATCTTCGCAGTCTCAAAGATCGGCCCCTTGCTCTTCGGCGCCACAACGCGTTTCTGTTGCTCCACCAAGAAGGTACGGGCGATGCCGACCTCCTTGCTCGTCGGGTTCCGCCCGAAGGCCAAGCGGAACGCACGCTCGATTTTCTGATCCTCCGTGCCCGCGTTGTCCTTGGTCACGCGGTCGGCGAACAGGCTGCCTTGCTGAGTCATGAACGGCGAATTAATCATGAACAGCGCTTGCGTCGAATTCGTGCTGACGTTGCGCAGAGCCGTGCTCGTGAAGCCATCGGGCAGGTCGAAGATTTCGAGCAAAGGCTCCTTCGTATTGCGGAACCATTTGAGGTACACGCTTCGCCGCGGTTCCTTGAACTCGACGCTCGGCCCGCCAACGGTGCGGTCGAGTTTGCCGGTTGATACCAACAGCGCGTCGCGAATTTGCTCGGCGTCGAGGCGTCGAGGCGTCATGCGCCATAGGAAGCGGTTCTCGGAATCCTTTTGCAGGCCGAGCGGGTCCAACCCGGCGACGGACGATTGCTGATAGGTGCGCGACGTGAGGATGAGCCGATGCAGCTTCTTCAGGCTCCAGCCGTCTTTGACAAAGCGATCGGTGAGATAATCGAGCAATTCAGGATGGCTTGGCTTGTCGCCCAGGTTGCCGAAGTCGCTTGCTGTGCCGACCAGCCCGCGGCCAAAATGCTGCTGCCAAACGCGATTGACGATGACGCGCGCCGTCAGCGGATGCTCGGGCCTCGTCAGCCAATTCGCCAACACCGCCCGCCGACCGGACGATGTCTTCGCCGGCGTGATCGTCGGGGCGGCATCGCCGAGCACCGTCAAGAACGCCGGCGGGACATCGTCGATCTTCTTCGGAATCGCTGTCTTGGGTGGCACGACGCCGACCTCGCGGACCGATTGGCACATCGGCAAGGAGGCCGGCTTTTCGCTATCGAATTTCGCGAGCTGTTTACGCAGTTCCAACAGGCGATCCTTTTCCGCACCCTTGATCTTGGTGTCGAGCTTCACATACTCGAATACGATTTGGCGATACGCCAATGTTGCCAGTTGTTGCTCTTGCGGATCGCGTTGTTCGTAGGGCTTTCGCAGCATGACTTGAATTTCGGGCGGGAACTTCGAGGTCGCAAAAGCCGTGTCCTTCGCACGCACGGGGTCCTCGATCGCCGCGATCTGCTTGCGGATCGCCGCCGTCTTCGCTTCCCACGCCGCCAATTTTTTCGCATAAGCCGACTGCTCGCTCGGCAGCGCATAGGCCAACTCCTCGCTCGGCATCAGGCCGTCGAAGAACGCCTTCAGCGCGAAGTAGTCCTTCTGCAAAATCGGATCGAACTTGTGGTCATGGCACTTCGCACAGCCCATGCTCAGGCCCAGCACGGCTTCGCTGGCGATGTCCACCGCTTCGCTTTGCATCTCGAACCACTGCCCGCGGACGTTTCGCTGATTGAACTCGTAGATGCCATGCGTCAAGAAACCGATCGCGACCTGGCCATTTGGATCATCCGGATAAAGCTCATCGCCGGCGATCTGCTCGCGGATAAAGCGGTCGTACGGCTTGTCGTCGTTGAACGCCTTGATGACGTAATCGCGGTAACGATACGCATAGGGCCGAAACGAATCGAGGCGGTAGCCATCGGACTCGGCGAAACGCACGACGTCAAGCCAATGCCGCGCCCAGCGTTCGCCGTAATGAGGCGACGCCAAGAGGCGCTCGACCGCGACGTCGATTGATGATTGATGATTGGTGATTACGGATTTGCTGAAATCATCGATCTCCTCGGCGGTTGGCGGTAGGCCGATCAAGTCAAACGTCAAACGGCGAATCAGCGTGCGAGCGTCCGCCGTCGGCGCCGGGCGAATGCCTTCCTTCTGCAAGCGTGTCAGGATGAAGCGATCGATCGGATGCTCGACGCCCTCGACGATCGGCGGCGCGACAGCTTTCACTGGCTGAAACGCCCAATAACGGCGATCCTCATCGGTGATCTTGCCCGGCACACGCAGTCCGGATTTGACGGCGGCGTCGGCCCACGGCGCCCCGGCCTTGACCCATGCCGTCAAAGTGGCGATGTCGTCCGCCGACAGCTTCGGGGCATTGCGCGGCATCTTCATTTCGGCGTCTTCGTGCATCACCGACTTGATCAACAAGCTCTTGCTAACATCGCCCGGCACAAGCGACGGCCCCGCGAACCCGCCCTTGAGCATAAACACCCGCGTGTCGAGCATCAAATCGCCCTTGGCCTTGCCTGCCTCGTGACTGTGACATTTGAAGCAATGCTCTCGCAGAATCGCCCGCGCCTGCTTTTCGAGGGCCGGTTCTTGTCCTAATCCATCTGCAGAAAAAGCCGCGAGATGAAGGACAGCCAAGGTCAAAACATGACGGATCATCGTCACCTCACGATGCGGAAAAACGGTATTATTCAATAAGGAAAAGATACCAGATCGCAGGCGAGTTTACAATCGGCAAGTTTGCCCCTGTTGTCCAAGCTCCGTGCGAATTGAAGGCGAGTGGCGCGGCTTGTCCCCGTCGAGAATTCAATGCAGTAGAATAACGACCGCGACAAGCCCCGCGATTCGCCGGCGATAGCTACAATATCGAGCGATCCGTCGAGCCAGCGTTGCGGCACGCGGAAGCCTTCGCAGCCTATCGGTTTATTGCGGCTCTCAGAGTGCATTTGTGAGGGAACGATGCCAAATACCATTCTTGCCATTCTCGCCCATCCCGATGACGCCGAGTTTTTGTGCGCCGGCACCTTGATTCGGCTCATCCGCGAGCATGGGTGCACTGTGCACATCGCGTCGATGACGCCGGGCGATTGCGGGTCGGTCGAATATTCGCCGCAGGAGATCAGCCGCATTCGCCGTGAAGAGGGTGCGCGAGCGGCCAGGCGGATCGGTGCGTCGTATCACTGCGTCGAAGAACGCGACCTCCTCGTCTGTTACAACGAGCACACGCTGGAAAAAGTTACACGCCTGTTCCGCCACGTGCAGCCGAGCATTGTGTTGACGCACAGCCCGAGCGACTACATTCTCGATCATGAGATGACGAGCACACTGGCGCGGGCTGCTGCGTTCGCGGCGCCGATCCCGAACTTCCTCGCCGATCGCCGTATCGGCTCGGTGTTGCCCCGCATTCCGCATCTGTATTATTGCGACGCGATCGAAGGCAAGGACCCGCTAGGCCGCGATGTCGTGCCGGGCTTTCGCGTGGACATCACCGGCGTGATCGAGGAGAAAGCGTTGATGCTCGCCGATCACGCCAGCCAACGCGATTGGCTGATGAAGCACCACGGCATGGATCATTATGTGCATTCCATGCGCGAACTCGGCACCAAGCGTGGCGGCGAAATGGGCGTGGCGTTCGCGGAAGGCTTTCGTCAGCACCTGGGCCACAGCTACCCACAGGATAATGTGGTGGCGACGTTGTTGGACGCGAACTGAACAGGCATCATGTTTGCCGCTTGCGGCTTAGCGCTCGAAGAATCCCACGCGATCGTTTGAACATTTGGAGGATCAACCATGCGGCCTTTATTGTGCATCACGTTGTTGGCTGTCATCCCCATTATGGCGTTCGCGCAACCGCCGATCACGAAGCCACGCGCCACGTCGGGCGACGCCATCGTCGAACCCGACTGGACGCAAAGGTTTAGCATCACCGTCGGCCCGAAAGATGCGGATATCGTCGGGACGACCGACAAAGCAATCCAGGCAGGCGTCGATTACGTCGCGCGGTTCGGCGGCGGGACCGTCAAGCTGTTGCCCGGGACGTATCGCCTGCGTAATTCGGTCACCATGTCATCCAAGGTCCGTTTGCTTGGCTCGGGGCCGGACACGATTCTTTTCAAGGAGCCGTCCATCACCACCAAACTTGCCGACGATAGCGATTGGTTCGATCAGGAAATAACGCTTGCCAATGACAAAGGCTTCCAAATTGGCGACGGCGTGACGCTCCGCGCCAAAGGCGATGGCAAATCGTATGAGCACTACGTCAAACGCACGCTCATCGCCCGCATCGGCAATCGCTTTAAGCTCGACAAGCCGTTGCGCGACAACTTTTGGCGGCGCGGCGATGCCGTCGTCATGTCGGTCTTTCCGCTTATTACCGGTGAGTTCATCAGCGACCTGACTATCGAGAATCTCTCACTCGACGGCAATCGCGCGAACAATGAGAACCTCAACGGCAACTATGGCGGGTGCATCTTTTTTCAGGATTGTAACCGCATCACGATCCGCGGCGTGCACGCCAACAACTACAACGGCGACGGTATCAGCTGGCAGATATGCCACGACGTGCTCGTCGAAAATTGCACCGCCGAGAACAACGCCCAACTCGGCCTTCATCCCGGGTCCGGCTCGCAACGGCCCATCATTCGCAACAACACTCTCAAGAACAACGACATCGGCCTGTTCTTCTGCTGGGGCATTCGGCATGGCCTGGCGGAGAAAAACACGATTACCGGCAATCGCGTCGGCGTTTCGATCGGGCATCACGATACCGACAACCTCGTGCTGAAGAACACGATCAATCAGAGCAAAACGGTAGGCATCCTCTTCCGCCCGGAGCGAGGCAAAGAGTTCGCCGGGCATCGCAATCGCATCGAACAGAACAAGCTCATCGACAACGGCGCCGCCGACAACGCCGCCGCCATCGACATCCAGGGCGGCACGGAATCGATCACGATCGTCGGCAACGAGATCACCGAGACCCGCGGCTCAGCCCAGCGCGTCGCCGTGCGCATGAGCAAACAGACGCGCGACATCACCGTGCGCGACAACACGATCCGCGGCTTCCTGCTAGACACCGAAACGGGGAAATAGCGGCGTCGTTGGCACATCGGGAGTGTACGACGGCGCTTGTAGGAATCTAACCACGAAACACACAAAACACCCGAGAATGAAGCGAGCGATGGCATACATTTGTCTGAAGGTGTTTTTCGTGTTTTTCGTGGTTAGGAAACGCGAAACAATAACTTCCCGGTTTTCTCAAAGTGATTTGCAATGGCCTCGTGGTGCGGGCGGCTCGCCTGCACGGGAATATCAAGTTGCGAAAGCTGTGCAGGCGAGCCGCCCGCACCACGAGGCTATTGCACGAATCGGGAAGTTATTGTTCAGCGTTTCCTTAATGCATTAGATTTGCAAGTGATGTCGTGCGCACTCATTTGGCACCGCGGCGGAATCAAGCTTGACATCGCTCGAACATCGCGGATAATCAACACTACCCTCCTATTTCGTCGATTCCATCCAGAGATTGTCATGCTTCCCATCCATCCAACCTCTCGCCGTGCGTTTCTCAAGCTTGGGCTTGGCGCTGTCGGGTTGTCGATGAGCGATGTCCTGAAGGCAGGCGCAGCGGCCCGGCCGGGGCGGGCGAAGTCGTGCATCGTCCTGTATTGTTGGGGCGGGATGAGCCATCACGAGACCTGGGACACCAAGCCCGATGCACCGAGCGAATATCGCGGTGAGTTTGATCCGATCGCGACGGTCGTTCCCGGCATCCGCGTCGGCGAGCATATTCCGAAGCTAGCGATGCATACCGACAAACTGGCGATTATCCGCTCGATGCACCATCGTTCGTCGGCGCATGGCAAGGGCATGTACTGGAACATCACCGGTCATCCGCCATTCGCGGCTGAGGTGGCGGCGAATCTCCCACCATCGCGGCAGGATTGGCCAAGCATCGGGGCGATGGTCTCGCGCTATCTGCACGCCCCTGCCGGCTTTCCCCATGCAGTGCAGCTGCCGTATCCGCTGGTTGACAACAACACATTGCAGGCGGGCGACAACGCTGGCTTCCTCGGCCAGGCGGCGGACCCGATCATCATCCGACCAGATCGTGGCCGACCGTGGGGCGGCGTGTCACGCGATCTTGGCGCGATGGTCATTCAGCGTGCCGACGGTGTCGATTCGCCTCGCCTGGAAAGCCGCCAAAACCTGGCACGAATGCTCGATCAATCCTTCGCGCCGCCGACTCGCGGGCACGATCATTTCCGCAATTTGGCCTCGGACATCCTGCTTAGCTCGACCGTGCAGGCGGCGTTCAATCTCGATCGCGAGCCGGTCCACGTGCGCAACATGTACGGCGATCATCTGTGTGGGCAGAGCGTACTATTGGCGCGTCGGCTGACCGAAGCGGGCGTGCCGATCGTCACTGTGGTTTGTGCGGCAGGCGATCTCAACGGCTCTGCGGGCGATCATTGGGATACGCATGGCAATAACTTCAATCGGCTCAAGCGCGACCTGCTGCCGCCGTTCGATGGCGCGACGAGTGCGTTGCTCACCGACCTCCAGCAGCGTGGCCGACTCGACGAAACACTGGTCGTGTTGCTGACCGATTTCGGCCGCACGCCGCGCGTCAACGGCGGCGCCGGGCGCGATCATTATCCGAATGTCTACTCAATCTTCCTGGCAGGCGGCGGTATCCGCGGCGGACAGGTGTACGGTTCGAGCGATCGGCTCGGCGCCTTGCCTCGCGATTGTCCGACAGGCCCGGCGGACGTGCATGCGACGATGTTCCAGCAACTTGGCATTCCGCTCGACGCGCATCTTCTGGATAACACCGGTCGGCCGTTCCCGATCACCGACGGCCGTCCGCTGCCGCTGACGTAACTCAGCGCGGCCCTTCGCTGGCGCTCAGGCTCGGATTGGACAAATCTGACCGTCGGGTATAGCGACGCCGTCGTAGCGTTCGTCCAATTGGAAGGCCATACGCTTCGTAAAGGTGTTGAAGAAATCCGACAATTTGGCCGCGCGAAGTTACCAGGCCGGCATTCGCGTATAATAATTTCATGCTAAAATCCAACCCAAAGCTTGACCGATTCATTTCTGAAATCACCTCCGGTGAGCCGTCACCGATTCCCGGCGATGACGATGCCGTGGAAACGGCCATCTGGAGCGGCGACATCGCCGAACTCGATGCACGGACCTACTCCTTTTACGCAACGGGAAATGCCGGCGTGCCGAAGGCGGTTTATGACGGCTGGTTTATTTTTTCGGTCGAGAAGAATGTCGTGAGCCCGGGTATCCTGTTTTGGCAGGACGGCGACAGGCATTTTGCGAGGCGTCTGGACGATGAACAATGGGAGGACCTCCTCAACGCAGCCAAGATCAAGAAGTCATTCTGGTGAGTGGATGGTTTACGGCGGCGATCTGATATAATGCCGAAAGGGCGGCCAGGGACGCTTCATGGCAAGGAGATCGGCTCGCTCCTGGCCGGAGGCACGTTATGACTGAGTTGATGGTTTTCGACCGCTGCGAAGCATTGCGGCGATTGCTGAGAAGCGAGACGCTATTGCGCGAGGTGATCGGCATTTTTCTTCGCGATCTGCCGCGCCTGAAAACGCAGTTGAAGGACGCCGTCGACGCGAAGTCAGTCACCTCCGTGTGTCTCGCGGCACATTCGCTGAAAGGGTCCGCCAGTCAAGTGGGTGGCCGGGTACTGACCGATCGCGCCTGGCACGTCGAGCGATTGGCCACTGACGGAAATCTGCCTGCCGCCTTGGAATTGATGCCATCACTCTGGCATGATCTCGATGACCTTGCGTTGGTTCTTGAGGGCGAACTTGCCCGTGGATCTGCGTGATGTCAGTTGCCACTCGTATCCTGGCCTCGAATTGGAAAACCACTGACTCTCCAAGGGTTGTGCATCATGGCTTCCATCCTGGTCGTGGACGATACACCCGTTGAACGCATTGCCATTGGGCGATTATTGGAAGCGATCGATGATGTACACGTCCTTTACGCTGAGGACGGTAGGCGTGCGCTCGAGGTCATTGGACGCGAAATGCCCGACTTCGTGCTCACCGATCTTCACATGCCGGAAATGGATGGGTTGCAGTTGGTGCAGGAAATTCACACACGATTTCCGATGATACCCGTGGTCGTGATGACCGCCTACGGCAGCGAAAAAATTGCGATCCAGGCGTTGAAACGCGGGGCGGCGAACTATGTGCCGAAGGCCAATCTTGCCGTGGAACTGCCCGACGTAACCGACGCGGTGCTCGCCACAGCGTCGGATCAACATCTCCAGCAAAGGCTGTTTGCAAATCTGGCTGAGGCGACAACGCGATTCCGTATCGAGAGCGACATTGCATTGATTTCGCCGATCATCAATCATTTCAAGGAAAACCTGACGCGCATCGGCCTGTTCAATGAAACCGTCCGCGTCCGCATTAGCGTTGCGCTGCGCGAGGCGTTGATGAACGCCATCGTGCATGGCAATCTGGAGGTATGCTCGGAACTTCGCGAGAATAATCTTGACGAATACTATCGCCTCATTGCCGAGCGCCGAACGGAATCGCCGTACCTTCAACGCGGCGTCGAGGTCAATGCCTATGAGACATCGGGGGGAGTACGCTACGTTATTCGCGACGAAGGACCTGGCTTCGATCCCAAGGCAATCCCTGATCCGACGACTCCGGAGAACATGGAAAAATCCAGTGGTCGCGGCTTGTTGCTGATTAGCACGTTCATGGACGAAGTGCACCACAACGCTCAGGGCAACGAGATCACGATGAGCAAGCTTACGAACCCGAAATAAGGTTCGTCCCCCACGAGGCAAAGATCATGTACGCCGTTCGCACGCTGCTTAGTTTGGTACTTGTGGCTGCATCGTCGTTGCCAATTCGTTCGCAGCAACAGCCCGTCGATACGTTCGGCGATCCGCTGCCTGCTCAAGCATTACACCGCTTCGGGACGGCTCGGCTTTGCACGCAGGGTGAAGTCAACTCGCTGGCGTTCTGCGTGGATGGCTCCTTGCTCGCCGCGGCTGATCGGCATGGTTGCGTTTACGTCTGGGAGACGGCCAACGGCAAGACGCGCATCGCCACGGAACCGGGCGTCGGCAAGCGCGTCGCCATCTCCCCGGACGGACATTGGCTGGCCTACGGTGACGACGGTCCGTTCGAGATACGCAACCTCCGCAAGGACGAGCCGCCGCGTCTGCCCCTCGGCCCTGGAACGCGAGCCTTTGCGTTTTCTCCTGACAGTAAACAGATCGCCGTCGCTACCGCCGACGAACTTGCCATCGCGATTTACGACATCGAGACTGGAAAAAGGCAACGCCTCTATGAAGGCTTTGAAGGCGATCCCGTGGCGTTCGCTTTTAGTCCCGATGGCAAGCGGCTTGCATTGCTCGGCACGCCGTCGGCAGATCAGCAGAAAGAAAAAGAAATATCCACGGTCCGCATCGTCGTTTGGGATGTCGCCAAGGGCAACGTCATTCGCAAATTGAACACGCCCGGCAAGCAACCCAAGCAACCGATGTTTCTTCCCGACAACAAGACGCTCTTGGTCCAAATCTCGGGCCGACTGGTCGCCTGGAATGTGCCGCTCGGCGAACGGCTCGACAAAATCGATCACCTTATCGGCACTGCATACGCACTGGATGCCACGGGTAAAAAATTCGCCACGACCGATGGACCAAGCGTCATCGATTTCGCCTCGCGGGAACTGATTCACGAATTTGAAGCGACGAGCCTGATGCGCAATCTGGCCATGTCTGCTGATGGCAGGCTGCTGGCGGCGTGCGCTACGCGCTTCGATTCGGCTTCGCCGCGCATCATGCTCTGGGACCTCGTGACGGGCAAGGAACGTACGATCGACGATGCCCATCGGCATTACGTCGATGTCGCGGCGTTCTCGCACGATGGTACGACCATCACGACGGCGTCGCATGTCGAAGGGCGGGCGCGGGTTTGGGACGCGAAGTCGGCCAAGCAGCGTTTCGTGCTCAACATCGACAGTCTTGCCGCCAAACAGAGCGGCGGCCCGCGTGCCCGACGCACGCTCACCGACGGCCTGGCTTACGGACTCGACGGCAGCGAGCTTTTCATCTCAGGCCAACGCTGGAGCCTCAAAACCGGCGAGCCGATCCAGCTCGAAGCCGATGACGACTTCCGTTTCGATCAAACCAACAGCCGACGCGCCGTGCTCTCCGCCGACGGCCGATTCGCCGGTAGCTTTCTCAATGGCAATGCCTTGTTGTTTTGGCAGCCCTTGACGGCCAAGACGCTGAGCCGAATCGAACCCGATGGCAAACTCAAAGGCGAGTGGTTCTCGCTGGCGTTTTCGCACGACGGCAAACAGGCGGCGACCGGCATGTGGTTCCCGCCTCGGCTTGATGTCGCAGACGAAGTGCTCGATCCCACCGTCCATGTCTGGGACATCGCCAAGGGCGTGCGGGCGAAAAGCCTGCGCCATCGCACCAATCCCGTGGCCTGCGTCATGTTCGCGCCCGATGGCGAGACCCTCGCCGTCGTCAGCTTCCCCACTCGGCTCGAACTCTGGCATCTCCCCAGCGGCCGGTTATTGCGCGAGATGTATCTCAACGATATTGAGGAACTGCCGAGGATGTACGCATTCCCCACGCTCGCCTTCGCGCCGCATGGCCAATGGATCGCCTTCACCCATGAACCAGGCTCGATCGTGATCGTCGAAACGATGACCGGCAAGGAGATCGTCAGGCTCAAAGGCCATCAGGGCCTCATAAGCAGCCTCGCGTTCTCGCCCAATAGCCGGCGACTGCTTTCCGGAGGGCGCGACACGACGGCGCTGCTCTGGTCTGTGCAACCGGACGACACGACTCCGAAAACCTGGCCCAGTAACGAGAAGCTTTGGGACGACCTCGGCGACGCTCCAGGCTCGGCGTATCGCATCGTCTGGGCTTTGGCGAAGCATCCGGAGAAAGCACTCGCTGTCTTGAGCGCGAACCTCAAAGGCGATATCGGCGCGCCGGATAAAGAGATTCGCAAGCTTGTCGAGAAACTCAGTTCGGAAAAGTTCGCCCAGCGCGACGCCGCCATCCGTCGGCTCAAACAGATCGGCACCCGCGCGTTTCCCGCACTCGAAGCCGCCTTGAAGAGTGCCCCAAACCTTGAAACGACTCGCCGGATCGAGGGCCTGTTGCGTACGGTCCAGTCTGCACTCACGCCGGAAACGTTGCGTGACCTGCGCGGCATGATGATCCTGGAACTGCTCGCCACGCCCGAAGCAGCTCGATTGTTCGAAACGCTCGCCAAGGGTGACCCCGGCGCCGCCAAGACGCGCCTCGCCCAATCGGCGCTGGCACGCATGAAGATGACGAAATAACGCTGTTTTGTATTCCGCTTGAGGCTCTTAGCGCTCGGACAAACACGCGCGAGCGCTAAACGGCAAGCGGCAAATTGCTTACTTCTTCTGCTGCGTCTTCGGTAGATACGTTAGCCAGTGGGTGACGCCGCCGACGTAAACATTGACGCTGATTGCCAACGCCAATCCCCACACGCAAAGGTAAAGTGTGAGTTTGGTGAGCGGCAAGCGTTTGAAGACGAGGCCGTAGAGCCGAAACGGGAAGACGACATCTTTGAAGGTAAGCGACGGATCGTCCGGCGCGATACGCATCAGGCCGACAAATTGGCCGAAGAGCATCATCGCAACGCCGAGTGCCGAGCCTGCCGACGTGATGATCGCGCGTTCCAGCGGCGTCAGCGGAATGACGCGACTCAGGGCGATCATCAGGCCAAAGATAACCACCAGACCGATTAACGTGATCCACAGCCACGACGGCAATTGCGCGACGGCTGACCCGGTCGCGCCGAGCGTCGTCGGCTGCGCTTTCCGCTCGCCAACCGGCGTCTTTTCGCTTTCATTGAGCGAATGACAGTAGCCGCACGCCTTGCACCAACCCAGCCCGTGTGGGTCGATCAGTGGTTTGTTGCAGCGTGGACAGGCCGCCGCAATCGGCACATCTGAAGTCGATAGCAACTGGTTCATGAGGGTTTCCGCGTGGATCGCTTACGTTTCTATTCTCAACCGAACAGCTCCGGTGTGACACCGACGGACGCATCGACCGACTCCGCTACCTGCGGAATTTGTTGCGTCAGTGCATAGGCCCCACTCACGATAACCAGAATGATGCTTCCTGGAACCCACACAAATGCAAACGGCAATAGAAACGCCTGCTGCAATATGCCCACGGTTCCGTGCCTCGCTTACACCACCGAAACGAGAATGGTGCTAAGCCCAGCGGGAAAATACATTTTCCCTATCGCGCAACCCTAGCATGCCTTTGCCGGTTATGCAAATTAGTCAGACGTGGTTGCAGAGTATCTCAGAGAGTCAGAGTGCCTCGCACCTGGGCTTGGCGGAGAGGCGGAAATGAAAACAAGCCCCGCAATGTCGAGTGACATCGCGGGGCTGTTTGATCTACGAATTCGGGCTGGTGCAATCGGTTAGCCGATCAAGCGATTGATAACTCGGCCTTCGCGGAAGAGTTGCATCGGGCGGCCAGTCGGGGTCTGCAGCTCGGTGTGCGGGTCGATGCCGAGCTGGTTGAAGATCGTCGAAGCGACATCGTCCGGCGAGCAGATGTCGGTCGCGGGAGCCATGCCGTTCGTGTCGGTCGTGCCGTGGGCATAGCCGCGACGGAAACCGCCGCCGGCGAGAACGACGGCCATCGAGCGCGCCCAGTGATCGCGACCGACGTTGTTGTTGATACGCGGCGTACGGCCGAACTCACCGGCGCAATAGACGATGGTGTTTTCGAGCATACCGCGATCATCGAGATCGCTAATCAAAGACGACAACACCTGATCGAGTTGCGGCAGGAGACGGGTGCTGAGAGCGTTGAAGTTCTGGCCGTGCGTGTCCCAGCCGCCGATGCTGACGGTCGTGAAACGGACGCCGGCTTCGATCAATCGGCGGGCGGCCAACGCGCCTTGGCCGAACTGCGTCATGCCATAGCGATTGCGGAGCGACATCGGCTCTTGGTCGAGCGCGAAGGCGTTGCGGGTCTTGTCGGAGCGGAGGATTTCGAGGGCCTGCTGATGGAACGCATCAAGGCCGCCGACGACATCGGAATTGCGATCGACGTTCTGGAAGGTCTGGTCGAAATTGCGGAGCAGGCGGTCGCGGTTTTCCAGTTGTTCGAGCGTGAACCCGGTCGGCAGCGTAATGCCACGAACGCGAAGGTTGGCAGCGGTCTGGGAGTTGGCGCGAGCGCCAGCGGCGGGCTGCGGGTTGCCTTCGACGATGAACGGGTTGTACGCCGTGCCGAGGTAGCCGGACTGGCCAGCCGAACCATTACGCAATTCGGTGAACGAAACATAGGGAGGCACGCCAGCCGCGGCGGGCATCAGGCGGGTGACGAGCGAACCCAAAGCCGGGTACGGCGTCGCCGGCGTCGGACGGTTGCCCGTCGTCATGAAGACGGTCGCGGGGCCGTGCGACGGAATCGTGTGGGCCAAACTGCGAACGATCGTGGCCTTATCAGCTACGCGTGCCATTTGCGGCAGGTGTTCGCAGATGCGGATGCCAGGGGCACTGGTGTTGATTTCGTGGAACTGACCGCGGATGTTTTCGGGAGCGTTGGGACGGAGGTCCCACATGTCGATGGTCGCTGGGCCGCCCGCAAGCCAAACCATGATGACGGAGGTCGCACGACGATTGGTCGCGCGGGTCGTCGGATTCGCACGAGCCGCCGATTCGAGCGACAGCAGCTGGGGCAAATTCATGCCCAGCAAGCCAGCCGACCCAACCTTGATGAAATCACGGCGAGAGAAGCCTTCACAATCGCGAGCCATGGAATTGTCCTTTTAGCTGCTCTGGATGCCCCCGTTTTTCCATCCTCCGAGCAGGGGAGAGGTGGAAGGTGGCAGGGAACTTTTGACCTAACCTACTCTCTGGCAAGGCGTTAAGCGAAAATGCTTTTTTGCCGCACTTAGCATCTATCCCGATTTAACGCTTTACGTAGCGGAAGGTTCCGCTTTTTCTACGGAAAATAATCGAACCGGAAAGACGACTCTCCATATTGGCCGCCATTTATGGCGGGCTATTATGGGTTCTAATGGTTCAAAATAAACTCTCGCGTGTTGATCAACGCCCACATCGTGTCGAAAACCAACTCGCGGCGTGTACTCACAATATTGCGGTGCTCCGCAAACGCCTTGCGGTCCGACTCTGTCGGCAGGCGAGATAATGTCCCAAGGAACAACTCATCCAAAAGCTCCGTGTCATTCATCTTGCTGGTGGTCAGCTTTATCACTCGGCCCGATGGATCGTTGAATTTCTGCAGCAAGCCGGGATCAGTCATCAGGAACAGCTTCTGGGGCAACGCAGGCTCCATCGCTCGTTCGCAGTCGCAGGCGGTGGTACGAGCCGGGCGACCGAAGATGCGAAACGCATACGACAGCGTGGCGTTCTGCAACTGGCTGGCGCCGACTTCAACAGCCTTCGCGCCGGGACGGACATCGAGGCCGAATTTTTCGCTCGTGTTGAGTGCCGAGTTCAGGACATCCACCACCGCCTCGGCGATCATCGGTCGAATGTAGCTGTGGGCGTAGTTACGATTGTCAAATTTGTTGGTTTCGTTGACTTTGGCGCTCAGCTGATAGGTTCGGCTAAGCAGCACCGCCTTCTCGATGTAACGGAAATCGAACTTGTGCTCGATGAAATCCTTGGCGAGCGCGTCGAGAAGGACATCGTTTGACGCGGGATTGCCAAGCGAGAAATCGTCTACCGGATGAACGAGTCCGACGCCTGTGTAATGCGCCCAGATGCGGTTGACGAGCACGCGAGCGAAGAACGGATTGTCGGGCGAGCGCATCCAGTTGAACAGATCAACGCGAGGATCGATGCCTTTGCCGAGCTTGATTTCCGGGCCGCCCAGAGCTTTTGCGGGAAGATACGCATTCGTATCCGGATGGGTGTATATCTTGGCCGGCGCGGCGGTATAGACTTCCTTGCCGATGAGATTGATCTGGTTGGCGTTCTTCGCGCCGCCTTTCCGAGCGGCGTTTTCTTTATCGACAATCTTCTTCGATTCAGGCGAAATGCCGACGCCGAGCGAGGCGAAAACATTGGCGTAAGCGCGATACTCGGCCTGGGTCCAGCGGTCGAACGGATGCTTATGGCACTGGGCGCATTCGACGCGAACGCCGAGGAACGCCGCGGCGGTGCGCTCGCCCCAAATCTCGGTCGGCACAGCGACTTGGCGACGCCAGTAGAGGTCAAGCGACGGACGATTGGCATAATCGCCGGTGTCGTATTTGCCTGCACCGTCGATGCCCGAATCTATCTTTTTCACACTATCCAACCACTCTTCGGGTGTTTTGCCCTCACGGCTCGTAGCGGTGAGAATTCCTTTGACGAGTTGATCGTACGGCATGTTTTCCTGGAAGCGTTTGCGGAGCCAATCGTGCCACTGCTGGCTGCGCTTGGCTTTGAGCGTCGGCGGGTTTTCCAGGGCGACTGTATCATTGCCGGTGATGTCGGAAAATTTCGTCGCCCACATGGCCGCGTGTAGCGGATGAGCGAGAAGCGCGTCGATTTTCTTGGTGCGTTTGTCGGCGCTTTTGTCGGCGAGGAAGGCGCGAATTTCGTCTGGTGTCGGCAGCTGGCCGATGGTATCGATCGTCACGCGGCGTAAGAAGTCGACGTCACTGGCGAGGTCGGACGGAACCATGTTGAGCTTCTTGAGCCGAACGAAAACCTCGCGGTCGATGTAGTTGACTTCGGCAACGTTGGGGTATTGGAAGCCCGGCGGCAAAGTCATTGGGATCAGGATGCGGACCGGCATGACGTTGCCACGGTAGGAGACAACAATTGCGGTGCTGCCCGGTTTGATGCTTTTGACCATGCCAAGACCGGTGACCTCGGCGACTGCGTCGTCGTTGGTGCGGAAGTCGCACATGTAGGTGATGTCTTGCTCGGTCCCGTCAATGAATTGGGCCTTGACGAGAATCTGTTGCAACTCGCCGGTCTTCTTGAAAGCGATTTCATTCGGCGCCACGGTGACGTTTTTGACCTCGCCACGACCAGCGGATGATGGCGCCCCGCGGGCGATCCAATCGCGGAAGACGTTGTACACCCAGGAATCCTTGGAGAACCGCATGCCGCCGCCGTGCTCGACTTGGCCGGTCGCTTTCAAGAGCAACAAGCTGCTATCGGGATCGATCGGGTTGATACGGCGAGCGGAACTGTCGCGCGTGATCGCCACGAAATCTTTTTCGGGTTCGTAGCCAAACAGCGACAGGCGGAGACCGCCCTTGCCTTGGAATGAGCCATGGCACGAGCCGCCGTTGCATCCGGTTCGACCCAACAGGCCCATAATGTGGCGTTCGAAATCAGCGTTTTCGAGCTTCTTGTTGCCAGGCAGGTTGACATCGGCGCGAGCCGACGAAGCGAACAACATCGTCATCGAAACCAATGCCAAGAGATAAAGCGACTTCATTCTCGGTCCTCCGTGAGGCGGACCCACGAGTTTCTCGTGGTCTAAAAGGTGGGATCACAATTTTCAACCAACGGGCAGGTGTGTAA
>CAMAUE010000014.1 GCA_945861245.1 Singulisphaera sp. GP187
ATCGTCCTGACCCCGCATAGCTGTTTGGTGCTGCGTCGGCGTCTTTTCTTATAAGTAAATGTTCTTGTTGTTGAATAGAGTTGCTCGACCAATCCCGCTCCTTACCCTTGGGCTTGCGGGGTGAAGTCAACTTGGAAATCATATCAATCGAAAGAACGCCACGAACAATACGATAGCAGCCGTGAGGCTGACCAATAGCAACGCCAGGCCCCACGTTCCCATCCACGTTTCGGGCAGCATCCATGTGCCACACTGCGGGCAACAGGCGTCGTTTAACGGCGGCGTTGGCTCGGCCATGCCTTTCCAGCCGCACACGTTGCAACGGTAGGGTTTCGGTTTCGTCTGCATTGTCGTTACTCCCGCATGGAACGCAATCGCTGGCGATAGTATTTCAATCCGGGCACGAAGAAACCAATTGCTGAGAGCGTCCCGAATACTAGCGGACTCCAGGGTGGACCCAGCAACGCCATTGGGATCATGCCAAGGAAGCATAAGCCCGCGGCGATGTAGAACCAACCGGAGAGCGTGCCGGCCTTGACCAAAAACACCATACCGGCGGCAAGCGACAGGATCGGCGTCAATTCGAGCACGGGACGTTCCAGCAGCACCTCTACCGTGAAGATGCCGATCGACGAGATCACGCCTGCCGCCCACGCATGCGCAACCTGACGCTCGACGAATGTGACCGGGCCGCCGCGCCGACGGAGGTTCCAGAAGATCGCGCCCCACGCCACCAAGCCAATACACCAAAGGCTCATGTAAGGCCAATGTTCGGTGACGCCGGCGAGGTGCATGGCGCTGGTTACCGCGCAGAGCAAGAAGATTTTCAGGCTGTGCCACATCCAGAGCAGGCCCCAGTTTTCGAGCACCGGAGCATGATGCGTTTCGCGCAACAAGCGCGTGAAGAAATAGACAAGGCTGCTCGATCGCGCCGACACCGGCTCGCCGGCGAGGAACGCTTCCAGGTCATCGGCCAATTTGCCGGCCGTGACGTAGCGATGCTCTGGCGTCTTTTCCAGGCACTTTCGGCAAATGAACTCGAGGTCCACATCGATCTGCGGGTTAAGTGCGCGTGGACGCACCGGTTCCTCCGAACGCACGAGCAGCAACGTCTCCACCGCCGACGCCGCGAGAAACGGCGGCCTACCCGTGAGCAGTTCATACAGGATCGCCCCGAGCGAATAGATGTCGCACGCCGGCGTCGGATTGCGCGTGCCCTCGGCCTGTTCCGGCGACATGTAGCTGGGCGTGCCGACGATCGCGCCGGTCCCTGTCAAGCTCTCGCCGCCCTCGACTCGCTTGGCCAGGCCGAAATCGCTGACCACTGGCTGGTCGTTCTCGTCAATGAGAATGTTGGATGGTTTCAGGTCGCGATGCAGAATCCCATTCTCATGGGCGTGTTGGACGGCGCGGGCGATGGCGATCATGGTCCGGGCCGCGTCGCGCGGATGCATCGGTTTATCCGCCATCGCGGCGGCGAGAGTTCGGCCGGCGACGTACTTCATCGAGAAGTAGGCCTGCCCGTCCTGTTCGCCAACTTCGTAGATAGGCACGATGTTGGGATGCGTCAATCCGCCGGCTGATTGCGCTTCACTACGGAAGCGAGACTGATCCGCAGGCGTGGCGTGGATGCCGCGCAGAATCATTTTGAGTGCGACAAGGCGCTGCAGCGATTTGTCCCAGGCCTTGTACACCACGCCCATGCCGCCGCGACCTAATTCTTCGCGAAGCTCGTATTGGCCGAACGCCGCGGGGAGCAGCGTTGGACTGATCGAAAGGACCGAGGTCTGTTGTGCAATCGTGGCGGCGGTGGACGGGCTGACTTTGACGAAGTCGATCATCTGACCGACGACGAGGAGTTGCTTGATCTCGTCGGCCAGGTCGGGATGCGCGTGCTCGACCGCAGGCCAATCAATAGGAGTCCGCTGGGCTTGCTTCTTGAGCAAACCGTCGAGCACCAGGGCCAGGCGGTCATCGCGATTGTGTTCGGCGGGGATCATCGTTGGCTCGCAGCATTGACTCTGAGCCTTGCGATCGCGTCAGAGCCGCGCACGCAGTAAGCGGATTGCTACTTCAAACCGCTTACTGCGTGCGCGGCTCTGACACAGGCGCATCAACCGTGCGTCGCTTGATCGAGCAGCGTATGCACGTCGCGGATCAGCTTCAAGCAGTGATTCACCGCGGTTTGGCCGTACTTCGTGGACAACGTGCGAATCGCATCGGCGAGTTGCAGGGTTGCGTCGGCAGTCGCGGTATCGCCGCTGGCGTCGGCAAGGCCGGCACGCAGCTGATCGAGCACCATGTTCGGGGCGGCAGGTGATTGTCCCGTCATTGACGCCGTCATCTGATCGCTCATTTTCAAGGCTGCCGCGACCGCGTCGAACAGCATTTGATGCGCCTGCTTTTGGCCCAATGCCTGGCGCAATAGCTCCGCGCCAAGGTCCGCCGCCGAGCGCGCGATGCGTTGATCGTCGGCGGTGAATCCCGTTGCCTTGTCGAACAACTCGGCGACCACCTGCGAACCCGACGCGACCGTCATCGGCACGGCCAGCACATTGCGATGCTTGCGTTCGAAGCTTTGCAACTCCACCGAATCTGCCGGCGTGGCGTGTAGATCGTTGATTACGCTCGGCTGACCCAATCCAGCCGCCCCGCCGGCGATCGAACGCGAGAACGGAATCGTCGGCACGCCAAGCGACTCGCCTGTCGCGCCATACACTCGGCACACTTCCGCGGGCTGTTTGTTGGCGTCAAAATGCCGAACCAATAATATCCCGTCGCGTGCCTGCGTCACTTGCATCAAGAATCGGACCAGGGCACGAATCGCATCCGGCAGCGGCACGGGGTCGTTCAGCGCGGCCGTCGATTGCACCAATGGCAGTACCTGCTCGACCGCGCCGCGGAAGCCCACGAGCGTATCGTGCAAGTGCCGCATTTGCTTTGCGGGGCGGATCACGTCGAGTTGCTTCCGCACCGACTTCGCCAGCGTCTCTTTGCTGAAATCGTGATTCTTGTCGAGGTAATCGCGCACGCCCATACGCATGGCATCCAGCGGCGTGGCGAGGTTGGCGAAACCGGTAATCATGATCGCGACGATGTCGGGATGAAACGCAGCCAGGTCTTGAAGGAGTTGCAAGCCGTCGTCGCCCGACCCAAGGTTCCAGTCGAGGATCGCCAAATCGATAGCGTACTCGTTCGCGAGCTTAAGCGCGGACTCCGCGTCGGCGGCAGCGAGAATGTCGCAGCCGAGGTCCGCCTGGTAAAGCCATTCGTTCACCGTCTGGCGCACGGAGGCTTCATCGTCTACCAGCAGAATGATGTCACGCATGAAGGATTTCCAAGCCATGGTTTCCGCTTTCGGCGTAGCGAGCACGTGGCGAATTCTGAGCGCTAAGCCGAAAGCGGGACGTTGCTCTATTCGACCGCCTCGAAGATTGTTGCGATGCCTTGCCCGGTGCCGATGCACATGGTCGCCAGGCCGAATTTCGCTTTCCGGTCGCGCATGGCATGGAGCAGCGTCGTCGTGATGCGCGCCCCCGATGCGCCGAGCGGATGCCCGATTGCGATGGCTCCGCCGCGAATGTTGACTTTCTCGCGATCGGCGCCGAGCAGCTTGATGACGGCAAGCGCCTGCACGGCGAAGGCCTCATTGAGTTCGATGAGGTCGATATCGGCAAGCGCCAGCCCGGCTTTTTCGAGTGCCTTGAGCGTCGCGGGGACTGGCCCGATGCCCATGACGGACGGATCGACGCCGGCGACGGCCATGGCGCGAACCTTCGCCAATGGCTTCAGGCCCAACTCGCGGGCGCGGCTCTCCGACATCATCAGGACGGCAGCGGCGCCGACGTTGAGCGGACTGGCGTTGCCCGCGGTCACGGTGCCGCCGTCCGGTGCGAACGCCGGCTTCAATGCACCGAGCGTCTCCACGGTCGTGTCGCGGCGAATGCACTGGTCCTGCGTCAGCAAAACGCGTCGGCCTTCGTCGTCACGGCCCCAGGTTGGCACAATCTCTTGTTGAAACGCTCCGGAATCGGTTGCTTGCGCCGCTTTATGATGGCTTTGAAAGGCGAACTCGTCCTGCTCGCGCCGACCGATTTTGTATTTCCGGGCCAGATTCTCCGCCGTCAGGCCCATGTAAACCGTGGCGACGCTATGATGGTATTGGTAGCGCGTGCCGAGATCGAAGCCCGACTCCATGGGAATATGGTGCATATGCTCGACGCCGCCCGCGATCTGTACGTCGAGCATGCCGGCCATGATCGCCTGTGCCGCCTGGTTGATGGCTTGTAGGCTCGAGCCGCATAGGCGGTTCACGGTCGTCGCGGGCACTTCGATCGGAAAGCCGGCGATTAATGCAGCCATGCGAGCGATGTTGTAGCCCTGCTCACGTTCTTGTTTGACACAGCCCCACTGGATGTCCTCGATCTGGTTCGCCGGAAACGCGGCCCGATCGAGCAGCGCTCGCATGATGTCCGCGGACAAATCATCCGCTCGAACATCGCGGAAGGCTCCTTTTTCCGCATGCGCCCGCGCCACGGGACTGCGTACCGCTTCAACGATGACGGCGTTTGGCATAGCGTTTCCCCTTTTTCATGGGTGCGTTCTGAATGATCCGCTAACGACGATTCTAACGAATTTTCCGGCAGGTGAAAGGCGTATGCCGGTACTGCATCGGGCGGATCAACATATTATGTCGATTTGGCAAGCATCCTGAAAAGTCAGTCTTGGGCCATGAAGATCGCGTGGTAATCTGCGAAAAGAATTTCGTCGATGGATAATGCAGAGCACGATGTGCCAGCGATTTTCGCCAGCCGAGTTGCCCGAATTATTCACCACAGAGAACACGGAGAGCACAGAAGAAATTCAAAATCAAAGAGAGAAATAAGTTGTGGCTTGGAAATCAGGTCGGTAGACAGAAACACCCTGTTTTCATTCAACCTCTGGCTTCCCTGATTTTCCTCTCTCTGTGGCCTCTGTGGTAAATTATCCGGGTTAGGCAGGCATCATTGGTGCGCATTACGTAAGTGCCGGTATTATCATCAACCGAAAATCCCGATCTTGCTCCACGGTGGAGAATGATGGAAAGTTTGCGTTTGGCATCCCCGAATAGTGTGTCACCAAAAATTGCGTGCAGCCGTTGCGGCGACGATTCGCGATTTTGGGACCGCATTGCGGGCAAGACGTTCTGCCCGAACTGTCTGGAATCGCTGGCCGTCGGCGAAGGCGAGCCGCTCGTCGCGCGCACCGATCGCAAACGTTGCGCGATCTGCCACCATCTTGGCACCGTGCGCTACGTCACGTTTCCGTTGCATTCCCGGCGACCCATTGAGGTCGAGCTTTGCGCAGAGCACCTTCGCGCCATCGTCGCACGCCGACTGGGACCGCACGCCTTCGAGCAACTTCGCCGGCAGCTCACGTCCATCGGCATGGAAGTGAGCGACGTGTTCCTCCTGCATGACGCCTTTTACGATGAACATGGCCGCGCGATTCAGCCCGCGGTCGAGTAAGTGCCTTTTCCTTCGCAGAAAATAATTTCGTTAATCCAACTCTCCGCTTATGGTAAACTGTTGAAGTCGAATCGTGGGCGAACCACGAAGCATCAATTTGACGATTCGCATTTTCCGCTTGCGGCTTGGCGCTCGGGAAATCCCATGTGGACGCTCAGCCGAAAGCGGGAAGGCGGAGACCTGCGTATGCCCGTCACTTCTGTCAACTGTCAGGAATCGCCGCCGAGCGTCTTCCTCGCCGCGGCCTGGCGCAATTTGGTAATGCTGAATTTCGCCGTGGACCCGGACGTACTCAAGCCCCTAGTTCCCGTCGGCACGGAACTCGATTATTTTCATGGCCGAACCTTTGTGAGCATCGTCGGTTTTCAGTTCCTTGACGCTGCTCTGCTTGGCATACCGATCCTATTTCATCGCGCGTTCGAGGAAGTGAATTTGCGCTTCTACGTGATGCGCCATGCTCCCGAAGGCATCCGTCGCGGCGTCGTGTTTGTACGGGAAATCGCCCCGAAGTGGATAGTCTCGACAATCGCTCGCTGGGTCTACAACGAAAAGTATGTCACCATGCCGATGCGACATCGCGTCGAGATATCGACGAACGCTGATTGCGGTTTTGTGAAGTACGAATGGTGGCATGGTGGCCGATGGAACGCGCTGTCGGCTCACATTCATGGATCGCCCGGGCCGCTGGTCTCGGGTTCGAAGGAGGAGTTCATCGCCGAGCATTATTGGGGCTACACAATGCAGCGAGACGGGACGACGATGGAGTACGCCGTCGAACATCCGCCGTGGCAGGTTTGGCAGGCGTCGGAACCGAGGTTCGACTGCGATGTGGCCTCCATTTATGGCGATGCGTTCGTGCCGTTCCTGCGCGAGCCGGCCTCAGTGCTTGTCGCTGCCGGTTCGCCTGTGGTCGTGCGACGCGGGCGGCAGTTGCAGACGTCCCATTGCCTATTGCCGACGACGGCGCATACTGGATAATAATGCTCGGCAGGTATGTTTGACGCATTTCCGAACCGCGTCTTGAGGGTCGCGGATCGGAAATGTTCGTGAGGGCAGGCTGAAAAATGAACCGCGCGATAACGCCAATTGTTGCTACGCCAAGCGCCGCGAAAACATTCGCTGGGCCGCGGTGGCTTTTTGCCGTTTGGGTTGCGACAGCGCTCTTGTTCGCACACGGCTGTCATGGGCCGGATGAAGACCATGAGCTTTCCGTGCTGCCAATGGAAATCAAATGCGAGCGGCCCAACTAGTGGCCCGACCAGCTTGATTTGATAGGTGGGGCCAGGCTTTCAAGCCTGGCCAGGCTGTGGAAAACCTGGCTCTACGGACCTGTCAACTCTGCCTTTTCGCGCCACTAGCCTGTCTAAATCACGGTATCGTCGAGTAAGATTGCGTCGCGCGGGATGACGATGATGCCATCGCGAATGACGTAGTTCGGGCCTTCCACATCTTTTTTTTTCTCGCGATTGCATAACCGGACATTTGCGCCGATGCGGGCGTCCTTATCGACGATCGCGTTCTCGATGATCGAGCCGTCGCCGATGCCAACATTCGGTAATCCGCGGCGCTGGTTATCCGTCTTCTCTTGAGCGTTTTCAAAGTGATCCGCGCCGATGAGCACGGTGTCCCTGATGGTCACATTTTTGCCGATTTGCATGCGTACGCCGATGACGCTTCGGGTGATCTTTGTGCCAGTGCCAATGACGCAGCCATCGCTGACGAGCGCGTGTTCCAAGGTCGCGCCGCTGACACGCGAGGCGGGCAGATAGCGCATGTGGGTGTAAATTACGCCATCGGACTTGTGAAATACGAACGGCGGATTATCCGAGGTCAAGGCCAGATTCGCCTCGTGGTACGATTTGATTGTGCCGACATCCTCCCAATAGCCATCGAAGAGGTGTGCCTGCACGTGGTGCGTATTCACGGAACGTGGGAAAATCTCCTTGCCAAAATCGGTCGCCAGGGGTGGCGCATTGAGCATTTGAATCAACGCGTCACGTTTGAAAATGTAGACACCCATGTTCGCCAGGAACGGCCGACCGTGGCATTCCACGCCGCGGCGAGTCGTCCATTCGTCGGTCACGCGCATCGATTCCAGGGTGTCACGCGATTTCGGTTTTTCCACGAACCCGTGGATCCGCCCCGCATCATCGACGCGCACCAGGCCGAGCTGCGATGTCTGATCCTCGCGCACCGGCATCACCGCCATCGTCACCTCGGCGTTGGACTTGCGATGCGTTTCCAAAAGATGGCGGTAATCCATACGGTACAGCTGATCGCCGGAGAGAATCAATACATCCTGACACGGGTCTTCGTGCACGTAGCGGATGTTCTGCCGCACCGCGTCGGCCGTGCCCTGATACCAGTCGGATGTCTCATTCGTCTGCTGCGCGGCAAGGATTTCCACGAAGCTCCGCGAAAACGGATCGAACTTGTACGTGTTGGCGATATGGCGGTGCAAGCTAACGCTCAAAAATTGCGTCAACACATAGATGCGCTTGCAGTCGCTGTTGATGCAGTTGCTGATCGGAATGTCAATTAGGCGGTATTTCCCGCCGATCGGCACCGCCGGCTTGCTGCGTAACATTGTGAGCGGATAGAGTCGCGTCCCACGCCCGCCGCCGAGGATGAGACTGAGAACATCGAGATTCATGAAAACGTTACCTGGTGCCTGACGTATGAAATAGATTGTTTGAATTCTTCATGCTATCAGAGTAAAAGCCAAGGTGATAAACAATTCGTGAAGATTTCGATTTTCTACCGCTTGCGGCTTCGCGCTCGCATGGGATATTCCGAGCGCGAAGCCGCAAGTGGAAAACATGAGATCAGTTCTTCTTGCTGATTCGGCTCATCAGGTCACCTGCATCTGTGGATCGACGCCGAAGCCAGTCGTGAACGATTCGCCAATGGCGACTAAAGGCAGCGTCATTTGGCCCACGAAATCACTGCTGATGTACATCGTCGCATCGCCCGGCAGGATGACGTGAGCGCTTTTGTTAATGAAGTCGGCCAGACGATAAACGTGGGTCGTAATGAGCGGGGCCGATTTGTAATAAAAGTCCGGCACCAATTCGGCGCGAGCAACTTCGATGACCTGTTCTTCCATTCGGGAAGGCACGGCCAGCGCGGTGGCGACGCGATACGTGACGGTTGGCCCTTCGCGAATCGCCAAAGCGCAGCTGCGCTGAATCGCCGTATCGGAATTGAGCAACTCGAACGACTGATCCAGGGCCGCCGCTGTGTTGAATAGCCCGATGCCGGTGGTCGGCTTCTTTTCGTTGAAATCTTTCTGGGCTTTGGTGCGCAGGCTGCGGATCTGCTCTTCCAACTCCGCTAGGTCCGATGAACGTGCGGGCACGCTGCTCTTGTGCACGGCGGCGACACGCAACGATTGCAGGTCCGGCGGTGACGCGTTCAGCATCGGCTGAGCCGTTGATAAGACGAGCTTGACGTTGGCCCAATCTTCACCGGAGTTCTGTACCAGGGCGGCGAGGAATTCGATTTGCACGGCGTCCTTGGCGGTCTTGCCGGCGCGTAGCTTGTACTGCGGCCGCCACGATGCCTGATCGACGAGGTAATGCAATCGAACCTTGCCCACGCCGGCGGCGTCGCCGCGATCAACGACGATGACGGCATCGCGTTCGATGCGGCTGGTGCCGGCGCCGAGGTCACTGAGTTTGGCCTGCACGGCTGCCGCCTTGGTCTGATTCGTTTTCACTTGCTGTTCGAGTTGGACGAGTTCGCGCGTCGTTTCGAGGCGTGATTCCTTAACGTACTTGGCAAGGGTAATAGCGGATTCGGCGTTGAGTGCGCCTTTCTCGGCGGCCTGGATCATCGTCACGCCCATAAAGCCTTCCATCTTGCTGAGCGTTTTCAGGATTTCCTGAATGGCTTTTACGTCAGCCTCGGTCTTCTCGCGGGCCGTGCCGAGAACCACAAGTTCGTCCTGCAGCTTGCGTGCTTCCTCGCGGGTGTCCTTGACGACTTGCCTGGATCGGAATCGCGTGGTCAGAACGCGGAGGCCGTCGGTTCCTTCCGCATTGAGTGAACTGAGAATGGCCGCCGACGGCAACGGGCTGATCGTCACTTCGACAAGTCTTTTGCCTGCGGGCACGTCGGCCTCGCGCGTGACCATGGCGTTCATCGGATAGACCGTGACGGCCGCAACTCGGCTTGGCGTGACGTTTACTCCGGCGTCGGGGAAGCCTACGAGGTTTTTGTCCTTCGGTTCCTGCGCCGCCAGATCGGCGCGACGCCAATCGCCACTCACATAAAGCGCAAGCAGCACGAGAACGGTCGGCACACCGGAGACGGCCAACCACGGCGAAAATCGTTTGAACACTTTTCGGCCCTTTCGTGAAGAAGAGACGCGGCGCGACACCGCGAGCGCAAGGAGTTTTTCCTTATTACATAGAGCAAGACCCACAAGGGGAACCCGCCAATATGTTTTTTGCGTTTTCCGCTCGCGGCTTAGCGCTCGGAAAATCCCTCGTGAGCGCTAAGCCGCAAGCGGACGGGCCTTGCCCTTGACTTCTCTCCAACCCCTCGTTATTGTTCCGCCGCTTCCGGGTGAAAACTTTAGCGAAAATCGATTTTTTTCCGAACCCGAAAGTGGCGGAGTGCGAGGTTTTGGGAAACCTCGGCGAGCGAGTGCCGACAAGGAGGTTTGCGATGGCCAACAACATGAAACCTATGACCACGCGGAATGCCCGCATCGGCGGTTGCGCCCTGCTGATCGGCATCGTTCTCTTCTCGGCGCACGCCATCCGATCGCAAGAGGACGCTGCCAATGGCGCCCAGGCTCGCCAGTCTCTCAAGGTCGGGACGGATAAATTCAAGCAAGGCGACTATGAAACCGCCGCCGGCTTTTTCAAAGCCGCCGAGGTGAATCGCCTGGCGCTCACGCCGGCGGAACAAAAGGACCTCAACGCCTTTGGCTCCCAAAACACGAACGCGCTGAAATCGCGCCAAGACGCGGGCGGGCAGCTCAGCCTGGCAGAGGACGCCCTGAAACAAGGTCGCCTCCAGGATGCCGGCTTGCAAATGAAATCCCTCCAGGCCAACCAGTATCTCACGAAATTCCAAACGGATCAGGTTGCGGATTTGAACAAACGCCTCGTCGCAAAGGGCGGCACCGTGCCGAAGATCGACGCAAAAGCGCTGCTCGCCTCGGGCCGCGCCGCGTTGCAAGCGGGTGATTTGGCCAGCGCGGAAAGCTATACGCACCAAGCGGAGAAATCCAGTTTGAGCGTGGCAGCATGGTTGCAACCGTGGAGCGATTCGCCGGCGAAACTGCGGCGCGACATCCAGACCGCACGCGAAAAAGCGCAAGCGCCGCTCCCCGTGCCGACCGTGGACATTGCCAAAAATCTCGAACCACAACCGCCGCCCGAGCCAAAGAAGTCCGCTCCCTCCAAGCTAGCCGGTCTTTGGCCCTTCGGCAGTGGCCCGAAGAACGATCCCGCCGAGCAACGTATCAACGACAAGATCGGGCGGCACATGGTCAAGGATGGATTCTTTTTCCTTCAGGCCAATGATCTCGATAAAGCCTATATGTGCGCGACCGAGGCGAAGAAGCTGAATCTCGCGTTCGATCCCAATGACCCGCAGACGCCGGATACGTTGTTGCACGAGATTCAACGTCGTCGTGGCGGTGGTAGCGTGCTTCCGCCGACCCCGATGCCGACGCCAACGCCGAAACAAGCCGACATTTTCCCCGTGCCCAAAGTCCTCGGCGATCCGCCGGCAGCGCCCGCCGAGCCGCATGCTCAGCTTCGTAAGGCGCGCTCACTCTTGACCCAGAATAAATACGACGAATCCGATAAGATTTGCGGCGTATTGCTCTCCTCCGGCACTCGTTGGGGGCTGTTCGAGGATACGCCCGAAAAGCTTCGCCGCGATATTCAACGCCAACGCCAAACTTCCGAACGCGAGGAATCGTTCAAGGTGCTGGCCGATGCGCGCAAGCTCTTCACGCAAGGCAACTACGCCGATTCCGAGAAGAAAGCGTTCATCGCCCAGAAGATGCACGGGCCGTACGGCGTCTTCGATTTCGGCGATCGGCCACAGAAATTACTCGAAGAGATAAGCAAAGTGAAGCTGGCGAAAGGCATCACCCCGACGCCGAAGGATGAGCTGGAAAAAAGCATCCCGTTGGTGGCTGCCGACGTACCGAAGAAAGCCGATCCGCTGCCGACGATCTCCGCCGCCGAACAACAGGCTAACAAGAATCGCGCAATCGTCATTGTGCGCGAGGCGATGGAACTCGAACGCCAGGGCCGATTCTATGAGTCGCGCCAAAAAGCGTTGGAAGCGAAAATTGTGAAGGCGACGTTCGGTCCCGATGAGCCCTCGCCCGACGCCGTCGTCGTTCGGCTAAACGCCAAATGCGAGCAACAGATTCAGTTTCACCTTCAGAAAGCCACCGAAGCGATCGTTAACCCAGGCGATCCGCAGAGGTTTGAAAAGGCGCAGGCCGAGCTTGCGGTTGCTCGCGAGGTCGCGCAAGCGTTTCAATTCGATACCAGTCGCATTGACCAGACAGCGATGCAGTTTCACCAGATTGTCACCGGTTCGAAGCCGGTAACGAACGCCCAACCGATCGTGCAACCGACGGTCGATCCACTGCTCACGGTTAAGGTGCAGAAAATCGATCAGCCGACCGGCGATCCGCAGAAGGACGAACTGCGACGCCTGGCCCGCGAGAAGCTGCATCACGCACAATTGGAAGTCGCGCATGGCAACCTGACCCAGGCTCGCCGAATGTGCGAAGAGCTCTATCGCGCCGATCCCGGCCTACAGGCCGAAATCATCGGATTGATTGCGACGATCAGCGCCGAGGAATACAACCAGCAAGTCTTGTCCGCGAAGAATAACTTCGATGTCGGCCTCAAGGCGTTCGCGCAGAAAGATTATCGCAAGGCATTGGCCATGTTCCAGGCCCTCGATCCCAACATGCTGCCCGAGCAGCACAAGATCCGCCTGCGCGACATTATCTCGACCAAGGAAATGCAGCCACCGCAGATCGCCCAGGTCGGCGGGCAGGAGTTCATGAAAGGCACAACCATCGTGCCCAAAGGCGATCCCGGCGGTTTGCCCGACCAGGAACCGCGCCAAACAAACCTGATGGATGAAGTCCAGGCTAAGCAGCAGGTGCACTACCAGATGGTCCGCCAGCGCGGCCAGGATTCGATTCGCTCCGCGCACGATCAATTTCGCAACGGGCAGAAGGAGCAGGCGATCAAGACGCTCGAAGGTTACATCGAGCAGATCGGCATGACCGGCTTCGATCCGCTGCGTGCCAACGAGCTGAAACGCCCTGCCGAGGCGCGCATCCAACAATATCGCACGGTGATGGCTCGCGAGAAATTCGACGCCATCGAAAGCGATTCAAAAAACAAATTCGCTCGGTATTACGATGAGGCCGGCGCTCAGCGCAAAAAGCAAACGCACCACCAGGAGGTGTTCGAGAAGATGAAGCTCGTGACGGAACTCATTAAGCAGAACAAACTGAAGGAGGCCCAGGTCGAAGTTGAGCTGGTCCGCTCCCTGGATCCCGATAATCCCGCCGCCCTCGCCGCCAGAACCATCATCCACACTCGGCTCAAACAAGAAAGTTACGACCGGGATATTCACGCGAACAACGAGATCCGCCTGGATCTGAACCGTCCCGGCCTGGGCGTCATCCCCAAAGACGGATCGGCCATTGCCCTCGACAAAGAGGTTTCCGGCCGCCGCTCAAAAGGTGACAATGGATCGATTCAGTACGAGCTGAAGCATCCGAAGGAACGCGCGATCGAGTACCGGTTGCGTCAGCCGATCTCGCTGAACTTCAAGGATATGCCGTTGCAAGACGCGATCGCGCAGATCGGCTTGCAGAGCGGCGTTCCAGTGCTTCCGGATCGCCGGGCGCTGCAGGAGGCACGCATCAGCCTCGATGCGCCGCTCACCGAATCGATTCCCGATATCGAGATGCGCTCTGCTTTGAACATCCTGTTGAAGCCGTTGCGTTTGACCTTCGTCATCGAAGATCAGGTGCTGAAGATCACGACGGAGGACAACCGCATCCGCATGCGGCGAATAACCTACCCGGTCGGCGACCTCATCGTCGCAGTCGAGGATCATCCGCTGCCCGATGTGTTCAACGTGCAAAAGATGATCGAGCACCAGTTGCGCGTCTCGCAGCCCTACTACGGCCAAAACGCGCAAATGGCCTTCCCCATGAACGCAGGCATGCCCGTCAGTTCGCACAACCAGGGCAACGGCTCGATGTTCGGCTCGCAGACGCCAGGCTCGCCGCCGACGCAGCAGACCAAAGAGAAAACCAAAGAAGCGATGGCGGAAATGCTCAAGACGCTGATCCAAGAGATCGTCGCCAAGAATAGCTGGGAAGGCATGGGCGGTACGGGTGCGGTTCAATACTTCCCGCAAGGCATGGCCCTCGTCATCAACCAGCAACAGGAAGTCCAGGAAGAGATCGGCCAACTGCTGGCGGCACTTCGCAAATTGCAGGACCTGCAGGTGACCGTCGAGATGCGAGCCGTGGTCGTGTCCGAAACGTTCTTCGAGCGTATCGGCCTGGATTTCGACATGAACATCCGCACGCCGACGTCGCGTGCGGAGCCCACGCTGATTGCAGGTGGCCCGTTCACGCCGGCGCCGTTTAACAATCGCAACCTCGATCGTCTCGGTGGATTGATATCGGGTCTGACCTCAGGTGGCGTATTGACGCCGGACTTGAACATTCCGGTGCGTAACAGCACGTTTAACTTCACGACGCCGCAGTTCGGCGGGTATCAACCCGAAGCGGGCTTGTCGCTAGGTTTGGCGTTCTTGAGCGACATTCAGGTGTTCATGTTTTTGGAGGCTGTGCAGGGCGATCGCCGGGCGCATATCATGCAGGCACCGCGTATCACGTTATTCAACGGCCAGCAGGGCTTCATCAACGGGCAGGTGCAACGCCCGATCTTTTCCGGTTTCGTGCCGATCACGCTGCCGACGGGTATGGTGGTGATGTCCGCGATCAACACGCCGTTCCCGTTCGGTATGGGCATGCAGGTTCAGCCGGTCGTCTCGCCGGATCGTCGATTTATTCGCTTGAATGTGCAGCCGCAGTTCGGCAGTCCGCTGATCGACACGGCAGCGGCAACGGTGCTCGTGCAAAGCGGTTCCCAGACAGGAACCTTTGACAGCGGCGTGCAACCACCTCTGCCCAACGGTCCGCTGCAGGTGCAGATTCAGCCGACCTCGGTCAATCTGTTTACCTCGAATACCACGGTCAATGTGCCCGACGGTGGCACCGTCGTGCTCGGCGGCTTCCGCTTCCTTGCCGAGGAACGCACCGAATATGGCCCGCCGATTCTCAGCAAAATCCCGTACCTGAGCCGACTCTTCCGCAACGTCGGTTGGTCACGCGACGGCGGCACGCTGATCTTCCTCGTGACGGCCCGCATTATTTCAATCGAAGAAGAAGAGCAGATTCTGCTCGGCACCCTGGACCCGATTCCGCGCTAGCCCCGATCATTCACCACAGAGAAGAGAAGAATAGGTAAAATGAACTGTGTGTTTGGAATTATCGCACCTCCGATTCTATTAGCTTTCTCTGTGCCTCTGTGTCTCTGTGGTGAGTAATTCGTTTTGATACCCTACGGAGCCTCGCATATGAAACGTTGGAAATGGCTACTCCCCGGACTCACCCTGGCACTGGGCGTCGTGTTGCACCAAGGCATTCGCGCGCAGTTGCCCGTGAAAACACGCGAGGCGCAATCGCCATTCTCGACGCCGAAGGTGCAGGGCACGCCCGGCAGCGCCATTGAGATCGGCCCCGGCGAGCAAGGTGCGGTGTTACGTTTGCCCGGCGCGCCGATGACGCCGCCGGAACCGGAGCCGACGCCGCAGAATCAGCCCGTCAGGCAACCCGCGCCCGTGGAGCCGCGAATCGCGCCAAACCCAGCGTTGAACGGTCTGCCAGAGTCGATACGCAACAACTACAATCCCGCTGTGTTGCCTCCGGGCGGCGCGGAAGTTGTCCGTCCCGCAACACGAGTGGCGCTGCCGCCGGTCAATTTCGACAACGTCAATCGCGATATCGAAGTTACGCCCGAGGCCGGCCCATGGGTTCTCATGATGATGGCCTACAGTGGCGAGAAGGCTCCCGAATACGCTCGCAAATTTACCTTCGTTCTGCGTAATCGCTTCAAGCTGAACGCTTTTGTGTTCAACTTTGGGGCGGAAGAAAAACGTAAGGAATACGAGCGAGTCAATGCTGAACGCGAAAAGCAGAAGCGGGAACTACGGGAAGCTTTGAAGGATGTCGGTGTCGTCGCGGAAATGCCCATTCGCATCCACGCCACACGCTTCGAGCAGCAAGTCGGCGTACTCGTCGGCGGCTTCAAAACCCGGGACGATGCGCTCGCCGCCAAGGAGCGACTCCGTAAAAACGAAAAGGCCTGGGAAAGCAAGGACGCCATCGAGTTCGCCTTCGACCTCGTCTATCAAGAAACGCCGGTGAAGGACAAATTTGGCCGGGTCGTCGGCGCGTCGGAAAGGAAACACGCCTATGATAATCCGTTTCTGAAGGCATTCCCCGCGCGAAATCCGACCATCAAGGCCGAGGACCCCGCCAACGAACGCAATGCCGAGGAAGTCAAGTTCATGCGGCGAATCAACGAGAGTGAACCGTTGAGCCTCTTCAAGTGCCCAAAGGCCTTTACACTCGTCATCAAGCAATTTGCCTCGCAGCTCAAGGTCATTGATAACTCGACGGTCGATCCAAAGCAGCAACAGACTTCCTTTTTGAAGCATTTCTCCGGGTTCGAGTTCTGGAAGAAAGGCGAATGGCAGGACTACGCGGCTCACAACGCCCATAATCTCGCTGAAGGACTTCGCAAGGCGGGGTTGCCGGAGACTTATGTCCTACACTGTCGACATTGCAGCTATGTAACTGTCGGCGGTTACGATCGCGTCGAGGATCCGCAGCTGGTGGGGATGCAAAATTACCTCACTACGCGGTTTCAGGAAGACGCTTTCCGCCGAATTGACATAATGGCGCGCCCGGCGATCATGCCGATCCCGAAGTGAACGAAAATCCACGTGCCCGAAGGAAGATGTCCGCGACCACATACTTCACGCGGTTGGGTTTGTCGCTTTTTCGGCCGCGACTGTTAGGGAGCGGCCGACTGTTCGCAGTAGTTTTCGCGTGTTCGATGCAGACACATCACGTGTAGCGTGATGTCTTTGGTATACGCGGAAACCTGTCGGTACCGTCAAGAATCACATTTTTTCATCTTTTTCCAGCAAAGCGTTCACAAAGAAGCTATGTTTGCGCAGGCGAGCACCGTTCATTGTTCGCGTCTCCGTCGAAGGACTACGCATGGCTAAGCAATTTCAAACCGCGCAAACAAAGAAAACGCAGCCGCGCGGCGACTCGCAGCTGGTGCTGGGCAAGGAACTCGCCGAGCTGTCGCATCGCGTGTTTATCGAGGGCTGGCGTGGTGCCTTTCTCACGTTTGCCGGCGTTGTATTGGTCATCTTGATCGGCCTGTTTGACTACAGCACGGGCCCGGAACTCTCGTTCTCGATCATCTACCTGTTCCCGATTGCACTAACGGCATGGTGGGGCGGTTTGTCGCAGGGTTTGCTGACCTCCATGGTTTGCGCCATCAGCTGGCAGATGGTCGAAGTCGCTGAAGGAGCACAGATGTCCTCGGTGATTCAACTTTGGAACGGCACCACGCGGTTCGGCGTCTTCGTCATTACGTCCAGCCTGCTGGCGCGATTACGTGTAAGTTTGTACCTTGAGAAGAAATTGGCACGCTCGGACCCTCTGACTGGGGCCGCCAATGGACGAACATTTTACGAGAGCGTCAGTCAGGCCGTCGAACGTTCTCTTCGGGGTGACGGGCCGCTGACTTTGGTCTATCTTGATATGGACAACTTCAAATGGCTCAACGACACGCTGGGCCACGCTGCCGGCGATGAGGCATTGTGCGACCTGGTGGGTACGATCGACGGTAACATTCGGAGCACCGATCATTTCGCACGATTAGGCGGCGATGAATTCGCGTTGCTTTTCACGAATTGCGGCGAATCGGATGGGAACGCTATCTTGATACGCATCCAGCAGCGTTTTGCCGCGATTATGGCTCGCAAACGCTGGCCGGTAACGCTGAGCATCGGCGCGATGACGTTCCCGCAACCGATGCGCGATGTCGATACGATGGTGCGCCTGGTGGACGGGCTGATGTACCGTGCCAAGAAGGCGGGCAAGGACCAGATCGTTCATGAAATGATGGATGACCAAAAGCTTCGGCTGGATGCGACGGCACCGAAATTCATCGAACGCCGGGCGACGGCGCGCGTGTTGTGCGATCGGCCAGCCCGCATCCGCTTTGAGGATGCACCCGCTGAGGCCGACGAATTCGCGCGCGTGCGTGGCATCTTCGCCAGCGGCTTGTGTCTACACCTGGAACGCGAGCTGTCCCTGAATACGCTGATCGCCGTTGAGCCGTTGCACGAATGCGGCGCGAAAACATTGCTCGTTCGGGTAATGTTGGCAGCTACCGAGGACAACGGTTGGCTGCACGAATGCGCCTTCCCGAATCGTCTGACGACCGACGAACTCTCGCTCTGGGAACACGAACAGAGCGCGGAATCGTGTCACGATCGTCATTGAGAAAAAAATCAATCCTATTTTCCCTATTCCGCTTGCGGCTTAGCGCTCGCGCGGGACGATCCGAACGCTAAGCCGCAAGCGGAATACTCAAGCCCCCCACGTCATCCTTCCGCCCCCTCCTATAATCACCTTCAGAGACGGTTCGCAAGTTTTCTTTGAAGGACTGCTCCCATGCGTCGAAGCATTGTTCTGTTCGCGTTATTGATGGCGCCATCGTTAGCCGTCGCGCAAGGCAGCGATTGGCCGAAATTTCTCGGCCCACTGGGCACGAGCGTTTCCACCGAGAAAGGCATTCGCACGCCTTGGCCCAAAGACGGCCCGAAGTTCGTTTGGCATAAAGATGTCGGTCCCGGCTATGCCATGCCGGTTATCGCCAAGGGCAAACTGTATCACTTCGAGCGCGTCGGCAAAACCCTCCGCCTCTCGTGCCTCGACGCCACGACCGGCGTGCAACACTGGCAGTTCGATTATCCTTCGGTTTACAAGGACCAGTTCGGCTACAACTCCGGGCCGCGCTGTTCGCCGATTCTCGATGGCGAACACGTCTACACCTATGGCGTCGAAGGCATGCTTCACTGCCTCAAGGCCGACACAGGCAAACCAGTCTGGGCCTACAACGCCAACAAAGAATTCAGCGTCCTCCAGAACTTCTTCGGCGTCGGCAGCACGCCCGTCATCGAAGGCGATCTGCTCATCGTCCAGGTCGGCGGCAGCCCCGACGGCAGCCTGCCACGCAACCTCTTCGACCGCACCCTCAAGTCGAACGGTTCCGCTGTCGTCGCGTTCGACAAGCGCACCGGCAAGATCGCGTACAAGTTCGGCGAAGACCTCGCCAGCTACGCCAGCCCTGTGCTTGCGACGATGCACAATCGCCGGTATTGCTTCGTCTTCGCCCGGGCCGGCTTGCTCGCCTTCAATCCCGCGACCGGCAAGCAAGACTTCCATTTCTCCTGGCAGAGCGACGACGTCGAAAGCGTCAACGCCAGCAACCCCGTTATCGTCGGCGATAAGGTCTTCATCAGCGAGACGTATGGCCCTGGTAGCGCGCTGATTCGCGTCAAGAAAGAAGGCGGCTACGAAGTGCTGCGCGAGGAATCGAAGAAATTTAAGAAAACGATGCAAATCCACTGGATGACGCCGATCTACCACGACGGCTACCTCTACGGCAGCAGCGGCCGCCATACGCAGAACGCCGACCTGCGCTGCATCGATTTCGAGACCGGCAAGATCATGTGGTCCGAGCGCGGCCTGACTCGCACCTCGCTGTTGATGGTGGACGGCCATTTCGTCTGTCTCGGCGAAGACGGCACACTGCGGTTGCTCAAAGTCAATGCCCAGAAGTTCGATGAAGTATCCTCGATCGAACTGAAGAACCCGCTAACTAAACAGCCGTTGCTCGATTACCCCTGCTGGGCGGCGCCGATTGTGTCGAACGGTTTGATGTATCTCCGCGGCGAGGAACGCCTCGTGTGCGTGGAGTTGATTGCGAAGAAGTAGATTTGTTTAGCCGCTCGCCTTTGGCGAGCGCGGGCGTGATGATTATCGGAAAAACGCCGCGCCCGCACTCGCCAAAGGCGAGCGGCTAAACAAGATAACAAATGGAAACACCATGCCATCCCCGCACGCGAAATGCATCGGCATCCTCACCAGCGGCGGCGACTGCCCGGGGCTTAACGCTGCCATCCGTGGCGTTGTCAAACCTGCCATTAGCGATTTTCACATCGAAGTCATCGGCATCGAAAAGGGCTTTCGCGGCCTCGTCGAAAATCACGCTCGTGTGCTGCACCTTCAAGATGTCTCCGGCATCCTGTCGCTGGGCGGAACGATCCTCGGCACAAGCCGCGAGAAGCCGCACAAAATGCCGCTGCCCAACGGCGAATCGATCGACCTTACGAGCCGAGCGGTCGAAACCTACAACCGCCTCGGACTCGATTGTCTCGTCTGTCTCGGCGGCAACGGCACGCACAAAATCGCTCATAGCCTCACCAAGCGCGGCCTAAACATCATCGGGCTACCCAAAACAATCGACAATGACGTTGTCGAGACCGACATCACTTTCGGCTTCGACTCAGCGGCGAGCTACGCGGCTCAGGCGATCGATCGGCTTTACTCCACGGCGGAAGCGCATCTTCGCGTCATGGTCATCGAACTCATGGGCCACAACGCGGGTTGGCTGGCGCTGCACGCAGGCGTCGCCGGCGGTGCGGACATTATTCTGCTACCGGAAATTCCCTACGACATCAATAGCGTCTGCCAGCACCTGACGGAACGCCGACGACGAGGCAAATGGTTCAGCATCGTCGCCGTCGCCGAGGGCGCACTGCCCAAGAAAACGGATGCCAAAGCAGCCAGCCCGGACAAGGGCCAAAAGAAAAAGCAGCACAAAAAAAAGGCCAATGGCGAAGGCAAGGGCAAGGCGGAGTTCGTCGGCCCTGTCAGCACTCGCGTGGCCCAGGAAATCAGCGAATGCCTCGGCATCGAAACCCGCGTCACCGTACTCGGCCATCTCCAGCGCGGCGGCATTCCGACACCGTTTGACCGCGTATTGGCGACTCGATTTGGCACCTACGCCGCCGAAATGCTCGCCGAGGGCAAGTACAATCAAATGGTCTGCATGACCGGATCGCAAGTTTCGAGCGTGCCATTGGACAAAGTCGCGGGTCGCACCAAGCTCGTGCCGCTTGACCATCCGCTCATCCGCTCCGCCCGGCGAGTAGGCACCAATTTTGGGGACTAGGTATCATGCCGCTTGTGGCTTAGCCCTCGCTCGGCGCCGCGAGAACGCTAAGACGCAAGCGGCAAACGAAAACACGAGGCGTGCCATGCCTTCATTGGATCGCGAAGAGTACATCGAGCAAACCTATTTCTTTCGCACCCTGCGCGAACGGATGATCGACGAGCAGATTCCGACGCAAATCGTGCTCGCGCGCATGCACGAAGAGATTCTGTCGATCACGCGCTTGCCAATGGCGATCCAATTCGTAACCACGGAACTTCTGCATTCCGGCAACCTCTCGTCGGGATTCGCGAAGCTGCCGCACTACTTTACGCCGTTTCAAGCGTTCGTCATCGAGAAATCCGAGGATGAAAAGAACCGCTTCAGCATCGACATCGCCCTTCTCGTATTGGAGCGTGAGGCCCAATACCGAAGCGGCACGCCGACGCCGCAGGGTTTGTTCGTTTTTCAATTCGAGACGCTGAGTCGCAACCGTCTCGGCTACGAACAGGGCCTTCAATGCGTTCAGCGTGATCCGTATTACGACGCAGATTGGCAGCAGTACATCGAGTTTGTGCAACGTCAGATCGGCTCGCTGGAATTCACCGACCTGATCTACGTCCGCTCGGAGATGTACGTGCGGGACCAGCGCCGCAGCAAATCGGACTATGAACCACCCGTCCCGCCGCTGTTTGCCGAGAAGGAAGGCAAAATCGCCAAAGCGAATCACGGCCGCGACCCGTTGTTTTTGTTCGCCGCCCTGCAACGCCAGCTGAACTATCCCGAAGTTCCGCGGATCAAGTCGAAGGATGACCTCTCCGTGACGCTGCTCGAATTGAAAGCGAAAATCCAAATCCTCGAAACACGCCTGAAATTGGTCGAAGGCGAACTCCGCGGCAACCTCGACCTGAGCGAGTTCATGGCCAAACCGGACCTCATCAAACCGGTGGAGGATTTGGAGTGAGGAACTAAGGAAAAAATCCCGGCGAGCCGAGCTCCGTAAGGAGCCGGTTGGCGGCACGCGACTCAACCGACTTCTTACGGAGTTCAGCTCGCCGGGATCGATTTCCGCTCAGCGCCTCGGCTCGTTCGCCAGCAGCCAATCCTCGAGAATCACCTGTCGCACGAACGGCGCTCGAAAGAGCACCGCCGACGACGGCAGCAACCGCGTTAACCAGGGGCGACGTACCAATTGCGAAATCGCCCGTTGCCCGATTCCGCTCAGACCGCGCTCGGCGAGGCGATTGCTGATGCTGCTACTGAGTCGCCGAAACGTCGCCGGCACCAGGTTCGGAGCCGGGCCGACGTGAATCACCGTTTCAACACCTTGCGCTAATACTGTGTACACGTTTTCCCACAATCGTTGCGGCTGATAGACCCAGCGGTGCAACAACTCTCGGCTATTAAGCGCTCCGTAGCTCGCTTCGCCCGTGACCATCGACAGCACGGGCACCGATGGCGCCGTGAACCCGCCGGGCGTTGTCTGTAAGAGCAGAGCCGTGCGGTCCGGAATGTTACGTTGCCACATGATCGGGGTATGCAACGGCGGAAACCGATTGGAGTGCGGCCGTAGCGCAACGTTCAGCGGATAGATATCCCTCAACCGCGTCTCGAATTCCGCCAACGAGCGATTCTGACCCATGAGCAACAAACTATTAGGCGCAAGATTGGCCGAAACATCGACGACGCCCTTCCCCTCCTGGCTGATCGTCATACACAAACGGCGAACGAGGTCGAAATCGAGCACGGGAGCACGCGACAGGAGCACGCCGAGTTTGACCCCTTCGGCAAGTTTCGCGCAATCGTCGGCCATGGCGACAGGGACACGCAGGAGGTTGGCCATGTCATAGACGCCCGCCGCGATTAGCGCCGAGCATTCGCCGAGACTGTAGCCGAACGCCATCTGGGCGTTCGCCACGGATATGCCATGAAACTCTTGCAAGAGTTGAATCTGCGCCATTTCGACGCCGCCGATCAGCGCGACATCCTCGGCAAATTCATGGATGCCGGTCGTTTCGCGCCCGGCACGAACGCGTTCGACGAGATCGACCGCGCGATGCGTGCCTTCGCTGCAGATAATAGATGCTTGCCGTAGATGCGATTCGACGATCGGCCCATAAATCGGGTGAACGAGCAACTCGGGCGTTCGGCCCAAATTGGCAACGTTGTAGCCGCGAAAAGCAAAGGCGGAACGACGCAGATTCTCGGCAAGATCGTTGCGATGGTCGGACATGCGGCGCCTCACCCGTTGATAAAACCAGCCACAGGACGCAGGGAGCCACTGGTGCCTATCTACATTCTATCTCAGGAACGCGTCCAACGCGCGGCGCTTGCGTGTTTTAATTATCCGTGCTTGGGTTGAAGAAAGTGCGAACCTTTCGGTCGGCAACGTCGTCCCTTGCGTAGCAAACAATAACACACCAACAAGTTTTTTCCCGTTTTTCGGCCTGTCAATCTTGCAGAAAAACAGGTTCTTCGCTATGAAGAAAGTGAAGCAAGTCGCTGAATTCCATTCCCCGATAGCTCAATTGGTAGAGCAACCGGCTGTTAACCGGTTTGTTGTAGGTTCGAGTCCTACTCGGGGAGCTTCATTCATTTCGCTAGTTTCGCATCGCGTCACACCTTCTCGCGAAAGCTCGTAAGCCATAACGACTTCCGACGAATCTTGCGTATGCCTGCGAGAGTGTGCGGACGGTTGCTGCGCTTGATTTTGCGCCCCAAGTGCGCCGGATTTTGCGCCGCCTTGGGCTGCCCGCTGGAAATCCTCTTCGCGGACCGTCAGATAGTGCTTCGCAGCAACCGCCGCTGAATTGCCGATCCACTCGCAAACAACGTGAATCGGATGCGTCGCCGCCAATTCCGTTTCCCGGCTTGCCCGTAGATTATGGAACAACTTGGGCCACACCTTCACACCTGCCCGCCGAATGATCTTGGTGAATGTGGTACGCAGGTTCGTGTCGCTGTCTCGATACCGACCAATGACGTGGACCGCGCCGTCCTCGGCCATCGTGAAACATTCTTCAAGGTATGGGCGGAGTTCAGGGAAGATCGGAACCCATCGTTCGCCGGTCTTAGGTGATTGAACCACGAACCGATCACGCGACCAATCCACGTCTTGCCAGCGTAGCACAAGGTGCTCGGATGGGCAGCGTAAGCCACCGAATCGCGAAAGAGCAATTATCAACCGCCATTCCGCATCTGGAGCCGCGTCGATGACGCGGGCAATGGTTTCGTAGTCGATGTGGAATTGCCGCTCTTTGTTGGTCTGCCCGCATGCTTTCAGGTCCGCGAACGGGTTTTCTGTCACGAGCTTATCTCGCAAGGCCAGCTTAAAAAACTGCCGTGCCCGCTTGACTGTGCGTCCAGCCGTCGCCGGGGCGTAGACTTCAGCCAATGTCGCTGCCCAGACATCCGCATCCGCCGGTGTGATGCTCCGCATGTCCCGATCCGGGCCGAAGTGCTTCGTCAATCGCCGCGCTGCCGCGTTCATGTTCGTGATCGTGCTGGGAGCCGCCGAGGGCCTGCGGTTGTCGATGAAAGCGTCGAGAAACTGTCCCAGCCGGGCCGTCTGCCTCGGCACCACCAATCCGACCGCCGCGAGCTTCGCATGTAGATCATCGCCAACGCCAGCGAGCCATGCCGCCGTTTCACGGTCGATCGGCGTGTTGCTGCAAGCCGCCGCGTTCAGGGTTTCGATCTTCGTGCAGATCGATTCCGCTGTCTTGATGGGAACCTTGCCGAGCCGAATCGCCTTGCGGACACCATCGCGAGCCACGAAGAGAATCCGCCGCATGCCGCCTGGATCGTTGGAGATGCTTGCCATAGGTCACTTTCCTTTTCGCTTCGGCGTTTGGATGTTGAGTTCCAGGTGATCCGCGAGTACGTCCAGCGTCTTCATCGGCAAGCCTCGCTCGCCCGACACGAATCGGCATAAGGTCGCCTCGGAGATTCCCGTCACCTTGGCAATCGCGTAGCGGGTTTGGCCGCACGATTCGATTGCCTGACGTAATTGTTCGCTCAGTTTCATTCGTTGTTTTGGCATGATGATAGATTGTAATATATGCTTTCCATATCGTCAAGTATTCATTTCCATCATCATTCGCAGCTGTGCCAGAGCAATCGTCTCTGCCGTTGGCCGCGATACCTTCCCATCTTCAATACAAATTGCAATCCGCTCGCCCCATGCCTCGGCCAGGGCCTCGGCAAGATCGTCGTTGCCGAGGTCAAGGGCATTCTGGATGATTGACATGGCGAGCAACTCGACCTTGTGCGTCTGTAACCGCTGCATGAGGTCAGGTGTTACTGCATCCCGAGGCCGATAACGAATCGTGTCGCCGGTGACCTGCACGTCGATGCCACGGGGGTGCAGGTCCGCCATCAGATGGGCCGCCGACGGTGAAAGGATCATACTTCCCCCCATTCGCCGGCTTGGTCTTTACCGTCGACGCTGACACAACCCCCATTTTCCTTCGGTTTCGTTGGGGTTGTGTCGACATGATGCAGGACGAATACCGTGGTCGGGCGACCCCCTTGTGCCGTGCCCGGCTTCGTTTGCCAGGCACCCTTCTTATGCTCCACGAGCACGCACAGGGCATTTTCGGCGTCTCGGGATGTCGGGTACTTTCGCGATCGCCGTTGTAGGTCGCGTGCCGTGATGGTTCCGCCGCGGCGCCGGATGAGTTCGATCAACTCCCGTTCGGCTTGGTCTTCGTCAGTCGTAGCGAGCATCGTATAGACTCGCTTGGCCTCTTGGCCGAACCACCGCGATAGGGCAATACCCGCTGTCATGCTGACATCATCGACCGTATCGAGATCGCTGACCGTTGGGTCATCTGCCGCAACGCGAACGAGATGATGGACGAGCGCCAACCGGGCCGCGTACCCTTCGAGCTTTGACCACGCAGCAGATAGGTCTTCGTCCAACTCGATCTGTTCCTTGGCGTGCTCATTGTAGAACGGAATCCAGACATCATGCTTGGCCGAGGTCGACAACTTCAGCAAACGCGCGCTCGGTTCACCGTCTTCATCGTGATCGGGCTGAAGATCGTACAACCGGTCGAAAATCGCCACAACGTCCGTCTCCAGTTGCTCATCAATCTCGGCCTCGGTCCATCGCTTTTGTCGTTTGGGCGGCATGGAAAAAAGGAATCGGGCAGCCATGCCGCTCTCGTGATGCTCTGTCGTCATCATCCGCCGCAACACGCCCGGCTGTATGGAGCCTGCGACGCCAACCGTTCCGTCTTTTACGAACACCGTCGGCGGAATACCGGTCTTGCGGTCGATCACAAACGAGCGCCCGCCGTGAAGGTGCATCCATCGTGCCGCGTCCGCTCCGGCCTTCGCACCGCCTTTGGCATACCGATCAAATGATCCGAACCACGCAGATAATTCATCGCAGGCCAGTAGCACGCCACGAGGATTGTCTTTCAAAATCGGGGAGGCCAGCGCTTCCATTGTCGTGTTGTCGGTCCAGGTGCGCTCCAACGTCGGTTCGCGCGGTTTTCGTGGTTCCGATTCTACGCAGCCGGCAGCCTTCCATTCCTCGTATGCGAGTTTGTATTCCTCCAACTCCGCGGCATAGCGCCGCATGTCCTCGGCGAGTCGGCGCTTAGCTTTGTCCTGGCGTTTTTTGACAGCCAGCATCGCCGAGTCGAATCCTGGGCTTTTGTGACTGCCGGACAACGCGATCGTCAGCGCCCAGATGATCGCAGGCTCTGTCCACCGTCGCTTCAATCGAATCCTGCGTCGGCTGCCTATGGCCGAAGCAACCGCCGCCAGCAAGGGCAACGCAATGAAGGCCGGATCGCAGCCGATCGCTGCGGCGCTTGCCTTGATGTATCCGCTGATCGGCTCGGGCAACAGATCGACAGGGAAGGGTTGATAGGCCAATTCGGGTTCCGTAGGATCGTGCTGCACGATTTCAGCATCATTCACGAGCTTCTGGATTTCGGCTCGAATCGCCGAATGATCAATGCCCGCCGCTCGGCGATGGGCGACGAAGTCCACAACATCGCCGTGATCTGGCAAGTCGGGCAGGTTCACCAACCTGATGCTTGGCCTGGGCGTCAAGGTGTGCAAGATGTCGATGACATCATTCGCATACTTCGCTCCAGGACCATCGTTATCGGGCAGTATGACGACGTCACGCCCGGCAAGAGTTCTCCAGTCTGTTCCTTTCGCCGATTGCGCACCGTGTGCGGAGGTCGTCACTATGAAGCTGAGATCACGCAAAGCGTCGGCTGCTTTCTCGCCTTCGGGAATGAAGACCAGACCGGTTGATTCCAGTAGCTCAGGCAGGCGATAGAGCGGACGAGGAGCGGGCATTCTACACTGAGCCCAACCATCACTGACCTTGGCGACAGGTCGAATGGTCTTCTCGCCGTTCTTATCCCAACGAACGATCACGCCAACCGCATGCCGTTCGGCGTCCTGATAGGTCGAGAATGCCGACCGCTTGCCGAATCGCTTTTCGAGGTCCGCAACCGCCTCGGCTGCTTTCGCAAACGTCTTGTTTTTCTTATTGGCCGTCGACGGAACCCCATTTTCCTGAGAGTTTCGTGGGGGTTTGTCAGCGTCGACACGCGGAAACAGGTCACGCATGGTCAGGCCGAGAGCCGTGACAACGGCCTCGGCCGTGCAACCAGAATGACATTTGAGCAAGACCGTGCCGTCCTCTGCCGCGCTGATGGAGAGGCTTGGGCTGTTGTCCTCATGTGCCGGGCAGCGTGCCTGGTACGATTTTCCGGACTGTATATAATCACCAATGGCAGACAACACTTTTTCGAGAGGGGTCGTGTTCATAGCACGCCCCCTTTCTTTTTCGCGATGAACGCTTCCAAGTCTTTCAAGTCATACCTGACGGACGAATTGATCTTCAAGCGTTTGATTTCGCCGCGACGAGTGAGCTCCCACAACGTCCGCTCGGAGATCTGTAAGGATGCGGCAGCTTGCCGCGATGTTAGTAACAACAGGGGAGGGGCGGGTATCGCCGCAGAGATCAGACTTTTCATTTGCAGACCCAAAAGGTCGCTCACCGCAACGCGCGGCTTGCATACCCGTTGGCGCAGAGTTCATAATAAAATGATGAACAGCGACAAATCGCACGGAAACGTCCAAAAAAGCAAGGAAATGCAGGCCCAAGAAAAACTTGAGGTGTTCATCATCCGGTGGTGAACGATTGAATGATCCATCAGCCACAACTCAAATGTCCGAATGTTCTTATTCGCTTGGTAACGAGTCGCCGTAGAGGTCATCGACAGCGAAATCACGATTCAGGGCTTTGAGCACGTTCAGCACCTTGATGGGATTGCGCAAACAAAGAGCTCGATATTGATAATGCCCGTTGGTTTTCTTGGCCTTCTTTGCAGGATCGCCAGCAGCATCAATTCCGAAGTATTTATCAAAGAAATTTTTGGCGCTTGTTGGCGAGACCTTCCCGGCAGCGCGTGCTAGGTCATTGTTGCCGATGGGTTCCCAATTCAAACATCCTTCTCGATCATATTTGTGGTGGAGTAGCAGCGCCGCGATAAGTTTATCCCGGGCTTCGCCTTTTTTTGTGCTCCGCTTGGGTTTTAGTGGTTTTGCGGCTGCGGTAACGATCCCTTTATCTCGCACGTCGTCTGTTTCGTCCACGACGAGCCCCTCATAACCACCAGCGCTTGGCTTGCCTTCCAGCGAGTCCAATTCCCTCAGCGCAGCCTCTAACGGGCAAAGTAAGTCGTACTCACGCAATCGTCGCTTTTCGGGTAAGGGCATGAGTACAGCCGCTATCAGGAGAGAATGCGCTCCCATGATCTCGTCTAACTTGGTCACCCAGCGACTCCGCAAATGATCGGGTAATTGCGCGGTAGCAGTAATCGCTGGAGCGTATCGCTGATGAGCGACTAAATCGAGCTGCAGCATCTCGGCGCTCGTCTCGGCGGTAATGGGTTCGCATGAGGCGGCGATACGTTTGTGGTGATTGAGGAGTTTGGCAAGATAGACACGAATTGGCTTTAGCGACATGGCCAGGGATCTCAACCAGCGTCCCAAAAAAACGACGGCAACGGGCGAGACTTCCCGCTTTCGGATGTACGGTCCTAGCCGCCACATAAATCATAACAGGTCAGCCACCCCTTGTCACGCCCCCCGCAAGTTCAATATTCGCGCGTTCACAGCCGTATCTCACCGCCAAATGAAGCTCAGACGTTTTTGACCCAATTGCGTGAGTTTGTGGTCTTACGTGTCTTCGGATGAGCTATCAACGACGTCGACAAGTGGGAGGCGTTAGATTCACTGTCTCACTCCACTTGATTGATTGACTGATTGAAATCACGTTGAAGTGTACATCGCTTGAAAAGTATAATTCACATTTCAATCCCTCCAAACCACGCCCCGAAAATTGATTCGTCGAAGGCCCAGCCTCGCGTTAAATGCTTGAATTTTTTCTCGCTCATGAGGAAATATTACTCTAAACGGATGGCGCGTTGAAACATTCAACGGATCCCCTCAACATACAACACGGGAATGGCAGCCGCTGCATAAGTGATTGCAATATGACCATTTTGCACGAATACTCGGTTGAAGCACCATATTCGACTTGTGCAGCTGACGCAGTGCTTCAGCGAACCCCCCACGCATTTATTTCATCGAAAATAATCCAACCAGCCACAATGCACTACGAATACAGCCTTTCGAGCAGTTTCAATCGCAGCATCTGCGTACTAAACAAATAGACATCGACAGTCCTTGTCCACCCTGCCCCCGTACTATTACACCTGTATTGCCGGACCGTCCCTAATTATCTTCCGGTGGTGTATCGCCATGCCGGCCAATAGCCGTTCGCTCATTCCCCGTTTGTTGGGCATTCATCACGAGGTGAAGGCCAAACGCTTCCCCAACGTTCCCTCTCTCGCCGAATCGCTCGACTTCTGCGAGAAGACGATCCGCCGCGACATCGCCTACTTGAAAAAGACCCTCGGTGCTCCCCTCGCCTACGATTCCAATCGTCGCGGTTTCTACTACACCCGTGCCGACTACCAGTTCCCCGCCATTGCCGTCAGCGAAGGCGAACTGCTCGGCGTCTTCCTCGGCAGTCAACTCTTACGCCAATATCACGGCACCAAGCTCGGCGAACACCTCGCGCGGCTCTGCACCCGATTGGCGGAGTTCCTGCCCAGCACCGTCGCCATCGATCTCAACGATCTCCCGCACAGCTACGCCGCACGCCCCGCCGCCGCCGAACCGATCGACGCAGCCATCATGCAGACGCTGCTCGATTGCGTGCGCGATTGCGTCTCTCTCGAAATGCTCTACTACACCGCATCCCGCGATCTGACCCAACGGCGCCGCATCGATCCATACGGCTTGTACTTTGTTGACGGCGAATGCTACCTGGTCGCCTACTGTCATCTCCGCGAAGACACCCGCACGTTCCACCCCGCACGCATCCGCGAATTGGCCCGCACCCAGGAAACCTTCACTCGCCCCGCCGACTTCGACCTGACCAGCTACCTCGACGACGGCTTCCGCCACATGCGAGGCACCGGCCCGACGCAAACGGTCACGCTACGCTTCTCGCCCGCCATCGCCCGCTTCGTGCAAAACCGCACCTGGCACCCCAGCCAGAAAACGGAACCCCAACCCGACGGCTCCCTCCTCATCCGCTTCCGCATCAACCACACGCTAGAAGTCAAACGCCTGGCCCTGAGCTTCGGCCCCAACTGCGAAGTGCTGGAACCGCCCGATTTGCGTGCGGAGGTGGAATCGGAAATTCGGGCAATGCTCGCAGTTTACGAACGTACTTCACCGAACAATGAAAAGGAGGACCCAAAATGCCCGATAGTACCATGACCTTTGAGTCCGCATTCCACGCCCTCACCGGCAACCCACCGTTCCCCTGGCAGATCGCGTTGTACCAGCGATTCATCGCCGACGGACCGGACAATATTCCGAAATCGTGCAATCTGCCGACGGGCCTTGGCAAAACCAGCGTCATCGCGATTTGGTTGATCGCACTGGCGACGCACCCGCACAAGATGCCGCGCCGGCTTGTGTACGTCGTAAATAGGCGAACGGTTGTGGACCAGACGACGGATGAAGTCACAAATATTCGCGCCCGCCTGATTGGTGAATTCGGGCCGCCGCCAGCCGTGCTTTGGGAATTGCGAAAGAGGCTTCAGGACCCGTTGAATGCCTACAGCCCGTCACCACTCGCCATCAGTACCCTGCGAGGCCAATTCGCCGACAATCGCGAATGGTCTGCCGATCCGTCGCGGCCAGCCATTATTTGCGGAACCGTCGATATGATAGGCTCCCGCCTGCTCTTCAGCGGCTACGGCGTCGGCTTCAAGGGCAAACCCCTCCACGCCGGCTTCCTCGGCCAGGACGTCCTACTCGTCCACGACGAAGCCCACCTCGAACCGGCGTTTCAGAAACTCATCGAAGACATCGAAATCGAACAACGAGACAAAGAGAGATCAACGACCTTCGCCATTCCTCGCTTACGCGTCATGGAACTCTCAGCGACATCGCGCGGCAACCAGAAACCGTTCGAGCTTACCCCTGAGGAAAAAATGCCGCCCAAAGAATTGCCATCGAAACCGACTGAACCTATCCATTTTGTTTGGCTGCGGACGCATTCTAAAAAAGCTCTTGTGTTGCACCCAATCGCCGACGAGAAGCAGCAACTCGCCAAGACAATCGTCTCCCTTGCGGAACGCTACAAGGCGTCCGAAAAGGAACTCGCCATACTCGTCTTTGTCCGCACCATTGAAAACGTGACCGGCGTTGTGAAAGGACTGACGGCCGCGAAAATTCCTGAATCGAACATCCTTACGCTGACGGGCACGATGCGCGGATTGGAACGCGACAAGATGGCAAGAGAGAATGGCGTATTCGCGCATTTCAAGCAGGATTCGCCCGCACCACGCCAACCGGGCACCGTCTTCATGATTTGTACCAGCGCCGGCGAGGTAGGCGTTGATATCTCCGCCGACCATCTCATCTGCGATCTCTCGACGCTTGACAGCATGGCCCAGAGATTTGGCCGCGTAAATCGTTACGGATTCGGCAACGCGGTCATCGATCTCGTGCATCCGACAACGATCGAGACGAAGGAAAAGCCCTTCGAGGCCGCGCGGGAAAGGACGCTTCAACTTTTGCAACAACTGCGAAAACTCCCCGACGGAAAGTTCGACGCTTGCCCGGCCGCGATGAGTGATTTGGTCGAGCGAATCCTCCACGACGGTCAAGAAGGTGAATTGACCACGGACCAGCGAAAGGAAGCCATCGAACAAAAGCTGCTCCCCGCTTTCGCCCCCGCGCCGACGATCCTGCCGACCTCCGACATCCTGTTCGACGCCTGGGCACTGACGACGATCAAGGACAAACTCCCCGGCCGCCCGCCGGTGGAACCGTATCTGCACGGCTTGCCGACCGATTGGCAACCGCCGGAAACGCACGTGGCGTGGCGATGGGAAGTAGAGCGGTTACAACCGCGCTACCGAACCGATGTCGAACGCGCCGAGCGAGAAATGGACGACCGACGCGCCTTGGCGAAATTGGCTGCTGAATTGATCGACGATTATCCCTTGCAACCTCACGAAACCTTGAAGGACAACTCTCGCCGCGTTCGCGGCGAAATCGATATTCTGGCAGGCCGATTTCCAGAATCGCCTGTGTGGATTGTGGACAACGAAACGGGTGCGGTAAGCATCAAGAGGCTAAGTGACCTTGCCGAGAAAACCAAAAAGGACGGCAAGGCTGTCTATCTGGTTGATTCCGATGAATGCACGATTCTCCTGCCGCCGTCCGTTGGCGGTTTGGAACTCGGCATGCTCAAGGGTAACGCTCCGAATGCAGACGACGTGGCCGATACAGAGGCTCGCGTTCGAGTAGACGATCCCAACGATCCAAAGGCTGACAACATGCGTCTTGTCAAGAGCGTGCCGCTGCCGAACGCGGGTGAAAACGAAGAGGAAGCCGACTACTGGTATTGGTTCACCGCATTCAGCGAAGGCGGGAAAACCAGCAAGCTGCCCGTGGCATGGGATGTTCATGTCGCGGATGTTGTGCGAGAAGCAAAAGCAATCGTTGCAAACTTGCCTTTAAGTAGCGAATTGAAAAACGCAATTATCGTCGCCGCGATGTTTCACGATCATGGCAAGAGACGGAAGTGCTTTCAGAACGTGCTTGGAAACAGTAATTATCCCAGGATCGTACTCGCGAAATCAGGTCGACGCAGCAACCGGCTCACGGAAAATTATCGCCATGAGTTCGGGTCATTGCTTGATGTGCAACTTGAAGCCGAGGTTCAGAACTTGAACGCGGAGATGAAGGAACTGGTCCTGCACCTGATCGCTGCACACCATGGACGAGCCCGGCCGCATTTCCCGGAAGACGACGCATTCGATCCCGAACGGCCCCATCAAGACGTAAGTGCATTGGCAACGTGCGTGCCTCGCCGATTCGCCCAGTTGCAGCGCAAGTATGGCCGATGGGGATTGGCATACTTGGAATCAATACTTCGCGCCGCTGATTGGGCGGCAAGCAGCAAACCATCGCAATACCTGGAGGACGAACAATGAACAATCCAGAACCAACGATCCGCATCAACGTGGACGTAACCAACCCCGGCCAATTCTTCGCCTGCTGCGGCTTGCTGGAGCTAGCGGACCGCCTCTGGCCCGGAGCCGAAGGGTGGTTCGAAGATGGCGCGTTCTGCGTGGCGGGTGGGGGGACGCTCGGTGAACTTATTCACGCCATCACTACCGCCGACATCGTTCAGCTTGACGCAGAGGACGATACGGGCTCGCCTATCCAGATTGCATCGCCGTTTCGAATCCTTCGGCTCGATTGGTGGCACGACGAAAGTCACGCGGACCGGAAACTCAACGGCAAGGAACTCAAGGTTTGGGCTGGAACGATGGAAAGCACGCGAATCGCCTTGGCGATGCAGCATGCAATGAAAGACGACCGATTTCGCTCTCCAAGCCTCTTTGACGTTGGCGTGATTGCATACGACCCACAGGACACTGACAAAAAGGTCGAACCCTACTACTTCGATGCCCGCCGAGCTCCGAACGCACACGCGCGCGATGTCGGTTTTTCTCCCAATGACCTGGGCGTCACAACAACTGCATTCCCAGCCGTTGAGTTTCTGTGTTTGGTTGGAATACAGATCGCCCGCGCATTGCCAACATCGAGGCCCCGCATTTACGACTACTTCACCTGGCCAATGGCCTTGCCTACGAATCTATTGCTTGCAGCCACTACCGGACGACTGGAAGTGCCCCGTCAGCGAGGATTTCGCTTTGAAAACTGGTATCGCACCGGACAAAAAAAACACAAAGCTTTTCGTTCCGCAATTCCCCTTAACCAACGAGGTGACCAATGAGTAACTTGACGAAATTCGACCACTACCTTACCTACGATGGCCCCGCGGCTCTCGTTATTCGCGAACCGCTAATGCCCGTGGAGGGCTTGGATGGCGTACTATTCCCCGCGACCTTCGCTGAAGGGGATGGCTTCGCTGGCGGTTACAACATTGATGTCTTTCCGGACGACAAAGATGTCGGCCCTGGCCTCGCCGCCAGAATCAAGGACGGGAAGCTCAAGCCAACCGTCGAACTATTTCCTCACAGCAAGAATGTCGCGCTCATCGACAGCGTCGGAGCACAAGCAAATCGCATCGAGCCGTTGTTCAAGGAAGAGAACTTCAAACATCTCGTACCACAGATCGCCGTAACTGCGGGCAACAAGGAAGTAAGCATACTTGAGGCCGCTCATCGCGCTGGAGATGCGCTCGTCCGATGCTCGTCGTTGCAAGCGGAATTGCAAGCGGCATTCAAGGCCGTTCAGAACGGCGACGCGACGCTGTTGGCAAAAATTGCCCCGACCTCACTCGTGTTTGGCGTGTGGGACTCCCGAGACACGCAGGCAAAGCTGCCTCGCCTGGTTGCCTCCACGATTCGCGCCTTCGATGTCCGGAAACTCTCTCGCTCCGCGCAGTTCAACCCACCATTGGATTACGCTGCCCTCGACGTATTCAGCGAGGAGGATAAGGCGAAAGCGGAAGGAGATTCAAAGAATCCCCTCGCAAAACGCGGATTTGTCCACGTTCCCGCGACCGGGTCACATGGCGGAGTGATTGCCGACAGTGGCATCGTTCGCACAGCAACACTCGGATTGGCCGCGCTTCGTCTGTTGCATGCCGGAAAGGATGAGGCAAAAACTCTGACGCTACGGCGTTACATTCTCGGCCTATCGTTGGTGGCGTTCACGCACAGCCCATCGGGTTATCTGAGACAAGGATGCATGTTGGTAATGAATCCAGATGGTAAGCGAGAGTTCGTGGAGGTTCATCCGAATGGGAATCGCAAGCCGTGCACCGTGACGCCACAAATGGCTCTCGCATTTGCGACCGAAGCGGCAGAAGCATTCATCGTTGGGGAAAGCAAGACGGTGCCATTCGACACCGTTCGAGCGAAAAATGACGTGAAAGCAGATGTCGATGGCAAGCAAGCGAAGAAGGCAAAGGGCAAAGGCAAGGTCGCAGAAGTCGCGGCGCAGCGCACGGAGGTGCAGGAATGAACTCGTTCCTCCATATTTCCGTTCGCTATCTTCAATCTCTCGCCAGCGGCGGAGACGATGGCGAACCGAAAAGGTCGCTCACCCACGGTCGGGCCGACGGCGGTGAACCAGAATGGCCGCCGTCGCCGCACAGGATATTTCAAGCACTCGTCGCGGCTTCAGCCGGCCGATGGAACGAGCGAGCGCAGCTTGAGTACGCCGTGCCTGCTCTTCGATGGCTTGAGCAACATTCATCTCCGACGGTCATTGCAGCAACCGGCGTGGCGTCAAAGGTGAAATGCCAATTCTACGTCCCTGACAACACCGCTGATCTGGTCGTTCCGGCCTGGTCGCGTGGTGATGTCACAAAGCAGGTCAAACGCTCCGAAAAGGTTGTCCGCCCCACCCATCTCTCCGGCGACACGGTTCACTACGTCTACGCTCTCGACGGCCCGTGTCCGCACTTCGACGTTTTGCGACACGCGGCTCGCTCCATCACGCATCTTGGGTGGGGCATCGACATGGTCGCAGGGGATGCTTCACTGCTCTCCGCGGACGAGGTTGCCAAACTCGATGGCGAGGTTTGGCGGCCTACTCCTGATGGCGGCGGGACGGCGTTGCGCGTGCCGAAGGTGGGGACGCTTGATGCGCTCATGACGAAGCATCAGGCGTTTCTCAATCGGCTTTCTAGCGATCGCTTCAAACCCGTGCCGCCGCTCGCGGTGTTTGATGTCGTGCATTATCGCCGCGCGACCGAACCGGCGGCGAGGCCGTTCGTTGCCTTCAGCATCCTCAAACCCGATGCCAGCAGCAATCGCGCGTTCGATACGGCCCGCCGATGCCGTGACGTTGCCGGTTGGAGTCGGCATGCAACCGGCAACGTTTGCGATGGCTGGCCGTTTGGCAGCACCGAAGGATTCGTGCATGGCCATGATGGGCCAGGCAAGCAACTCAAAGGTGAGCTTGCTAACGAACGGTTCATGTACTTGCCGATTCCGAGCATCGAACGGCGAGGCGATCTCGGCAATCACGTCGGTGCGATTCGGCGCGTGCTCATCGCCGCGCCGCCTGGATTCCAGAATCGCATCGATTGGATTCGGCGTCGACTGCCCGGCCAGGATCTCGTCAATCTCGATGGCGAGATCGTGGGAATGCTCAACCTGTTGCCAACGAAAGACTGGGTGCTCAATCGCTACACCCAGCCCGCACGGACGTGGTCCACGGTTACGCCTGTCGTTTGGCCGGGGCACGACGACCGCGATGCACGCAAAGCGGAGTCGATTTTGCGTAAGGCATTCGTTCAGGCGGGTCTCGCGCCGGAGTTGGTGGCGGCTATCGAGGAACTCGACTGGCGCGCCGTCGGCTTCCGCGCCGGCGTTGATCTCGCGCATCGCTATGCAAAGCCGGATCATATGAACGGGCGGATGTATCATGTGCGCGTCCGCTTTCCGCATCCGGTGCCGGGGCCGTTGGCGGTGGGGGCGGGCCGTTATCGTGGATTCGGCCTGTTTGCGGCGGAGGATTGAGGGGGGCTTGCATTCACATCATCTCTCGGAGTTATCGCCATGTTTGAAACGGAAGAAACATTCGAGCCAGTGCCGGCTCGGATGCTAAATGAATTTACCTATTGCCCGCGTTTGGCCTATCTCGAATGGGTGCAGGGCGAATGGGCCGACAATCCTGATACGCTCGATGGCGAGTTCGTCCATCGCAATGCCGATCGGCCCGATCATCAGCCGATTGCGACGCCCGATGCGGAAGGGGCCGAGGAAGAGAAGCTGCACGCGCGCTCAGTTCGGCTCGAAAGCGCGACGCTCGGCCTGGTCGCCATCGTTGACATTCTCGAAGTCGAAGGCGATGTCGCCACGCCCGTCGATTACAAGAAGGGCCATGCACCGGACATTCCCGAAGGCGCCTGGGAACCCGAGCGCGTGCAGGTGTGCGCTCAGGCGTTGCTGTTGCGCGAGGCTGGCTTCACTTGCAACGAAGGCGTCATCTGGTACGCAGCGTCGCGCCGCCGGGTGCGTGTGGAGTTCGACGAAACGCTCGTCATGCGCACGCAGGACCTGATCGCCGGCTGCCGGGCGATGGCGTCGAGCGGGCGCATGCCGTTGCCTTTGGTCGATAGCCCGAAGTGTCCGCGTTGTTCGCTGGTTGGCATCTGCTTGCCGGACGAGACGCATCTGTTGTTGCAAGAAACGCTCGCCGCCGATCCGGAGTTGGCCAAGGCCGTCCGGGAGCCGCGTCAGTTGCTCGCACCCCGGACGGAAAAGATCCCGTTGCACATCGTCGAACCCGGCGCTCGGCTCGGCAAGCGGGCCGATCGCATCATCGTCGAACTGAAGACCGAAAAGATCGCCGAGGCCAGGCTCAAGGACATCTCGCAGGTCTGCCTCTATGGTCCCGTGCAAGTCAGCACGCAAATGATGAGCGAGCTATTCGATCGCGACATTCCCGTTTGCTACTTCTCCACCGGCGGCTGGTTTCGCGGCATCGCCCATAGTTTGCCGCACAAGAATATTGAACTGCGCATTCGCCAGCATCGCATCGCGGATGATCCCGCGAAGGCGCTCGCACTCGCTCAGCAATTCGTCGCGGGCAAGATTCGCAATTGCCGCACGCTGTTAAGGCGTAACGCAGAAGGCGACGCTCCTGAACTAGGGATTTCGATCAGTCACGATGTCGTTGCCGCACGCTGTTAAGGCGTAACGCAGAAGGCGACAGCGACGGCCTGCTCGATTCGCTCAACCAATCCGCGAAGGAAGCCGAGCGAGCGGACAATATCCCGTCGCTGATGGGCATCGAAGGCATGGCTGCCAAACGCTACTTCGCGGGCTTTGCGAAGCTGCTCAAGGAAGAACGCGGCTTCCGCTTTGAAGGCCGCAACCGCCGACCACCGACCGATCCCGTGAACGCAACATTGTCGTTCTTGTATGCGATGCTGGCGCGCGAAGTCACCGTCGCAGCGCTCGCTTGCGGGCTGGATCCGTATCTCGGCTTCCTGCATCAGCCTCGCTACGGTCGGCCCGCCCTCGCGCTGGACCTTGCCGAGGAGTTTCGGCCACTGTTGGCGGATTCCACGGCATTATCGCTCTTCAATACCGGCGAGTTGAAACCCGATGACTTCGTTTGCCGTGCCGGGGCTGTCGCGCTGAAGCCGCCGGGCAAGAAGGCGATCATCGCCGCCTGGGAACGACGACTTCTTTCGGAGGTAACCCATCCCATCTTCGGATACACGATCTCGTATCGTCGCGTGGTAATGGTGCAAGCGAGACTGCTGGGCCGGGTGCTCCTGGGTGAGCTGCCGGCGTATCCCGCATTCAAGACGAGGTGAACCGATGCGTTCGATCTTTTTGGTTGCCTATGACATCACGGAAGACAAAAGCCGAACCAAAATCTTTAACAAATTGAAAGGCTACGGCGAGGCCTTACAATACTCCTTGTTCCGCTGCGCATTGACGCCCAGCGAACGGATGCGGCTACGCACGGAATTGTGGGGATTGATCAACCACAAGACCGACCGCGTTCTGCTGATCGATCTCGGCCCCGATGACGGGCGGGGGCGGACCGCGTTGGAATCGTGGGGAAAATCGCTGGAGGACCCGGCGACGCACAATGGGATACTGATCATTTGATCGTGATATTCCGCTGGCGAGCGGCCCGGTGCTGTCGAAATGTCCGCCCTCGCTCGCGGACGTAAAGCTCTTTGAAAACTTGGGTTAAGGAGAGGGTATTGAAAATGGGTAGTGGTTTTCTAAGAAGAAAGAGAGGCGTTCGCAAATGTGCTCGCAACCCTAATCTCCGCCGCAAGATAGGACGCGAGCATCTCCACGGCTTCACCGCCGTGGCCGAATTGAAGCAATCACTGGTTCACCTTTTGGAAATTCAACCACATTTATCTCCACGGCTTCACCGCCGTGGCCGAATTGAAGCATTGCGTCAACGTGCTGCCATCCTCAAAAATTAGCGTATCTCCACGGCTTCACCGCCGTGGCCGAATTGAAGCAATCCGTTAATTTCTTCGTGCGTGCCGATGTCGATCAATCTCCACGGCTTCACCGCCGTGGCCGAATTGAAGCCTCCGTTAAATGATTCCAAGCGTTGCAAAATTCGCGATCTCCACGGCTTCACCGCCGTGGCCGAATTGAAGCCAGCCCAATGGCAGGCATTGCTACCCTTGCGTGCCAATCTCCACGGCTTCACCGCCGTGGCCGAATTGAAGCGACGCCTTCGACGCTGTTCCCGTTGACGCCAATTGCTATCTCCACGGCTTCACCGCCGTGGCCGAATTGAAGCCAGGCTAGACTTCTGCTCTTCCTGTTCATCAAATCTCGCATCTCCACGGCTTCACCGCCGTGGCCGAATTGAAGCACCCCATCATCAATTGAACTTAGGATCAAATATGATACATCTCCACGGCTTCACCGCCGTGGCCGAATTGAAGCTCCGGCGGCGGCTTTGGGCCGCACAATCAACCGGCAGATCTCCACGGCTTCACCGCCGTGGCCGAATTGAAGCTCTGCTCTCGTTTTTCTCGTAGCGTTTTGAAAAAAGGATCTCCACGGCTTCACCGCCGTGGCCGAATTGAAGCTGACTCTTTTCCCTCGCACGCTGAAGTATCCAGGCCCATCTCCACGGCTTCACCGCCGTGGCCGAATTGAAGCACTTTTTGAGACGCTCTAATGGCTCGCAATACGGGATATCTCCACGGCTTCACCGCCGTGGCCGAATTGAAGCTCGGCGGTCTTGAGGTCAGCGGATTGCTCGCGGGCAATCTCCACGGCTTCACCGCCGTGGCCGAATTGAAGCTTTGCGTTCGGCGATCGGGGAATTGGTGGCGCGGGCTATCTCCACGGCTTCACCGCCGTGGCCGAATTGAAGCTCGGTTGCTCGACGACAAGCGGCGATTGATCCGACAATCTCCACGGCTTCACCGCCGTGGCCGAATTGAAGCACCGGATTTGATCGTCTCCCAGGCAAGCCGTGCTTCATCTCCACGGCTTCACCGCCGTGGCCGAATTGAAGCGCCGTCTACTTTGGTGTTACAGCGGAGCAAGCTACGCATCTCCACGGCTTCACCGCCGTGGCCGAATTGAAGCAGCGGTGGAACACTGCTGGCGACGGGGGCTGGCACGGATCTCCACGGCTTCACCGCCGTGGCCGAATTGAAGCTTTAACCTCCCCCCCCCCTACCCTAACCGTGGCGGTCATCTCCACGGCTTCACCGCCGTGGCCGAATTGAAGCATTCGCATGGAAAAGCGGCCTGTCGTCGGTGCGATTGATCTCCACGGCTTCACCGCCGTGGCCGAATTGAAGCGGCAGCTTTTGCGTCCGCGTCGCTGCGGCCAGACACATCTCCACGGCTTCACCGCCGTGGCCGAATTGAAGCTAATCCAACTCAGCACCCCGCCTGTCGAGGTTGCTCTATTCGCATCTCCACGGCTTCACCGCCGTGGCCGAATTGAAGCGAGACTAGTGGTAAACGGGAGGAACCCCGCACACCCGCATCTCCACGGCTTCACCGCCGTGGCCGAATTGAAGCTTCGTGAGGTCTGCCCACTCGGACCCCGCGACGAATCATCTCCACGGCTTCACCGCCGTGGCCGAATTGAAGCGTATGCGTCCATTTCGGTCATCCTTTCATTTCGTCGTTATCTCCACGGCTTCACCGCCGTGGCCGAATTGAAGCAAATCGGGTTGAAAGGGTTTCAAGGCATATGGAACGAATCTCCACGGCTTCACCGCCGTGGCCGAATTGAAGCTATATCGAGGTAGTTGCACGATTTGAGAACGCGGTATCTCCACGGCTTCACCGCCGTGGCCGAATTGAAGCCTTGGTCGAACTCGACGGGGATATTGTCGCGCACGGCATCTCCACGGCTTCACCGCCGTGGCCGAATTGAAGCGCTCCCTGCATCCCCGGTAAGTACATCAACTGGGTCATCTCCACGGCTTCACCGCCGTGGCCGAATTGAAGCGGTTTTTGCGACACTGGATAGAGCGCCCGTGCCTGATCTCCACGGCTTCACCGCCGTGGCCGAATTGAAGCCGTGGCGGTCAACCGGCGTTCGTGAATCTCGATCAAAATCTCCACGGCTTCACCGCCGTGGCCGAATTGAAGCAGCATCCTTTTTTGGCATGGCATCAACGGCCTCGGCATCTCCACGGCTTCACCGCCGTGGCCGAATTGAAGCTAGTCGAATGCCATGATTTCATCCCTTTTTTAGTGAGATCTCCACGGCTTCACCGCCGTGGCCGAATTGAAGCCCTCTCTGAGTTCATGTCTGACCCGTATCGGGTGTTATCTCCACGGCTTCACCGCCGTGGCCGAATTGAAGCTTCTCCGAAAAAAGCAAACTGCGTATCATGATCGAATCTCCACGGCTTCACCGCCGTGGCCGAATTGAAGCATTGCATCACCACGCCTCTCTGCCGAGCCATGAGGCGGATCTCCACGGCTTCACCGCCGTGGCCGAATTGAAGCTGCGCAGGCGTTGGACTCGCCCGTAACGCTCGCGGGATCTCCACGGCTTCACCGCCGTGGCCGAATTGAAGCAATGTAGGTGAGTGATCTTGCCGCCGACAACATAGACTCATCTCCACGGCTTCACCGCCGTGGCCGAATTGAAGCGCCAAGAGGCAGGTATCGATAATATCGTATGGAGTTATCTCCACGGCTTCACCGCCGTGGCCGAATTGAAGCTCGAGTGGTCTAAGACGGCCCGCGGCGGCAAGCAGCATCTCCACGGCTTCACCGCCGTGGCCGAATTGAAGCATCTCGGCTACAATCGCATCGCAAAGTGTCAGAATCATCTCCACGGCTTCACCGCCGTGGCCGAATTGAAGCAGTGGTGTACAACTACTGAACTACCATTCCCAGACGATCTCCACGGCTTCACCGCCGTGGCCGAATTGAAGCGTGGGCAAAAAATTCTAATTACCTCAGGGCCTAAATTGATCTCCACGGCTTCACCGCCGTGGCCGAATTGAAGCTCCGATTGTCCCCGTCGTCCGGCGGAACTCTCGGAGTATCTCCACGGCTTCACCGCCGTGGCCGAATTGAAGCATCTAACTCGCGACGTTTCCAGCCAAGAGTTGACGAATCTCCACGGCTTCACCGCCGTGGCCGAATTGAAGCATTGGTTGTTTCATCGTGTCGGTGTCACCTCGTCGAATCTCCACGGCTTCACCGCCGTGGCCGAATTGAAGCGACTTAGATGAATCGCCTACGGCTGCATTGTGAGCCAATCTCCACGGCTTCACCGCCGTGGCCGAATTGAAGCGCGACGTTCTTTCGGCAAATCAGCGATGATGAAAAATCTCCACGGCTTCACCGCCGTGGCCGAATTGAAGCTTTAATCACCACGTCGCATATCAGGGCATCGTCAAGCATCTCCACGGCTTCACCGCCGTGGCCGAATTGAAGCCAAAAAAGCAAACGCTCGCGAGTACCTAGGCTATATCTCCACGGCTTCACCGCCGTGGCCGAATTGAAGCATTCATGGTCGATGCCGCAACCAGCAGCGGTAATACGGCATCTCCACGGCTTCACCGCCGTGGCCGAATTGAAGCGAATACGTTCTTTCTCGCGGAGATGATGACCATGAGATCTCCACGGCTTCACCGCCGTGGCCGAATTGAAGCTTTCTTTTTTGCGCCGTTGACCTTCACGCCGATGAAATCTCCACGGCTTCACCGCCGTGGCCGAATTGAAGCAGCCACGTAGTCCCCCTTTCCTTACTTTTTGCGTTATCTCCACGGCTTCACCGCCGTGGCCGAATTGAAGCATCATAAGTCATTAAGACTAAATCAAGCCACTCATTATCTCCACGGCTTCACCGCCGTGGCCGAATTGAAGCGCCAAGCGAAGGAACCGCTACAATTTCGCCAGCCGCGATCTCCACGGCTTCACCGCCGTGGCCGAATTGAAGCTTTCGCCAAGGTAGGCGGCTATCTTGCTCGACAATTCATCTCCACGGCTTCACCGCCGTGGCCGAATTGAAGCTAGGCGAGAAAGATATACACCGCAAGCGGAATTGAAATCTCCACGGCTTCACCGCCGTGGCCGAATTGAAGCTTCATCGTAAATTTCCCCGTAGAAAAAAGCTTTTAAATCTCCACGGCTTCACCGCCGTGGCCGAATTGAAGCGCTTAGCGACTTGGCTTGCAAAATATCCGGTAGGTTTATCTCCACGGCTTCACCGCCGTGGCCGAATTGAAGCGATTGATACCGTGGATTTGGCGGACGGGGTTGCGACCATATCTCCACGGCTTCACCGCCGTGGCCGAATTGAAGCATTGTAATGTCGAGTGTCGGAATGATTATTTCGACGCAATCTCCACGGCTTCACCGCCGTGGCCGAATTGAAGCTGAGAGAAACCGCGTTACCTTCTTTTGCGTCGCGCCGGATCTCCACGGCTTCACCGCCGTGGCCGAATTGAAGCCCGACGATGAACGGCTTCCCATCGGCTTGCTTGTGGATCTCCACGGCTTCACCGCCGTGGCCGAATTGAAGCACGGGATACGGCTCAGGGCAGCCTCCGGCTTACGCCATCTCCACGGCTTCACCGCCGTGGCCGAATTGAAGCGAGGCTGTCGAATTTCACGACGACGCTTGCAATGGAGATCTCCACGGCTTCACCGCCGTGGCCGAATTGAAGCTGGGCAATGGGCGCTCAAGGCTCACGCCTTTGATCCGATCTCCACGGCTTCACCGCCGTGGCCGAATTGAAGCGGATTTTGGCAACCGGAATGGCGGCATGGTGAAATCGCATCTCCACGGCTTCACCGCCGTGGCCGAATTGAAGCACGCTCGAGCGCATCGACCTGCTTGATATGGCACTGAATCTCCACGGCTTCACCGCCGTGGCCGAATTGAAGCCGCAAGTTGTTCCGCGAGCCGATCCTGCTCACGCCTGATCTCCACGGCTTCACCGCCGTGGCCGAATTGAAGCACGACAACGCGGGCACGCTCACGCTAGAATTCGGCGCATCTCCACGGCTTCACCGCCGTGGCCGAATTGAAGCCCAGGGCTTGCGTGAACGGGGCCAGTCGAATCATGCGATCTCCACGGCTTCACCGCCGTGGCCGAATTGAAGCGACGCTCCCTTCGGACTTCGGCTACATGTGGATTTCGACACCCATCCCTGGCGACAGCACACCTCACACGCTTTACCCTTCTCTGGCCCTTCAACAGTCTTCAACGTCCCATCGCAGTAGGGGCAAACATAGGACGGGATCGCGTCCAGTAGCGTAGCTTGAAGCGTCCGAATGCCTGCGATAACGCTCTGTATCGAGAACGTGTAAAGCCGGAGCGATTCATCATCAACAATGGTTTTCGCCATCTTGGACAGTTGGCTAGACATTTCCTTGAACTTCGGCGCGACCTCGATAGCAACCAACGCATGACCGGACCACGGCACGCCGTTCCCGTCGCATGGCACGTCAAGAGGCTCATCTGGTTCAGGCGGACCATCGTCACACTGTTCCGGCCCAGTGGCAGGCTTTTCTTTCTTCGCCTTCTTCGCTTTCGCCTTCTTCGCCGCCTTCCTCACTTCGGTGCAACTTACGCAATCCTTGACTATTCCGACCCGCGCGCACCGTTCGCAAAGCATTTCCAGCTTAGGCTTTCGCGGTTTTCGCAGCTTCCCGTCTTTGCCTTTTCTGGGCTTGTCGGCTTGCCCAGATGCGGGTGAACTGGCATCGGATGCCAGTTGATTCCGGACTTCTCTCACTAAGTTGTGCGATACCCCAGATTGTTCTGCAACCTTGTGGTCACTCCACGCTACCCATTCCGTATCATTCAGCAGCGTTTCAACTGCCCGCCGTTTATCCAGGTTTGTGCGTCGCAGCCCGTTCAATTGGTTCGCACCAACGGCGTAGAGAATGGCATCTCTCTGCGTCCCTTCGCGCACGTCTGCCGGAACAGTTTCAAGCAAAGCCTCGCGTGCGCCATAGAACCGATGGAACCCATCAGCCAGCCAATACACCAAACCATCGAAAAACAACACCAAAGGCGGAAACGATCCAGGCGACGACAGCCAGACATCTCGATATTCGAGGTACGTGTCCTTATGCAACTCGGCCCGCATCTGCGTCCCGCCATCGGTGCGGATCAGATTGAGAGCAATCAATTTCATGTTGTTGTCCTTCCACGTCACACGGTTTTAGCCCCGTGGCAGCTTTGGTGTGATCCAGCAAACGCCTCAAACCGTGGTAGCTCGTCGCCGGAGGATACGCACGGAATGAGGGTTTGGCTCTGGTGTTTTTGGTTGCTCAGCGACGAGCTGTTTTTCTTTCTACCGGATCTCCACGGCTTCACTGCCGTGGCCGAATTGAAGCGGCATCACGTCATCTCGGTGAAAAAGCCCGGAGCGGGATCTCCACGGTTTCACTGCCGTGGCCGAATTGAAGCGACCTGCGAGCGTTGGAGCGTGACGGCTGGATGATATATCTCCACGGCTTTACTGCCGTGGCCGAATTGAAGCATGTCGATCAAGGCGGCTTTCGGCCGCCGGAGAAGAAGTGTACGACGGGCCATTCGCTGCCTGGGGAGCGATTCCTTTCGCATTGATTATGATGTTTTTTATCCACGATTGAAAGTTGAAATTTGCCGCATTTTATGTTTATATTACATCATGCCGAATGAAGATCAAAATCTGCTTGAGATTGCGCCGCCTCCTGAATACGTGGAGACTCGGTTTAGGCCAAGCAAATTAACCCCTGAATTGATCGAGGACTTCAAGCGGATAATGCCGAATTGCTTTTTCCTCAAAACGGCAGCGTCAATACTTGGTATCGATTACTCTACAATGGCAAAATGGGTGCGAAGGGGCAGGCTTGAATCGATCAGGATGGCGGAATCAGGTTCTAATTTATGCCGACGTTCGGAGTATTTATATCTTGAGTTTTTCCTAGCTCATCGGGAAATACTCGCCCTTACCGAATCCGAGGCTATTGCGGAAATTCGTGCTGCTGGGGCCAGTGGCGTCTGGCAGGCAAGCGTGTGGCAGCTTGAACGCCGGTATCCCGATCGGTACGGATCGAATCGGCAAGAGATCAAGACACTGGCAAAAATATCAATTGAGCAAACGGGCAAGATCGACGTGCTTCAAAACGAGATCAACGCACTGCTTCGGAGTCTCAGGGCGTCTGTCGGCGACGTCAAACCAGCGAACGGAAAGTAATGCGTAGTTCTTGTTCGCCCCTTGGCCCCGAGCAAGTTCGGTGCTGCCCGTTGACAGAACCCCGCTGAAACCCAGGGAATCCGAGGTTATGTCAACGTCGACGCCGAGAATAATGCTCCTGTGGTGAACAAGAAAGACAAACTGCTACCGTGCCGCCCGCGCAGAAATCATGATCGCGTCCGTCGCGACGGCAATCAAAACCTTGCATGCGTCGGTTGGCTTGACGTTGGCTCGATCGACTCGTGCTTGCGCGCGTTTCACTGCTTCGGTCGAGCAGACCGAAGCACATTAGCGGGTGCCAATCACCTTCCGCACATCGACGAGCAACACGCAAAGCTTCTTGCGGCGGGCCGATTGCCTACGCATCCTGCTGGCGTCACGTACCGCCACGAACGGGAGGTCGAACCGACCACACTGAGGCCGTACAATACCCGTGACAGCCTCTTGGCCGACCGTTAGTTCGATCGGTCGAACCGCTCTATGCTGTCGAAACTTGGCTCCGCGCAATTCAGGGGAATCGCCCGTCACTCTGTAATTGCGCTCAATTGCGGTTTCTACGTTTCAGCTCCCCAATCATCACTCTTCCATCCGCGTGCCGAAAGCGTCTCTTCGACTGCCGCCCGAATTTCAACAGCCGAATCGCTCGGCTGATATCTGCACAGCCTGCGAAGGGTTTGCGAAATGCGAGGCTCACGGGAAGAGGTTGCCGCAGCGTACTCCAAATAATCGAAGAAGCTCTCGGTAAATTCTTTGTTCGAAACCGGATCGTCCCAAATTTCGGGGACTGCGGCCGGTTTGAAAGGCCGGCACATGCGCCGCAAATACTCTTCGTCCGCGAGCCTTGCCAAGATGCGGTCGATGAAGCTTTCGAAGACACGCTGCGATTCAGCGGGCTCCGGTTCTTTTGCGATGGGCCAGGGCGCAAGGTTGATGTTCGCTTTCCGAATCGCTTCAAGAACGCCACTTCGGTATTGCCCATAGCATTTTGTCAACGGTTCCGGCCACGCCCTTTTAATGCTCTTGGCGATCAAGTCGTATCGGTTCCGTTTTTTCGCGGACGCTTCATCAAGCTTGGATTCAAATCGCGGCTGATGGGCGGTGGGCACCCAATAACCCAACGCGGTCTCGATGGCGAACTGTTTGACCGAAACACGGCTCTGCTCTTCCTCTTCGATCGTGCCGCTGATTCCCGTTGCAAGGCAGAGATTGAACGGGCCGATGCCCGTTTCTTGTTCCGCATGTGGAATGCTAATTCCGGCGATGCGCGCAAGCTCGCCAGGGCTCAACTGCCGCAGCATTTCCTGAAAAGGGTGGTAATTCAAAGCCAGCACGGTTACTGGTTTGAAATATAGCACGCCCGTTCGAAAGAATTGAACGAGCGTCCGCGCGTCGAATTCCTTCTCCATCAGCGTTTCCAACGAAACGGCCTTATTCCAGACAGCATCGAAATATTCCCACAGCGCCTCGTGCCCCGTGTTCAGCGATAGGAGAATTTCTTCATTGATCCGGAACGCGGCCTCGGTAGCATTGGCGGAGCCGATGAAGGCGGTTTCGTTTGCACCGCGAAAGAGGAACAGCTTGGAGTGAAAAAGCCCCGCTTCGAAGCGCAGGCGTATTTCCACGGTTTCCGCGCGCGTCGCCAGGACGTTTCGCGCGAATTCATCCAGTTCTTCGAGCTGGGCCTTGAGACGGTTGCCGGCAAGGCCGTTGAACATCAGGCGAATTCGCTTTAACGCACGTTCGCCGACGGGAATCGTCTCGAAGAGCCGGGTCAGAAATCGGGCGTCGTAAAACGCGGCGGCAATGTCCACGGAGTGCGAGGATTTAAGGTATTCATGTAAAATCGCATAGTCCAGTCGCGCGACGGATCCGGAATGGAATCGGGTCGAATACAAGGACAAATGCGTTGCCAATGCGGACGAGGCCTCGGTCCGCGGCGCTTCCGGGAGCCTGATGCGCGAGCTGCGGATCGCGAGAAAAACGCGCTCCAAATCGCCGCGGAAAAACGCGAAAAGCGCCCGCCGCATTTCGATTTCGTCCGCAACCGGCAGGCCCGCGCACTGCGAAAGTTTGGCCAAGTCGCCCGCTGGCAGCGCGCAGAGAATCTCTTGTACGGTGATCACAGTAATTTTCTCCGTTACCTGCTTTCGCTCGCGGATTTGAAAGGTTCTGCCGGACATTTTTGTTGCTGACAGCGCGCACCGCGAACGCCCGATGCGACGCTGATCCCACCGTCGCTCTAATGTCGATGCAGCCGATCGGCAGTGCCATTCGGTTCAGTATACTATCCGTGGCTTCATCCCGCTAATCCTGAACATTTTGTGAGAGTCGGACTATGGCGCACGACGACTGGTTGCGTTGTTTTGAAGATCAGGTATATCCTTTTTTACAAAAGTATTCGCCTGGCAAGGCCGGACTTTTGCGTTCGTATGCGGATTCGTTCAAACTCGCGCGGGAGTTGAGCGATGAAACGACGGTGTGCTTTCTGGGGCAATCGAATGTTGGTAAAAGCACTCTGATTAACGCGATCGCCGCCGGCTCTCAGCAGCTTGTGCCGTCGGGCGGCGATGGCGGTCCATTGACCGCCCTCGCAACTAAAATTCGCTACGGTGAGCGCGCGGGATTCCGAGTCGAATATCATTCCGGCGACAAATTGAATCAAATCCGATTTGCGCTGGAAAAACACCATCGGCCGAATCCATCGATGGAAACAAATGAAGAGGCGCTCGAAGCGGCTTCAGTTGCCACAAGCGCGGCCGCGGACGGATCGGCCAATCCGAGCGGGCACGCCGAAGTCAAAGACGACTATGAGAAACAGGCGCGTTTGCTAATTAAGGGCAGCCAGCAGAAGGCCACCGACGCGCAGTACCTCGCGGGCTGTTTGCGCCTTGCGATCGGGACCACGCCGGCACCGCAGACCGTGCCCGACGCGGAGGATGCAAGCCGAATCGAACGTATCCGGGTGATCCTCGACGGCTACGCGCGAAAGAACCTGCCGTACGAGCGCCACGTGACCGGCTCGGCGTACGACCCAGCTTTCGACTCCGATCTGCGCGCACATGCCGCCGGATTTCTGTCTCCTTTGATTAAGACCATCACGGTCTGGTGGCCTTCGCCCCTGCTTAAAGACGGCTTGGTTTTGGTGGATTTGCCGGGAACTGGAATCGCGGGGGACGAGTACAAAAAAGAAACGTCGAATTTCATTCAGCATGAAGCGCGGCTTGTGCTGGCTGTGGTGGACAAAAGTGGTTTCACGGGAGCCAGTGTGCAACTGTTGAGCGAAACGGGATTCCTCGTCCGCCTATTGGCCGGCACGGACGACCGCGCGAACAATTGCTGCCAACTGGCGGTCGCGGTGACGAAGATCGACGAAGCGGCCTATGAAGAATTCAAGCGCGAACGCGCATTCCCGCCGGAACAGCGGCGTAGCAGGACTGAAATCTATAAGAAAAAAGCCGAGTTGGTGATTTCGAGCGTCAAGCAACAGACTGCGGAAGAACTCGCCAAGAATCTTACCACGCGCTCGGGAAGCGATTTGATCCGCGAAGGTTTTCAGGACGCACAGACGTATCTTCTGGACAGTCTCGAAGTGTATCCGGTGAACGCGCCGGAGTACGGCCGGTTTCTCGCGTGCGACAAAGACGATCTGCCGCAAACTGTGGAAATCGCCGACACGGGCATTCCGCGCCTGGTGGAATTCCTGGCCGCGTTGTCGAAAAAGGAACGCGACACACGGGAGAGCCGAATCCTCCAGGGCTTTACCGCGTTCCGCGACGCGATTCGCGAGGAACTCGGGGAACGTCGGCGTGCCTGCGAAGAACCGTTGCACAGCGCCGAGGAATCGGAAAAGCTCCGGGCGGAACTCGACCGTTTTATGAAAGACCTGCGCCGTGATTATGAGGACCGCCAAAACTCCTTTCGACAATTTATCCTGAAAACTGCGGAAGTGCGGGTGAAATTTCTGGTCAGCGAAGCGAAGCACGAATGCCGCGACAAGATCGAGGATCTGTTGACAGAAATCGACGACATTCATTGGTCGTCGCTACGCGCAACTGTGCGAAAAGGCGGGCGGTTCAACTCCTCTTCGGGTGGCGAGATCGACATACCGGACCGCTTTTTGCGCTGCTTTCAAGAACCGCTGGCGCTGGTCTGGAGTACGCATCTCCTCAAGGAAATTCGGGCGGAGAACGCGCTCTTGGCTGAGGACACGCTAAAGCTCGTTTCTATGGTCCACGATTGGGCGCGAAGGCAGGCTGCCGTGAAACTTGCGCCGAAAGTCATCGAGTTACAGGAGTCAAATCTCAAGAAACGCGTCGAGCAGATGAAGACACTGGGGCGTGAAGCGATCGACGAAATGCGCAAGGAAGTCAAAGATCGGCTGCTGAGTGTTATCACTCCCGCCGTCAAAAAACGATGCGGCGAGTTTGTGCAGAGCCATCAAGACGAAGGCAAAGGCGTCAGCAACCGCATGCGCGAAATGTTCCGAGACCTTGCCACCAAAAAACTCGTAGACGCGGTTTCCCAACCGGCCGAAGATCTGCTGCTCAAAAAATTCCGCTCGGTGCGCGACGAATTCTTGAATGCGGTAAATAACTGGGGCGATCCGCTGGACGAAGCTGCCGACGCCATCGTGCAACGCCATGAGACGATCCTGGCCCGCGACGATCAGAAAATGCGGCGTGAAATGATCGCGCAAATTGCCGCCATCGAAGCCAAGCTGCCTTTGAATTGAATGCCTCGGAATCCGAAAGGACGGGAATCATGCCATTGCTCGCAAACTATGAAGGATCGCCGCGCTGCGTTGTCGAAGACTCCGTGCGATATGGCCGCCGCTACTATGAACTCGCCGGAGCGCCTCTGCGGCTCTATTCGGACCTGGCGAGCGTGCCGGCACGCATGAACACGATGGTCGACCATTTGCGCGCCCAGCCGGTTGCGTCGCCCGCCGAATTGCTTAAGGCGCTGCCCACCGGTGACACATGGCTGCAAATGTCCCACCGCAGCCAGGGAAGGCTCGCCGTCTTCTTTCTGATCGCGGAAGATCCGCAGCGGCGGCTGGAATCGCGGCCCTCGTCGTCGCTGCTTCATCAAATGAGCTTGATCGAACACGTCTTGACGCAGCCGAATCTGCAATCGGTGATGATCGCCGACGAAGTGGGGCTGGGGAAAACCATTGAAGCGGGGATGATCGTCAAGCGGCTGATCGAAACACAGCCGGGATTACGCGTCATTTATTTCTCGCCAGCGCGCCTGGTTCGAAATGTCGGCAAAGAATTCATTGAGAAAATGGGTTTGACTCAAACACGTTTCTACGTGGCGAAAGACGGTGACGCGCGGCTCGAACACGATGGATTAGTCATTGCCAGCATGCAAAAGGCGGTGTACCCCGGCACCCGCGAAAAGGTGGTGAAAAGCCCGCCGTTCGACGTGCTGATCGTGGACGAGTGTCATCGCCTGTCGGATTTCGACGAGGACGGTACAGGGGGAAATCGCGGCATTCAAATGGTGCGTGAACTGATCAAACGCCAGCAAGAAAAGGGAGCGAACGGCCGTGTGATTTTGTTGAGTGGAACGCCGCACCAGGGCAACCCCACGCGGTTCATGAATCTCTTAGAACTGCTGTTGCGCGACGGTGAAGGAAAATCCGCCCTCGCCGGGCGCATCATCTACCGGACCAAAGACAAGATCGTGGATTGGGAAGGCCGGCTGTTGTTCCCACGGCGGGATGTGCGCGAAACGACCACCGTGTCGTTGGGCGACGAGTACCGCGCGTGGTACAACGGCGTGGGCGAATTGTACGATTATGCCGCCTCGAAAGACACCAAGACGCGGGCGACCGGCTGGGCAAAGGGGCAAGCGTTGCAGTGGGCCGCGTCGAGCCTGAACGCGGGATTGGCGTTCCTTGTCCGTCTGGCAATCCGCCGCCTGAATTGGAAACTTGACCGCGAGGAGATGAATGAGGCCGTCGCAGCGCTTCGGCCTTACCGGGGCGGCAAGGACGATCAAGATATCGAACAACTTTATAACCAGCTTTGCAAGCAGGTGGTTGAGAATTCCGGAGGAAGCGAGGAACAAGCCGAGGACGAAGAGGAAGCGGAAGCGGAGCCGACGTGGAAGCCGGACGCAAAGCGGCTGGCCAAATTGCTGAACGAGGGCGTGGAACTTCTCGACTCCAAAGTGGCATTCGAAAAGTGGGGCTTCGTCAAGAAGATCATCCAGGAAGCGGGCGACGAGAAAGTCGTTTTATTCGCGCAGCCGGTGGAGACGGTCAGCGCCGTGGTGCGTTTCCTGAAAAAGGCGTTTGGCCAGACGCCCGCGCAAATCCTAGGCGGCCAATCCGACGCGGAACGCACGGCGGAAGTCGATAAATTCTGGCTTAAGGATGGACCGCGGTTTTTGGTGTCGTCGCGCGCGGGCGGCGAAGGGCTCAATCTGCAATGCGCGCGCAGGCTTATTCATCTCGACGTGCCATGGAACCCGATGGAATTGGAACAGCGTGTCGGGCGCGTGCATCGGTTCGGTTCCCGCAAACCGATTATCGTGGACACGATCGTGGTCGAGGGCACGCGCGAAGAGGATCAGTATCGCATCGCACGCGCGAAATTACACGTCATTGTCCGGCAGTTGCAAGGCGATGTGTCTCGAGAGGAATTCGAATTGCTCTTCAGCCGCGTCATGTCCGTCGTGCCGCCCGAAAAGCTGGCCGCCGTAGTGCAAAACGCGCCCAATGGCGACGCGGATTCGGACACCGAAAACGCCATCGGAAATTTGGTTCAGGAGGGCTATAGTCAATGGAATGTCTTCGACAGTACTTACAAGGGCGAGCAGGAGAAGATCAAGTCGCTTGATCCCGGTGCCGCGACGTGGGACGACTTCAAGAACTTGCTGATTCGCCACGGCAACGCCAGCGACGCGGGAAATGTTTTGAAGGATATTATCCTGCCGGACGAGGTGCTGGGCGACGCGCCGAAAACGGAAGCCTTGCCGGCGGTCAAACTCAATCAAACCCCGTTCGTGTGCGGCGACTTGGCGGGCCTGCCGGTCCCCGCGGTGGACGGAAAAAAGGTCTTGCAAGCGGGAACAAACGTATCCGAAATCACGGCGCTGTTGCGCAAGACAGCGTTCCCCGAACAACCCGCCGGAGCGGCGTTCCTGCGCGCCGATCCGGAACTCAGGGGGCTGGGATTGCCCTGCGGTATCCTTGCGTTTGTGCGCCAAACCATCGCCAATCAGAGCGGAACATTTATTGAACAGGGGCTCAAATTTCATCTCTATGCCGTGCATGAAGACGGCACGCGGACGGAATTTCCGGACACTGACCAATTAAGCCGCGCGAAAAAATCCGGGATTGTGCGTGCGCTCTTGTCCGCAAGCAAAATCCAGTCGCCGCCACCCACCCCATTGGCCGATATTCTCATCCGCCACGAGTTGGAAATCCGGGATCTCTTGCGTTTGGTAACCGACGAAGACTGCGAACGAAGCATTTTTTACGCCGCGTGGCCTGTGTTCGCCGCCATTGTGAATGCGTAAACGCGATTTGCAATTGGGATTTCGCTGACGGTGCCGAGGTGCAACCCAGCGGGAGTAAGGATCGGTGTCGGGCGACGAGTGCGGCGGCCACCTGGCGTCGTCTCCCCCTCCGCAGACACTTGGACAAGGCACGCCGGGGCTTGTGTTGGGTCTGGGCGTCCTTCCAAGGTCGCAAAGCAGATGCTTTCCGCCTCCGTGGATATCTTCCACGCCGAGAAATTCGCCATTGCCGACGACGCAGCGAGTTGGCTTGACGAACGAGGCTTCAAACCCCTGCTCTTCATTCCGATCACCGGCGCGGATTATCGCCCTTGTCTTGGATGTGCCATTCGCTGTTGTTTCTTAAGTTGGCTCAGCCGCGTGGTGCCTGTGCTTGATCGCCGACGGGGCCGATGCTTCGCCGAACTGCTCCCAGTGGTCGGCCGATGTTGTTGGGCCGCTCGATTCGTCGCCAATTCCTCAGCGACCGGCGGACGACGCGGCACGGCGATGCCGGCACAAATATCTCAAAGCGGTACTCGAAATTGAACAGCCGTTTGGCTCGCAGGCGTATTGATGAAAAGAACGAGTGTCGATGAGGTGGAGGCTTTTCGCCGCTTGCAGAAGTTAGCCACGGACAAGAGAGCCAAGTTGATCGAAGTCGCCCGCATGATCCTTGCGGTCGAAGAGGTATCGCTGCCGTCCGAGCAATGATATCGAGGACAGGCCACGTTCCCGAATCAAGAGCCCACGTCTTCAACAGGCTACTCTATGCGCTGGTCGATGCCTCGCCAGTCTCCGTGTTGAGATTTGACGCGATTGACGCTGCTTCACGTTGGCTTATCGCTTATCGTTGGGCGCTCCGGTCTGCTCGACCAGAGTATCGAGTGCGCGCTTGACAGCGGTGGTCGAGGCAACCGACGCGCGCAAGGTTTTGGCGGACTTGATCATGATTTTGCGCGGGAAGTAGCAGAGTTTGTCTTCTTTGTCCGCCACAGGCACATTCTTGTGGGCGTCGACGTTGACACAACCGCGAATTCCCAGGATTTCGGAGGCGTTCTGTCAACGGACAACGAGGGAAATTATCTCGACGGCAATCTGCGAGCGTTCGTAGTCGCTTGGCGCTGATCGTGCCGAGCGTGTCGCGCCGCGCCCCGCGATCACTAGCGCAAGGGGCTAGCGGTTACGTTCACGACTTGGAACGCAATCATACCGGTTCGTCGGTATGGGTCGTCAAGGCCGGTGCAACGATGCCGGATGGTAAGCCGTGGAAATCGGTAAGCGTTGCAAGTGTGCCGGACGGCGTGCAGGCAGCACTTAACGACTCGACGGTTGGCGGGTTTACTTCGAGACATTACCGAGAGTCTGAGAGTCAGCGTGGCAACCGTGCGGCGTGCCCTTGCCAAAGCGAAAAAATGAGCACTTTCTAATTTTCAGATGCGACATGTCGCACCTTGCCACCCCACTTGATGCAAGCGCATCGCCAACACGTCCATGATCTCGCCAGGGCCCTGGAGTGTGCACCATGTCGAACGCTTGTTCCAGCACATCATCCGAGGCGATTGGCGTCGAGATCAACTCCGGCGTTGACTGTTGACCGAACTACCCTGAAACCCAGGGAATTCGAGGTTGTGTCAACGTCGACGCTCAGAAGAAGGTTCATAGCTTCACTTTTTGGACGCTGCCGCAATCATCGCCAGTATTCCGGCCTGCATGGCTTCAGGAAGCGTCGGCCAAGAGTCAATTAGGCGTTGCAGGTCGGGGTCGATTGCCGAAAGTGCGCCGGATTCTGCGCCGCTGGTTTCGGAAACAGGCGTTTCTTCAGTGTTTTGCGGGGGTACTTCGAGTCCTACTCGGGGAGCTTTTTCACCCACCTCGCGAACCAACGGGTTCGGAGTTAACACGGCCCCCTTTTCGGCCTCCCCGGAGACAGGGCCGTTTTCATTTGGAGAGTGCGCTTTTCCCGGCATGCCAAACTCCGGGAAGATGGCCATCGCGTACGTTCCTTTCTTGCCATCCGACTGTTCGACGGCGCGAAGTTCCAGGGCTTGAATCGCGTGCTGGAGGACTACCCGGCGTTCTTCCAGCGTGGCGTCTTCAAGAAGTTCGGGAAGTCCCTGCCAACCGTCGATCAGTTTTCGCGCCTGTTCTTCTTCAGCCGACAGCGGAGCCCGCAACTCTTGCAAGTCGGCCAGTTCGGATCGAAGGCTCCTTTGTTCCCCTTCCAAACGGGTCAACTCGTCCGCGACCGCCGTCAACGCGGCCGCGCCGCTCTCCTTGAGGACCCCGAGAAGATTGTTGATCTCGGCCTGGACACGGCTCAGACGTTGCTGAACCGATGCGACTTCGACCGCGATACGCTGAGCCTCTCCTCCCAGTTTGGCCAGAGCATTGTCAACGATTTTCTGGCGAACGTCAGGATGCAAACTGATCTGACGTACACGCGCCAGGACCGCTTCTTCGAGGGCATCGGCCGGGAAGCCTGGCGCCGAACACGCCGTCTTCGTCCCCAGGTGATTCCGGCGGGTGCAGACGTAATAACCCAGCAATTCCCGGTGGTGGCGGGCGGGGAAGCCCAATCTTCCTAATTTATCGAACGGCGACGCAACGGCGTGGTCCAACGTGGGTCAACCGTTGCTTTGCGGAGCCAATAATGGCCGTAATGGACTCCTCCACGCCCGCCAACCTGCGATTGGCGCGCATCGCGATCCAGGGGCGATGCTGCCTATCTTTTTGTGTAACCGTTCACGGATTTTCGATTGATCTTCCGTCAAATTTCGATTTCGGGTTCATCCGAAAAACGCGTATTCTGTAGTTGAAAAAGTGAACATGCTTTCATTTCATGGGGTTATCACAACAAACCATGAGGAGATCGCATGTCCACCATCCTACTCTATCGACGCTTCGGTATCTTCGGCTACAACTTCGT
>CAMAUE010000015.1 GCA_945861245.1 Singulisphaera sp. GP187
GGGTCGGAGACCTTGATCTGCGGCGAGCCGTAGTTCTCGGTCCAGCGGTAGTTCCATTGCTCGAGGTTGAAGTTTTCGACATCGTTAGCGGTCTTCGGGTCGAGCGGATCGCTGAAGGTGATGGCGAGTTCGCCCTGCTTGGCTTTGAGTTCGACGGGCAGGTTCGCCTTCTTGCCGGTGTAGCGAACGCGATACAAGCCGGCGTCTTTCGAGGCGGTCGTCTGCCAACCGCGTAGGCCGGCGACGTAAAGGGCGTTGTGCTTTTCGTGGAAGCGCATGCGACAGATGCCGGTGTCGAACGCGGGCAGGATCGGCGTGACACCGCCTTGCATTTGACCGGCGACTTCCTCTTTCATCACGCTGTACAGCCGACACTTGCCATAGGACGCATGCAAGAGTTGACCGGACAGCGGGCCGAAATCCTTGCCGGTGATCCAGACTTGGCCGCCGTTGGAGTTATCGACTTCGTTGTGCGGCATCCAGCAAAGCGGGTTGTCGCGAATCTTCGGTTTCTCCTTCGTCGGCACGAAGTCGGGCACGCCATAGAAGCCGCCCGGCTTGATCCAGTTGAGTGGGCAGGTCGGGGTCCACGTGCCTTCGTTATCGCCGGTGGTGATCTCGCCGTTCGGCCCGACGCCCATGCCATTGGGTGCGCGGAAGCCGCGGGCGACGACATCGAGCTTCGAGCCGTCCTTCGACACTTTGAACACGCAGCCATGATGCGGCGTGACTTTCTCCCAGCCTCGACCGCCGCCCCTTACCGGCCCACCTTTGATGAAGTAGAAGTTGCCTTCGGGATCGGTGTGCAGGTCGAACGTGAACTCGTGGAAGTTCGTGGTAATCATCGCTTCGTTGTTGAAGCATTCGTAGAAGTCGGCCTCACCGTCGTTGTTAACGTCATGCAGCCGGGTGATCTGATCGCGCCCGAGCACGTAGACCGTATCGTTGACGATCTTCAGGCCGAGCGAGTGAAACAATCCGGCGGCGTAACGCTTCCACGTCAGCTTTTCGAGCTTGTCGTCGATGCCTGATACGATCCACACGTCGCCTGACCACGTCGAGACCGCAGCGCGGCCGTCGGCAAAGAAGTCGAGGCCGCCGATGCGCATCCATGATTTATACGCGTTATTGAATGGCGGCGTCAGCGTATCGACAGTGTAGGCGGTCTTGTCGTCGCCACGCTTGCCCTGGGTGACGGTGGTTTCGGGGAAGCGGGCTTTGCCGCCTTTGGTGTGGACGGTGAGGTCGCTCGGTTTGGTGATGCCTTGCAGCGCGATCTTGGCGGCTTCGCTGTCGCCGTTCGGTCCGCCCCATACGCCCACGGTCAATTGGACAGGTTCGGCGCTGGCGGGAATCTTGACGATGAGCCGCGTGCCTGGGACGAACTCCGTGCCTTTCGGCCCGCCGACGATATTGCCGATGATCGCGTCTTTGCCATCGTTCAGCGTTGCCACGGCATTGATGTCAACGGCCTTGCCCGATTTGCCCGGCAGATCGGCGACGAGCATGAAGCGGTCGTCTTTTGCCGGCGAGAGATTCAACACGCGGACGAACACCCGCTGCTTGTTGTGTACTTCCACGTTGGGCATGTCGAGCACGGTCGAATCGCCGACGGTGTAACTGAATACAACGCCTTTATCGTGGCGATGCAGGCCCTTATATCGGCCTACTTCGCGTGGCATCGGGTTGTGGGGATAGTCACGCGGATCGACCATCTCTTTGACCGATTTCGCCCAGCCGGTGGTCGTGTTGGTGGTGGCGAGGATCTTGCCGACGGGGCTTGGATTACCGCCGTGGCTGCCGTTGAAGACGACGCCGTTCCAGGTAATGAACCCGCCGTTCCAGTAGCCGGAATAGCGTAGGAGTTCGGTATCGAAGACGATGCCGCACTTGGCGGGACTCGTGGCGGGAGCTGGTTTCTTGCCCTTGACAGGCGGCTCCTTCGGCGGGATCACGTCGCCGTCGATCGGCGCGTCAAACGGCACCGCGATACCGCGCAGCGTGATGTTGCCATTGGGCAACTGATACGTGTGCGAAATAAACGGCCCGTAATCCATGTCGTCATACTGCGCCGCCGAAAGGCTGGCAGCCAGCGCGCCGGCGAAGGCCAGCGTCGCGAACAAGATGCGTTTCATCAGCAAGGAACCTCGTGAAAGAGTGGCTAGTGGCTAGTGGCTAGTGGCTAAGTGGCTAAGTGGTGGATACAGATCGCCCAATGTTTTTCGCAACTCCGTCTCGCTCGTCACCCCTCGCCCTTCGCCACTCGACACTCGCTTGTTAGGTAGGTGCAGCTATTGTCCGTACCCGCTCGCTTAGCGTCCAGTCCCCGTGGGAAATGGTGATGGACAAGGGAGCGGGTTGCACCTTCGACGGGTGGTTCGTCCAGCCGTGTTTCTTCCGCATCTCGGCGGCGGTCAGCGTCTCCTGACCGCGCTCGGTTTCGACGATGTAGGTGATGTAAGGCTCCGCAATCGGTAGGCCGCGAAATCAAAGTGCCGGCGCGATGGCCTGCCATTGTTTCGCAGGAATAAATCTCGCCAGATGACCGACGTTGGTGGTGGCGATCAGAGATCGGCAGCGCGACGCCTGACCGATGTTGTGATTGGCGCGTATTCCGTGGCCTGCGCGAGTGCATCCAGGCGCTGTACACTTGAAGTCTTATCCGCCCGAAGCAATTCACGGCGCAATTCGTAGTCGGCGATTTCAGGAATCACAATGCGGCATCGCGCCGCCACCAGGTCCGCCAGCCAAAGCGAACACGCCCGAGCTTCGGGTCGGCGCGGCGGGGCAGTCAACAGACCGAGCGGACCGGTATCCAAAACGATGGTCAGCGTCATTTCGGGTCCCCAACGAGGACCAAGAATAACTTGCGATCCGATGGTCTGTCTTCATCAACCGCCTTCAATACTTTTAGGTTGGCTGCTAGCTCCACCGTTGAGAGCGATTCATCTTCCTTCGCCCAACCCCTCAACAGTGCAACAGTCTCTGCTCGACGCTCATCGAGCGCTGGCGGCAAGTGCTCATCAAGCACTCGCAGGGCCACGGTTTCTTGCCCTTGCCCGTGCCGTTCCGCTTCCTGCCGTAACCGCGTTTCAAGGTGCGCCGGCAAAGTAATGTGCATGCTCATGGGTTTGATCCCCCGAGAAAGTTATTCCCTGCAATCATACCCGAATCTCGGCATCCCTCCCAGTCCTACCGCGTGAGCCGCACCTTCGACGGGTCGTTCGTCCGCTACTCGGCAGACGGCAAATCCCTACCCCAGCATCTTCCCCACCGCCGCGCACAGCTCCCGCGCGTCGTCCGCTTTCGGGGCCTCAGCGATGACGCGGATGATCGGTTCGGTGTTGCTGGGACGCACATGCAGCCAACGGTCGGGCCAGTCGAGGCGGAGGCCGTCGAGGCGGTTGGGCGTTGCTTCGGGCCAGCGTTTCTCTAGCTCGGCGTACAGCGACGGCAGGCGGTCGGGCGAGACGGTGTACTTGTCCTTGATGATCGTGTAGCTCGGCAATTCGTTGACGATCGTGCTGAGCGGTTTGCTGGTTTCGGCCAGGAGCTGGAGGATGAGGCCCATGCCGATATAGGGATCGCGGACCCAGCCGACGCGCGGGTCGATGACGCCGCCGTTGCCTTCGCCGCCGATCGCTGCGCCGCTCTCGCGCATCAAGGCGACGACGTTGGCCTCACCGACCGCGGATCGCACGCATGACACGCCGAAGCGCTTGGCGATGTCCTCGCTGACGCGCGAACTGGACATGTTGATGACGATCGGGCCGGGGTCTTTCTTGAGCCGACACAACAGGGCGAGCGCGAGCGTCAGTTCTTCGCCGATATACCGGCCCGTCTCGTCGATGACCGCCAGCCGATCGGCGTCCGGGTCGAGTACGAAGCCGACATCGGCGCGTTCTTGTGGGATGCGCGGCAGTATCGTCGTCAAGTTCTCGGCGAGCGGCTCGGGCGGATGGGCGAAGTCGCCATCGGGGTGGCCGCCGGCGATGACGGGGTTGGCCTGGAACGAATCGAGCAGCGCTTTGCCGAGCGGCCCGCCGGCGCCGGCGTTGGCGTCGAGGAAGACGCGGAAGTTGCGTGAGCGGATGCGCGTCACGTCAACAAGTTCGAGCACGCGCTCGCGGTGCCAATCCTCGGCCTTGTGGCATTCGCGAATGTCGCCGAGCTTATCGTGCGGAGCGAGTACGAATTTATTCGTATCGTAAATATTCTTAATTTCACGGCCCTTGTTGGGAGAGAGCACGGCCCCGTCGTTGCCGAAGAGCTTGAGGCCGTTCCATGGCGCGGGATTGTGGCTGGCGCTGATTTGGATACCGCCCTGAGCGTCGAGTCGGCGGATGGCCAGGCCGCAGGTTGGCGTCGGGGCGACGCCGATGTCGATGATTTCGCAGCCGCACGCTTCGAGTCCGGCGATGACGGCGTGACGCAACATGTCGCCGGACGGACGCGAATCGCGCGAGAGCACAACCCGCTCACCGCGAACGTAGGTGCCCAGCGCCTGAGCGAAAGTGGCGACGGCGACAGGCGACAACCCCGCGCCGATGATGCCGCGAATCCCCGAAACGCTGACGATGAGGTCGGAGGTAGTAGCAGACACGGAATTTCCTTTCAAAGAACGTAGCATGCCGAATTCCCCGCTTGCGGCTTAGCGCTCGTTGCGTGCCATGCGAGCGCTAAGCCGCAAACGGCAACCCTAGTGATGTTATCAATTTTGGCGTGTTAGCCGTGGGTGACGGATCGCTTCTTTTTCTTTGCCGTCAAATTTCTATAATTCTTCCAATCGACTATTTAATGGTCAACGAAACTCCAATCCAGGAAGGTGCAGCGTGTCTTCTACGAAAAGTTACCTCTTCACGAGTGAATCGGTGTCGATGGGACACCCGGACAAAGTCGCGGATCAGATCAGCGACGCCATCCTCGATCACTGTCTCACCGCCGACCCGACAAGCCGAGTGGCCTGCGAGACGATGGTGACGACCGATCTTGCGATTGTCTCCGGCGAGATCACGACCAAGGCTGATCTGTCGCGCGAAACGGTCGACAAGATCATTCGCAACATGATCCGCGAGATCGGTTACGCCGATCCCTCGATCGGGTTTGCGGCCAAGACCGCGCAGATCCATGTCAACCTGCACGCGCAGTCGCCGGACATTTCGATGGGCGTCGATGTGGGCGGCGCGGGCGATCAGGGCATGATGTTTGGCTTTGCCTGTCGGGAGACCAAGTCGCTCATGCCACTGCCGATCTATCTGGCGCACCGTTTAGTCGAGAACCATGCGAAGCTGCGCGAGAGCGGTGCCGTCGCATTCTTCCGGCCCGATGCCAAGAGCCAGGTCACGGTCGAATACAACGGCGACGGCACGCCAAACCGCATCCACACCGTCGTGCTCTCCACCCAACACGATGCGAGCGTCATCGGCAAGAACGGCAAGTTCACCGATGACGCCCGCAGGGTCATCGTCGACAAACTGATCCTGCCGACGTTGAAGGCCGAACGCCCCGACCTCATCAAGGGTGAGCTTGTCCTCGTGATGCCAGGCAAGGCGTCGAAGAAGCCGAAGGAAGGCGAGATTGCTTGCCACATTAACCCGACGGGCAACTTTGAAGTGGGCGGCCCGCACGGTGACTGCGGCTTGACAGGCCGAAAGATCATCGTCGACACCTACGGCGGTCGTGGTCGTCACGGCGGCGGCGCCTTCAGCGGCAAAGACCCGACCAAGGTCGATCGTTCCGCCGCCTACATGGCTCGCTACATCGCCAAGAACATCGTCGCCGCCCGCCTCGCGCATGAGTGCGAAGTGCAGCTGTCCTACGCCATCGGCTACCCAGACCCGCTCAACATCTGGGTCAACACCAACGGCACGACGGCGAAGGGCGTGACTGACGACCAACTCGTTGATCTCATCCGCAAGCATTTCTTGCTGACGCCGAAGGGCATCATCGAATCGCTCAACCTGCGCCGCCCGATCTACAAGGAAACAGCGCGGCACGGCCACTTCGGTCGTGAGTTGAAAGCGTTCACGTGGGAACAGACCGACAAGGCGGCCGCGTTGAAGAAGGACGCGGGGTTGTAATCGATCCTCACCCTATTTCGCATTTCCGCTTGCGGCTTAGCGCTCTGAATATCTCACACGAACGCTAAGCCGCAAGCAGAGACTTGCCTGGTGGCTGGACGCGCAAGCGACGGTGAAGCGTCCCGTCGCTTGCGCGTTCGGCTAACAGATCAGTCCAACAAATCTCCTTGAATTCCTCTCCGCATCGCTATAATTCCCTGAAATCTCCATCCCAATCGCATACCTCTGAGGAGCACTGCAATGTTGAAGCGTATCCTGGCCATCTCTCTCTTCGCCGTCGCGCTCGTCGTGCTGACGACCGGCATCAACGCCGGCGGCGACAAGAAGGGCAAAGTCAAAGACAAGAAAGACGACCCGAAGTACAACAACCCAACCTTCGTCCCCACCGCCGACGAAGTCATCGAAAAAATGTTCGAGATGGGCAAAGTCAACAAGAACGACGTCATCTTCGATCTCGGCTGCGGCGATAACCGCATCTGCTTCATGGCCGCCAAGAAGTTCGGCAGCCGCGGCGTCGGCATCGAAACCAACCCCGTTCGCATCCGCGAAGCCATGGATATGTTCGACAAATACAACAAGGACGACGCCATCGTTTTCGGCCCCGTCAAGCTGCCGCTCGTCGAAACCCGTCACGGCGACGCCCTGGCGATGAAGGACCTCAAGGATGCGACCGTCGTCGTCATGTACATGTTCCCGGAATTCATGGACCTCTGGTTCCCGATTGCCGAGAAGACGCTGAAACCGGGCACGCGCATCCTGTCGCACGACTACAGCTGGACCAAGGGCTGGGAACCGGTCGCCACCGCCACCGTGAAAAGCTCGAGCCGCGATAACCACAAGGTGCTCATGTGGGTCGTGCCGGAGAAGAAGAAGTAATTACGTATTTCCGCTTGCGGCTTAGCGTTCGCGTGGGATTATCCGAGCGCTAAGCCGCAAGCGGGAAAACGCGATCGACGCATGTTTTGTGCTCATTTCCATCAGGACTAAAGCCATGTTCCGCACCTTCGCGATCGTCATCGTCGCCGGCGTATCGCTTTCACTGGCCCACGGCCAGGACGACGGCAAAGTTCCGTGCCGAATCATCTACGTGCCGACGGAACAGATCGTCGTCGAAAAAATGCTCGAAATGGCCAAGGTCAAGAAAGACGACATCGTTTTCGATCTCGGCTGCGGCGATGGGCGTATCGTCGTCACCGCGGCCAAGAAGTTCGGCGCCAAGGGCGTCGGTGTGGACATCGACCCGGCTCGCATCAAAGACAGCCTTGCGACCATGCGCAAGGCCGGCGTCAAAGCGGACCTTGTCGATATTCGTCAAGGCGACGCGCTGAAGGTGAAAGACCTCGAACGAGCCAGCGTCATCATGCTCTATATGCTGCCCGAATTCATGGAAAAGCTCGAACCGCAGCTGAAGGCTCGCCTCAAACCGGGCACGCGCATCGTCGCGCACGATTATCCGTTCCCGAACATGGAACCCGATCAAGTCGTCGAATTCGAGACCGGCGGCAGCAGGCCGAAATTCCTGTATATGTGGACGGTTCGTGAAGCGAAGAAGAAGTGATTTCCATCCGCTTGCGGCTTAGCGCTCGCATGGCGTATTCTGAGCGCTAAGCCGCAAGCGGAAATCAGTGCGCCGCTCCGACCACATCCGCCACGCGATGAGCGTGCAGCATCTTCATCGCATCCGGCAGCTGATCGACGAGCCGGGTTGACACGCTCGGGTCGAAGAAATTCGCCGTGCCAATTTGAACTGCGGACGCACCGGCGACGAGGAACTCCATCACGTCGTCAATGGTGCTGATTCCGCCGACGCCGATGATCGGCACTTTCACGTTTTTCGCGACCAGCCAAACCAACCGCAATGCGAGCGGCTTGATTGCCGGACCGGACAGGCCACCGGTGATGTTGCCCAGGATCGGCTTGCGCTTGCGCCAGTCGATCGCGATGCCCACAAACGTGTTCACGAGCGACACGGCATCGGCACCCGCATCGGCGGCAGCTTGAGCGATCGGCACGATGTTCGTCACGTTCGGCGTCAGTTTTGCGATGATCGGCAGCGGACAAACCGCACGCACGTCAGCGACGATCTTGTGAATCATCGCGGCATCGGTCGCGAAATCCAATCCGCCGGACACATTCGGACACGACAGGTTCAGCTCCAATCCCGCCAGGCCAGGCTCCCTGCCGATCTGCGCCGCCATCGTCACGAATTCGTCCGCCGTCTTGCCCGCGATATTGGCGATGATCGCAGTTGGCAGGGTGCGCAGGTAAGGCAGATGATGCGCGATGAAGTGGTCAATGCCATCGTTGTCCAGTCCGATGGCGTTGAGCATGCCCGACGTGGTTTCGACGGTGCGCGGCGGCGGGTTGCCTGCGCGCGGTGACTTCGTGACCGTCTTCGGAATGATCCCGCCGAGCTTGGCGAAATCGACTGCGCCGGCCATCTCGCGCGCATAGCCAAACGTTCCCGATGCGACAAGAATCGGGTTGGCGAGACGAAGGCGACCGAGAGTAACGGAGAAGTCAAGCATGGGTATGGTTTTCCGCTTGCGGCTTAGCGCTCGCGCGGCACCTTGCGAGCGCTAAGCCGCAAGCGGTTAATTCGTCAATTTTTCTCGTCCGCTGGGCCTTTCTTTTCCTCGTTCATCGGCGCAGCGCCGCCTGGGCGCGGGCCGGCTTCCACATTCGCGATCCCGGCATTCGGAACACCGGGCATGAACCGCGAGCGGACGAATTCCGTCGCGCTGCGGGCTTTGCGGAAGCCGACCATGTGTCCGAAATTCTCGGCGGAGATCATGATTAACCCGCGGTCGGTGGCGTCTTTCTTCATCTGAGCGATCGCGCGGTTGATGACCTCGACGCGATCCCCGTTGGCGAGCGGTTCTTTGCCGAGCTGCTCATTCGGCGCTTCCTTGTCCTTGGCTGGCTCCTTCTCCATTTCCTTCTCATCCACCTTCGGCGCGGCACCCTTATCTTTGTCATTGCCCGCAGTCGTTGTACCGAGGATGACATAACGCGTGCGCCCGGTGACGCTGCCGCGAATCGTGCCATCGACGGGATCGACGTAGGCGTCGACATGCATGCCGTTGCGGCGAAGGAGATGTAGGAAGTCGTCCATTTGGCGTTTCTGCTCGAACGGGCTGTTGGTGGGTTCGCCGGTGATGCTGACATTACCTGCGACGGCGACGCGCGATCCCCAAAAGAGGTTGAAGAGGAGATCGCCCTCGCGGAGGAAGTTATCAAGCTCGCGCACGGTGCGTGATTGGAGGTTCAGGGGGATTTCCTCGCCGCGAGTGTCGTAGAGGGAAGTGATGCGTGCGAAGGACGTGGTTTCATCGACGACTTTGACGACTTCGATGGTGCCCTTGAGGAGTTTGAAAGCGCGGTCGGCGTTGTTGGCGAAGACATTGAAGGTTAGGCCGACGACGACGCCGTGCTCGCTGCCACGATCGATGGTGACTTGGCGAATTTCGGAATCGACGCGGGTGATGGCGCCGACTTTGTGATCCCAAAGTGAAGTGCCGCCGCTGATGTCGAGGATAAGGGGAAACGCGCCGGTTCCACCGCCACCGGCAACCGCTCCGCCTGGTGGGCCACCTTTGCCGAGCCGCTTGTCTTCATCGCGTTCGGCTTTGAGGATGGCAAGTTCCTTGTTGATTCGCCGCAATTCGTCCGCGTGCAAGTCCTTGACGGCATTGAGTGCGTCGGATGTCTCGGTATGCTTGTCTTTTTCTTCCTTCAATTGATTTCGTAGTTTTGTGAATGCGTCCGCATTGCCTTTTACGCGGTTGAACGCCTCAGCTTCATACTTGGAGATCTGATCCTTGATGTCATCCTGAAACTTATCGCGCAGCACGGTGTAGTTCTCGGATATTTTCTCCATGCGCTGCTTGGCGATGACCGACGCTTCCAGTTTTGCCTCGAGGTCCTTGGCCCGGGCCTGGGCAGCGGCGAGTTCCTGGCCGAACGTTGATTTGAACGCCCCGTTTTCGTCGATCTTGAGCCGAGCCTCCAGGTCCTCCAGGAGCTTTTTCGCGCCATCATGTTTGGCATCGGAGCTAAATTGGCCTGCGACGTACTTATCGTGGGTGTTTTTCATCAACTCAAGTTCCTGCCCTTCGATTTTGTCGCCCGCCGCCGTGCGGATGGAGTTGAAGAGGTAGGTGCTGAATTCCCTGCCGTTCTGCTCGACCTTGACCTTGGCCTCGAGCGTGCGCATTTTCGGCTCAAATTCCGTCAGGCCGGCCTGCGCGTAATAGCCCCAGAGTCCAAGCCCGATGGTAGAGAGTACGAACATGATGAGAAAGACGATGATGACGACATTCGGATTGCCGCTTTTGTCTTTTTTCTTCTTCTTTGCGGTAGCAGCCATGAGTCACCCTCACAATGACGGAGATGACGATAGATGATGTTAGTCGGCGCGGGTCATTCAATCATCAATCTACGATCACCAATTCAAAATCACGAATCCTATTCCAGTCTAAGCAGTTTCCCGGTTGTGTCAATCGTTTTGTGGCGGGAAAGCTTGCCGAGAACGCACGGCGTTCGGCCTGGCGCGGTTGTGCCGATTTGTGGTGGTATCGTTCGCGCCACAAGCCCGACAGGCGACGAAGGAGCCTGCGGGCTTGGCATTCATTTTTTCCCGTGTAAGGAGAAAGGCCAATACTTGACAAAAAAGTACAGATATTTAAAATGACACGAGCGACACCCCATTGGAGGTCGGCAATGAAGATCACTGCGCAAGAAGAATATGGCCTGCGTTGCTTACTTCGACTCGCCAAGGCCGAGAGCGGGGTTGCCACGCTGCCGGAAGTCGCCGCTGCTGAGGGGTTGTCGCAACCCTATGTCGCGAAATTGATGGCCGTGCTGCGAAACGCCGGCATCATCGAAAGCACGCGCGGCCGCACCGGCGGGTATCGACTCGCCCAACCGCTGGACACCATTGGCCTGGGTACGCTGTTGTTGACGCTCGGCGAGCCGTTGTTCGACGAGATCGACTATTGCCAAAAACACGCAGGTACGGAAGCGCCCAACGGCGTCTGCCGTAATCATGACACCTGTACGTTGAAATCGGTTTGGCAGACGCTCGAACACTGGATGAGGCGAACGCTTGACCAGATCACGCTCGCCGACCTCGTGCAGCACGAAAGCCGACTGCCCGAGCTATTGCGCGAACGTTTGGCAACGGCGGCGTTTGAAGAAGTGCCGTTAATTTCGCTGGGTGTCGGGCGTTGAAGTCCGCAAGCCCCAGGATGAGCGCAGCGATTCCTGGGGGTAAAAGCGCCCGTTTGCATGACCCCCAGGAATCGCTGCGCTCATCCTGGGGCTTGACGGAATGATACAAGGATTTACTTATGTCTACTGCAACCCAAACCATTGAACAATTCGCCAATAAAGAGTACGAGTGGGGCTTCACGAGCGACATCGACGCCGATGCCCTGCCCAAAGGCTTGAGCGAAGACATCGTTCGCCGAATCAGCGCGTTCAAGAAAGAGCCGCAATGGTTGCTGGATTGGCGGCTCAAAGCGTATCGCCATTGGACGACGATGGAAGAACCTCGCTGGTGGCCGAACGTTTCGTTCCCGCCGATCGACTATCAGGACATGATCTATTACTCCGCGCCGAAACAAAAGGTGCAGCTGTCGAGCCTCGATGAAGTCGATCCGGAGTTGCTCAAAACTTTCGAGAAGCTCGGCATCTCGCTCGATGAGCAAAAACGCCTCAGCGGCGTCGGCATCGCCGTCGATGCGGTGTTCGACTCGGTATCCGTGGCGACGACGTTCAAAGGCAAGCTCGCCGAGATCGGCGTCATCTTCTGCTCGTTCTCCGAAGCGGTGCACAACCATCCCGAAATCGTCAAGAAATACCTTGGCTCCGTCGTGCCCTACAGCGACAACTATTTCGCGACGCTCAACTCCGCCGTGTTCAGCGATGGCTCGTTCGCCTACATCCCGAAGGGCGTGAGATGCCCGATGGAGCTGTCCACCTACTTCCGCATCAACGCGAAAGAGACCGGGCAGTTCGAGCGCACATTGATCGTCTGCGAAGAAGGCGCGTACGTCAGCTATCTCGAAGGCTGCACCGCTCCGATCCGCGATGAGAATCAGCTGCACGCCGCCGTCGTCGAACTCGTCGCCGTCGGCGAGAACTCGCAGATCAAGTATTCCACCGTGCAGAACTGGTATCCCGGCGACAAGGACGGCAAAGGCGGAATCTACAACTTCGTCACCAAACGCGGCGCTGCCCGTGGCCGCAATAGCAAAATATCGTGGACCCAGGTCGAGACCGGCAGCGCCATCACCTGGAAGTATCCGAGCTGCATCCTCATCGGCGAAGGTTCGGTCGGCGAGTTCTACTCCGTCGCCCTCACCAACCACATGCAACAAGCCGACACCGGCACGAAGATGATCCACGTAGGTAAAAACACCAAGAGCACCATCGTCAGCAAAGGCATCTCTGCGGGCAAGGGCCAAAACACCTACCGCGGGCAGGTCAAGATTCTCAAAGGAGCCGAGAACTCACGCAACTACAGTCAATGCGATTCGCTGCTGCTGGGCGATCGCTGTGGCGCTCACACGTTCCCGTATATCGAAGTGAAGAACACGAGTTCCACCGTCGAGCACGAAGCGTCCACGTCAAAGATCGGCGAAGACCAAATCTTCTACTGCAAGCAACGCGGCCTGAGTGCCGAGGACGCCGTCGGCATGATCGTCAACGGCTTCTGCAAAGAGGTGTTCAAGGAACTGCCGATGGAATTCGCGGTGGAGGCGAAGAAGCTGCTCGGCGTGAGTCTGGAGGGGAGCGTGGGGTGATGCCAAAGAAGATTCGGGAGTTGAAGGCGATGCTCAAGAAGGCGGGATTTCAATTGAGACCGGGCAAAGGTAACCACTCCGTGTGGACGCACGCTTTGCTACCCGGTCAAAAAATCACAATCTCCGGCAACGACGGAGATGATGCCAAGAAATACCTCGAAAAGGACGTGACGGCAGCCATTAAGGATCTGGAGTAAAAACCATGATATACAAGTACAGCATGAAGATCGAATGGTCAGACGAGGATCAGACATTTGTCGTTTCGCTTCCCGAGTTCGGTCCCTATGCTAAAACGCACGGCGACACCTATGAGGAAGCCGTACGCATGGGGCGCGAAGCGATTGAGAGCCTGATCGATGCCTTCCAAGCGGAGGAACGAGCGTTGCCGGACCCGACAAAACATGAATTAGTCTCGGCCTAAAGTAGTTATTCAAGGAAGTTGCCAATGGAATTCGCGGTGGAAGCGAAGCAGCTTCTGGGCGTGAGTCTGGAGGGCAGCGTGGGGTGATGGTTCCTCGTTATAGCGCCCGCACCGAGCCATGCGATCGCGTTGCTTGCTGCGGGCGCCAAACGAAGAAAACACATTGTGTCTAGGTGAATTTACAATCCTGTTTGAATTTGAAGTAGGAAGAAATGCTAACCATCCACAACCTCCACGCCAAGGTCGCCGACAAGGACATCCTGCGCGGCATCAATCTCACCGTAAACCCCGGCGAGGTCCACGCCATCATGGGGCCGAACGGCTCGGGCAAGTCCACGCTTGCCGGCGTTCTGACGGGACGCGATGCGTATAGCGTCACCGACGGCGAAGTCCTCTTCGAGGGCAAGAACCTCCTCGACATGGCCCCTGAAGAACGTGCCGGCGAAGGCGTCTTCCTCGCCTTCCAGTACCCCGTCGAAATCCCCGGCGTCTCCAACAGCTACTTCCTGCGCGCCTCGGTCAATGCCGTGCGCAAGCATCGCGGCGAACCGGAACTCGATGCGGCGTCGTTTCTCAAAGTCGTCAAGCAGAAGATGAAAGTCCTGCACATGCCCGAGGACCTTCTGAAACGGCCCGTCAACGAAGGATTCTCCGGCGGCGAGAAGAAACGCAACGAAATCTTCCAGATGGCGGTGCTCGAACCGAAACTGTGCATCCTCGACGAGACCGATTCCGGCCTCGACATCGACGCCATGAAAGCCGTCGCCGACGGCGTCAACGCGCTGCGATCGAAGGACCGCGCGATGATCGTCATCACGCACTATCAGCGATTGCTCGACCACATCGTGCCGGACTTTGTGCATGTGTTGTCGCAAGGCCGAATCGTAAAAACGGGCGGCAAGGGATTGGCGTTGGAGTTGGAAGCGCACGGCTACTCCGGGAATTGAAGATTTGAGATTGCAGATTGCAGATTGAAAACTATCAAGCCCGCAGGTGAGCGCAGCGAACCTGCGGGGTCACGGCCGGCATTACCCCGAAGGTTCGCTGCGCTCGCCTGCGGGCTTGGAAGATAATTTGATCGACATGGACAAGACGAATTTCACAAACCTGTTCGCCGCGTTTGACCGCGAGGCATCGTCGCGCTATTGTGCTTTGCGACAAACGGCCCGCGAGCGATTTGCGGCGTTGCCTTTACCGACGACGCGTGGCGAGGATTGGCGTTTCACGAGTATCGCGCCGTTGCTTGAGACGCCGTTCGATCTGCCCGCCGCGGTAAGCGTGCCCCTGCCGCCCGCTGTCGGCCCGCGCCTTGTGTTCGTGAACGGCCGATACGCGAAAGGGCTGTCGTCGCCGATGCCGAATGGCGTGCGCGCCGGTTCGCTCGCCGACATCGACGCCATCCAGATATCGCAGATCGCCTCGGAAACCGACAGCCCGTTCACCGCGCTGAATTCGAGCTTCCTGAGCGACGGCGCATGCATCATCGTCCCCGATGGCGTCGTTGTGGAAACGCCGATTGAAATCTTGTTTATGTCGCGACCAAACGGGAAGCCAATCGTCACGCATCCGCGCGTGTTGCTAGTCGCCGGCAAAAACGCCCAGGCCACGGTCATCGAGCGCTACCTCGGCGACGGTGTCTACTTCACCAATGCCGTCACCGAGATCGCCGTTGGCGAAGGCGCCGTCGTCGATCATGTCAAGGTGCAGTCCGAAAGTGATACCGCATATCACATCGCCAATACGCAAATCGTGATGGCGGCGAAAGCCAACTTTACCTCGCACAACCTCTCGCTCGGCGGCGCGCTCGTGCGCAACGAGGTCCGCGTTCGCTTCGACGGCGAACATGCCGAGGCGACTGTCAACGGCCTGTACCTCGCCAAAGGCAAACAGCACGTCGATAACTTCACCGTCATCGATCACGCCAAGCCCAACTGTGCGAGCCATGAAATCTACAAAGGCGTCCTCGCCGATCGCGCCCATGGCGTCTTCAACGGCAAAATCTTCGTCCGCAAAGACGCCCAGAAGACCGACGCCAAGCAGACCAACAAGGTGTTGCTGCTCTCCGACGACGCGACGATCAACACCAAGCCGCAGCTCGAAATCTTCGCCGACGACGTGAAATGCACGCACGGCGCGACGATCGGCCAACTCGCTGCGACGCAGCTGTTCTACTTGCGTTCGCGCGGCATCCCGCTCGAGCAAGCCCGCCGACTATTGACTTTCGCCTTCGCCAACGACATCGTCAACCGCGTCAAGATCGAGTCGATCCGCGCGGAACTGGAAGAACGCATTGTTTAGCCGCTCGCCTTTGGCGAGCGCGGGCATCGAAATATCGCGCTCGCCAGAGGCGAGCGGCTAAATAAGGAATTTGAAATGAACGTCATCACCCTCGAACCGAAAACCCGATGCCCCGCGTTCCATGTCGAGCGCGTGCGCGCCGACTTTCCCATCCTGCACCAGAACGTCCGCGGCAAACCGCTCGTTTATCTCGATAACGCAGCGTCCTCGCAAAAGCCGAAGGCCGTCATTGATGCCATCAATCACTATTACGAACACGATCATTCCAACGTGCATCGCGCTGTGCATGCGTTGAGCGAACGCGCAACCGAGTTGTACGAGGAAGCCCGCGTGACCGTGCAGCGATTCCTCGGCGCGCCGTGCTTGCGCGAAGTCATCTTCACGCGCGGCACGACCGACGGCATCAACCTCATCGCGCAGACCTTTGGCCGACTGCATGTCCACGCCGGCGATGAAGTCATCGTCTCCGCTCTCGAGCATCACAGCAACATCGTCCCGTGGCAAGTGCTGTGCTGGGAGAAGCACGCCAACCTGCGCGTCGTGCCGATCAACGACGCTGGCGAGCTGCAACTTGACGAACTCGAAAAGCTCATCAACCCAGCCACGAAGATCATCGCGCTGGGCCAAGTGTCGAATGCGCTGGGCACGATCAATCCGATCAAGAAGGTCATCGAGATCGCCCGCAAGCACGGCGTCTATGTCGTCGTCGATGGCGCCCAGGGCGCGCCGCATTTGCCGATCAACGTCGCGGAACTCGATTGCGATTTTTACGTATTCTCCGGCCACAAAGTTTACGGCCCGACTGGCATCGGCGCCGTCTACGGCAAGCCAGAACATCTCGAACTGATGCCGCCTTATCAAACGGGCGGCGACATGATTAGCTACGTCAGCTTCGCCAAGACGACGTGGAACGAACTGCCCTACAAATTCGAGGCGGGCACGCCGAATATCGCCGGCGCAATCGGTCTGGCGGCGGCGCTGGAGTATGTCGAAGAGATCGGCCGCGAAGCAATCGCGGAACATGAGCGCCGCTTGCTCGAACACGCCACGCGGCGCGTGTCGGCGATCCCCGGAGTACGTGTTATCGGCATGGCCAAGGCCAAGGCGGGCGTCCTGTCGTTCGTCGTTGACGATCCACCGATGTCCGCGTTAGACGTCGGCGGTCGGCTCGATCTCGAAGGCATTGCCGTCCGCACGGGGCATCATTGTTGCCAGCCGTTAATGGAACGGCTCGCGATCCCCGGAACCGTGCGGGCGTCGTTCGCGATGTACAACACGCATGATGAAGTCGATCGCTTCGTCGATGCGCTGGAAGCAATCGTCAGCAACGCAAAGCCGCGCATGGCGATGAGCAATGGCAAGCTCGACACGATCTACCCGCCGACGGCCGCGGACAATCCGACCGCCGCCGCCGGAGAGTTGATCGAGTTCTTCGATGCCGTCGATGATTGGGCGGAGAAGTACGAGTATCTGATCGACATCGGCAGCCGCATTCCGCCGATGCCGGTCGCGCTCAAGCAAGAGGGCAATCGCGTGCATGGTTGCCAGAGCACGGTGTTTCTGCATCTGCGAAAACAGCCGGGAACGCCGGACGTGATCGAGTTCCTCGCCGACAGCGATGCCGATATCGTCCGCGGCGAGTTGGCGGTGTTGCAGCGCCTTTACTGCGGTCAGCATGCGGCGCTTGTGTCGGCGTTCGACGAGCAAGCGTTTATGGCTCGCATTGGCCTGGACAAACATCTCACGCAAGGCCGACGCAACGGTCTCGCTGAAATGGTGAAGCGCGTGAAGCGTTTCGCGGCGGATGTGGCTTTGGATTCGGCGAGCCGTGCTCCGTAAGGAGCCGGTTTGCGGGTGCGTCAACCTGCCGCTTACGCGGCTAGGCTCGCCAATTTGTTGAATGGTGATACATAATGGCCGATCGCTTCCCATTACCGGTCGATAACGATAAACCCGCAGTGCCGGCGCCCGAGCCGCTGCCGACGAAGCCGCCGCTCGCGCAGCCGTTAGTTGCGGCGGAGATCGAGAAACTCAACACCGCGATCATCGAGGCCATGCACAAAGTGTTCGATCCGGAAATACCGGTGAACATCTACGAACTCGGCCTGATCTACGACATCACGATCGCGCCGACAGGGTCGGTGGACATCCGCATGACGTTGACCTCGCCCGGCTGTCCCGTCGCGGGCACGCTACCAGGCGAAGTGCAGCGTAAAGTGCTGCCGCTCGACAACGTGACGGCAGCTAAGGTAGATGTCATCTGGGATCCGCCTTGGACGCCCGCGCGAATGTCCGAGGCGGCGAAGTTACAGCTGGGAATTGACGATTAGCCGTAAGCAGAAAACATTGCATTTCGGCATAAAATATCCTATACTACCAGACAGACAGTCCCTCGCTTCCAGGCGGTGGACTCGTCGGAATCCCTCAGGTAGGTCGAACCATGATTCTTCGACATTCTCGGTGCGCTTTTTTGGCGGCATGGGCGATTATTTTCGGCCTGGAACCAGGCGAATCGCAGGCACGTCTGCGGCGGATCGGCTACGCTCCCGGCGGCATCGTTTACGAATCGAACGTCCCGGGTCCCGTGGCATATTCCTTGATGTACCCGCCGTATTCGCCCTACATCATGCCGCTGCCAGGCTATGGCGTGCTGCCGCCGCACCTGGCGTCGAATCCTTGGCATTATTACGGTATCCAAAGGCAAGACGCTCAGTTTCCCGCACCGCGTGGCCAGGTTCCCGACCTACTCGACTATACGCCGCGCAAACGCAACGCACTGCATCCCGCCATGCCATTTGAACGAACGCCCGAGGAGCAGTTGGCCGACCGCCGCCGAGTGCGCTTTGAGATCCATGTGCCTGACGAAAAGGCCGTCGTTTTCTTTGACGGAGTAGCGACCAAGCAAGCGGGGCTGACCCGAGTATTTGTCACGCCGCCAATGGATGAAGATCGGAAGTATACAGCGATGATTCGGGTCGAGTTCATGGGGAAAGAAAGTAAGACGCCTAAGAAACGCCAAAGGGAGTTCACTCTTGTTGCTGGCCAAACGGTCAAGCACACATTTGTAGAATAGTAGAACCGAAATCCAAGATGCTAAGAACCAAAAGCTCAGGGGCAGTTGTCCCTGGGCTTCGAGTATTTTTACGAGGCCGATGCGATGAACGATCAGAATGAGCTGGAAGCACGTTGGCGCGAACTGGATGCACTGCTTGGACTAACACCGGAGCCTGCGAAGACTACTGCCGCGCCCGTGCCGCCTCCGCCGAAAGTGGAGGTCGCGCCAGTGCCAGTCGTCGTAACGCCGCCGCCGGCGGTTGTTGAAGTTCCCGTACCAGCACCCGTCGCTGTGCCTGAAGTTATCGTCGCGCCGGAGCCGGTCGCCGCTCCGCTCGTTGTGCAGGTCGAAGACACGATTGTGGAAACGCTGGATGGCGACGACGAATCGATGAACGCGGAAGAGCCGGGCGACCTTGAGGCAGACGAAATCGCAGGGGAATCGCCTGCTGAAACCGCTGGCCAACCGGCAACCCCAGGCGAAGGCGAAGGCGACGGACAACGCAAACGCAAACGTCGTCGCCGACGCGGACGACGGCGTAGCGGCGAACGCCCAGAAGGCGAAGCGGCGGCACCCGCGGACGGCGCCGCTACGACCAGCGAACAGCCGGTGCCCGCCCGCACGGAACCGGCGCCTGTGGGCGAAGCGGAACCACGCAAGGAAGCCGGCCCCGAGGGCGAGAGCGAGGGCGGTCGCGACGGTCGCCCCCGGCGACGCCGTGGTCGACGACGTGGCCGCGATCGCGATGCTGAACCCGTGGCAACTGCGCCCATTGCGGCCAAAACGCCTCCACACGCCGAAATCAGAGATGACGTCGACAACGACGACGATAACGACAGCGAAGCATTGGAAACGCCGACACGCGCCGCTACGCCCGTCGGCTTCGCCGATGACTCCGATTTCACCAACTGGAACGTGCCCAGCTGGCAAGAAATCGTCGGCTCGCTCCATCGCCCGGACCGCTGAACGAGACCTCGGCTTGCAGCTTAGCGCACGCGGGAAATAATCCGAGCGCTAAGCCGCAAGCGGAAAACAGAACGCATGCGGCGATTGCGTTCCCAAGGGCATGCCACCATGATTACGCTCCATGGCCGACTCCTGATTGCTATTGCTCTCGGCATGCTCTCCATCTTTTCGTCGCCGAGCCCCTCTCAGGAAAAACGCACACCGATCATCGACACGCACACACATTGCTTCGCAGGCAAAGCGAATAAGCTGTTTCCCTATCACCTACTCGCTCCCTATCAACCCGACGAGCCAGCTACACCCGAACTGCTGCTGGAGCGAATGAAAAACGCCGGCGTCGATTACGCCCTCATCGTGCATCCCGAACCCTATCAAGACGACCACCGCTATCTCGAACATTGCCTCAAAGTCGGTAAAGGCAAGCTCAAAGGGACGTGTCTTTATTTCGCAGATAAGGACGACGCCATCGAGCAAATGCGTGACCTCGTGCAGCGAAACCCAAAACAAATCGTCGCCCTGCGCATCCACGCCTATGCACAGAAACGGCTGCCGCCGTTCGGTAAGCCGGAGCTGCGTCGGCTGTGGCAGGCGGCGGGCGAGCTAGGCCTTGCGGTGCAGCTCAATTGCGAGCCTCGCTTTGCCGACGGGTTCGAGCCGTTGATTCGTGAGTTTCCGAAAACGACGGTGATCATCGATCATCTCGGCTTACCGTACTCCAACAAGCTGGAGTTGCACGACAAGTTCATGCGTTGGTCACGTTATCCGAACACGGTGATGAAGATTTCGTCGCTGCCGGATCGCAAGAAAAATCCCGATCTTGACGTGACGCCGCTCTTGCGCGCCATGGTCAAGGAATTCACGCCGCGGCGATTGATTTACGGCGGCGGGTTCAACGATACGCCAACCGCCGACGCCTATCGCGCCCAGCGCGAGGCCATCCGCGTCCACTTCGCGCACCTGAGTGCGAACGACCAAGCCTTAATCCAGGGTGGCAACGCGGCTCGCCTGTTCGGATTCGAGCTACCGTAGCCAGCACGTTCCGCGAAATCGGAATAAGGGTGTTCAACGCCGATCCGAGGAGCAATCACCATCATTTTTTCAGAAGCATATCGTACCAGTCGGCAACTAGTGCCTTTTCAACGCTAGGATATCGGGTACGAGCCGGAAGCGTAAGCAACGGATGGTTATGCCAGACCGTTGCTTACGCTTCTGGCTCGTAAACCAAACATCCTACATTTGAGCTGTGACGGCGCACTAGTGCTTTATCAACGCTTAATTTTCGGGTAGTCGATTTCCGAGCCTGAGCGCCAGCGAAGGGCTAATTCGGTGCCCCTCGCTGGCGCTTTTTGAAGTTGCGCATTTTGCTTTTGCACCGAAGGTGCAAAACATGCGCACCTTCAAAACTGGCGCTCAGGCTCGGAAATCGACTACCCGAAAATTAAGCGTTGATAAAGCACTATTCATTCCCAGAAGAACCACTAAACGCTACTTTTGGCTCGCCAGGAACGCGATCAGATCAACGAACTCGGCCTCGGTCAGGCGTTGCTCCAGACCCTCGGGCATCGAACTGATGGCGGATGGGTGTTGCTCATCGATGTTACCTCGAAGCACGACATGCTTGTGGCCCTGGTTGTCCGCCAGAGTGATGGTTGTCTCGGTTTCGGTGAGCTTGACGCCGTTCAACGTCTTGCCGTTCTTGAGCGCGACCGTCAACGTGCCGAAGCTCGGTGCGATCGTGCGGCTCGGTTCGAGGATCGAATCGATCAGGTAGATTCGCGAGAAGCGTGCCCCAACAGCGGTCAACTCGGGGCCAATACGCTCGCCTTGATCGCCCATTCGATGGCAGTTGATGCATTGGGATTTGTTCTTATCGAAGAATACCGTACGTCCCCGCTCCGCGTTGCCCGGACGGCTTAGGGCGGCCTGCGTGCGTTTTTCGTGCTCGACCTTGGCGCTCTTGCGGCGAAAGCGGAGGTGAAACTCCAAGGGGCTATCGCCGCCGGTCTGCACGAGGAGACGGTTGACGCCCTTGTCGAATGACCCGAGGAAGCGATCGGAGTCGATCTGATACTTGCCAGGTTGCGCTCGGCGATGGATTGATTTTCCGTTCAGCCAAACTTCAAAGTTGCCTCGCGCCGAGGCCAGGAACTCCACGGGCATCTCGGCAGGAACCGCGATATCGGTGAAGGCGAACCGCACGGGCTTGGCCAAATCCTGTTGTGGCGTCAGCATCAGGCGCGACTCGGAGTCCGTAGCGAAAAGCGTGTGCCAATCGGCACCGGGTATTGACAACGGACGACCGAATCGTGCGAGTACCCCGACGGCAGCATCGGCGGGCATCGCCGGGCCTGTTTGCCAGCGGACGAGGACGCCTGTCGCATGCAGTTCGGCGACGGCGAGATCCATCATTACGATTTCGCTGTCCTTCCACCTCGTAAGAGCCGTCACAGCGATTGTCAGCACTTCCGCGGAGGGGCTGCGCTTGGCGAAGTCCGCAACGAGGTGCGCATGTTTGGTTTCGCCCAACTCAGCGATGCATTGAAATGCCATCAATCCGACGTCGCGATCGTTCATCGCCTTGACGGCCAGTGGAACGACGCGCGGTTCACGCAGCCGACGCAACGCATCGAAGCAGGCCACGCGGGTCTCAATATCGGCGTCCGCGAGCAACTTCAACAGTTGCTCAACGGCAGGCTTCACGTTCAGTTTGCCTACAGCACCGATGGCGGCGCGACGCACTCGCACGTCTTTGTCCTGGATCGCTTGCAATGCCGATTCGCGTCCCTCCGTTGCCCGCAGCTCGCCCAGCGCTTCGATCACGGCAGCACGGACGCGCGGATCGAATGACTTCAACCGTGACGCCACTACTGCTCCGGCCTCCGTATACTTCGGGTACGCCCCAAGGCGACGCAGAATCGCCGCGAGCGTGTCACCGTCCTCGAGCAACGCAGCATACTTCGCGAGGATGGCCGGCTCGTTGGCGTTGGCCTCTTGCATCAGGATCGTTAGGGCCGTCAGTCGATTCGCGGGACCGAGTTCACGCCGCACGATGCTGTCGAGCGCGTCACGTACCTCGGGTGTCAGTTGCGCGGGCAGTGCCGTGAGGAGGGCGGCGGTCGTGGCGATATCCTTTTCCACTTTCAGCCATTGGGTGAGTGTCGCCAATCGCACGGGTACTTTCTCGCGCTCCATTCGTTTCAGGATCACGACGCGCTCGGTGTGACTGTCGTTTGTCAACCAGCGGTCGAGGGCTTTTTCGATCGCCTCGGTGCGCTCCCACCTTTCGGTGTTGGCAGGACGCGGGCCGGGACGATAGCCCCAATATTTCCAAGGCGCCGGTTTCTTATAGACACGCATTAGTAATGCCGCGTACTGCCGGCGGTGTTCGGCCTCTTTCGTTTCGCCGAGCCTTTCGATCAAACCGTCAACTACCGCAGATTCATGACGATCGGAAAGCGCACGCAGCGCGATCGTGCGCATCGCCAGATTGCCCGATTGATCGAGAATCTTCAGCACCGCCGGCCAATTGTCGGCGCGACGCAACGTCTGCATCGCTGCCTGGGCGAGGGCGGGCGCGTCGTCAGGCTTGGTCACGTTCGTCGTCAACCACTCCGGCGCGTCGGCCCAGCGCAGGCGGCCCAATGCGATGACGATCTCCAACATGATTCTCGGGTCGTCACGATCCTTCAGCGTTGCAAGAAACCTGGCGATTTCGACATCGCCCCGGCCGGCGTCGAGCTTGTGCTTGACGAGAATTGGATCGGTAAAGTCGCCAATGATGCGCATCGCTCGAGCGCGAACGCCCGGTGGAACGCCGTCTCCCGCCATCACCAGCATGTCACCCAGGCCCGTTCCTTCTTTGCCTTTTGAAAGCGCCAAGAGTGCATGACCAATGCCAAGCGGACCGATCTTGTTGGCGCGGAGAGCATCGCCAAGGTCATTGCGGCCGACGTCTCCCCGGCGTTCGTAGGCGGCCTGGGCTTCGCAGCGCTCGAAGTAGCTTTCGGAGTTGAGCTTTTCGAGATCGGACTTCGGCTTCTTCTTGACAGGTTCGGAATCCTGTCCCACGTAACGCACGTGATAGATGCGTCCGCGGCCACGCTTGGGTCGCTGGCCGTCGGCGTAGTCGGCGATCATGAGCGTGCCGTCGCGCTGTACGACGACGTCGGTCGGCTTGAACGGGTAGGTGTCTTTCGAATCGCCGCTAAGGAATTCGATTTCCTTTACGGGTGCGAAGCTCGAACCGGCTTGTTTCAATGGATAGCGGACGACGGATTTTCCCCATTCGCAGAAGAAGAGATTGCCGCAATACTCCGGCGGAAATTGGGTTTCGAGATAGCAAACGCCGCCGGCGGAGGAGCCGAGACTGAAATCGCCGATCGGTTTCATGGCATGATCGGGGCGTTCGTAATAGTCGTAAGGGTAGCCGTGATCGGCGCCGAAGAAGCTGTGGCATACGCGGATCATGTAGGTCCCGCCGTCGTTCTCGTTATCGCGCGTGAAGACGTTTAGCTCGGCATCAAGGGCGATGTCGTAGATGTTACGCAGGCCGGTTGAAAAGCTGTGCAGGTCACGCCCATCGGGTCGGCAGCGCAGAATGCCGCCGCCGTTGAAGACCAGGCGATCGCCTTCGGGGCGTGGGACGTTGACACCGTTGTCGCCGACCGCGAGGTAGAGCCAGCCATCGTGTCCGACGACGACGCCGTTGGCGCAGTGCAGCCGCGAGGAATTATCTTCGGGTTTCAGGCCGAGCCCGGTCAGCAAATCCTTGCGTTCGTCCGCGATGCCGGTTTTCTTTGTATCACGCAACGCAGTCAAGAATGGAGCATGCATGACGTAGACGACGCCGTCGTGGTAGGCCAATCCCTGGATCGAATTGAAGCCCTTGGCAAAAACCGTCGCCCGGTCGGCATAGCCGTCGCCGTTGGTGTCCTCGACGAGCCGGACCTCGCTTTTGACCTTGCCGTCCGTTCCCAGTCCTGTCATGTAATCGATGGCGACAAATATGGCGCCAGGCTTCGGGCCAATCGAAATGACCGACGGATACTCGATCAGCGGATCGCAGGCGAACAGCGTCGCCTTGAACCCAGCCGGTACTTTGACGGGCGGAAAGCGTTGCTCCGTATCGGGGCCGACGGACGCCGGTCCGCCGCCCTGAAGGAAGATGCTGCTGAGAGCGGCGAGGCCGATTGCCACGACGAGCAGAATGCGAGCAAAGGTTTTCATGAGCCTCCTCCTCCCCGCTTAGCGATCGCGCGGCGTCATGCGAGCACTGAACGGAGAACGGCAATTCTTTCACCACACCAGGATACCGCTCGCCGGTCCGCGTTCCTTTCAAGAATCAGGAATCAGCCCAAATTTCTGGTTTCCGACCCCTGACTCCGAGTTGTCGGCATCACTGCGGATAGCGTGCCACACAATTCAATCATCCATTTTTTGAGAGAGAGCGGCCTTGACAAAGTACAGAATCCTGGCGTACCAGGCGCTGTTCCGCCAAGCTATTTCGCTCCCAGAAGAGGCCGTCATGATATCCTTGAATTGACCCATCGGAAGTTGCCGTTGCGAGGCGCTTCCCAGCCAAGCAGCAAATTTGGTTCTCTTTTTTTCATACTTCGAGCGGACGAAAGCTCGGTGTCGGAAAGCACCACCCTCACCCCAAGAACCACCGCATCAGCTCGTGGCCTTTCTCGAACACCTGGCTCGCCTGGTCCGCGACGATCTCGTCATACGACGTCTGCTCCTGCGGCTTCACGCCCGTCCCGGCGACGGCGAACGGGACCATGCCATACGCATGCGCCCGCGTTCGCACCGGCGTGCGGTGGTCCGGTGAGATCAGGATGCGCCAATCGCCATGGCTCGGCAACGCCGCCAGCAACGGCCCGACGATGTGCTCGTCGATCCGCTCCAAGGCTTTGACCTTTTCGTCGACCTTGCCTTCATGCGATGCTTCATCCGGGGCCTCGACGTGTACGCAGACCAGATCGTGTGACTTGATCGCTTCGATGGCGTAGCGCCCCTTGGCGGCATAATCGGTGTCGAGGTAACCCGTCGTGCCTGGCACATCGATGCGCGTCCAGCCGAGCAACACGCCGACGCCGCGAACGAGATCGACGGCGCTGATGATCGCGCCCTTCTTGCCATACTGCTCGGCAAAGGGCTGGAGCGACGGCGCGACGCCCTGGCCCCATAGCCAAATTTGCGTCGCATCGCGTTTCTCTTCCGTGCGTCGGCGGACGTTCGTCGGATGATCGCGCAGCACCGCTCGGCTACGAACCATCAGGTCGCGCATTAGGTTCGAGCCGGGGCCTTTGGGCAGATGGCCGGCGATTTGCTGATCGGGGACATCGTGCGGCGGTTGGGCTTTCGTCTCGGTGGTGAACGGCGCGTCATCGCCACGGTAGATGAGAATGTTGCGATAGCTCACGCCGGCGTGGAATTCGAGCGTGCCACGCAGGCCGTCGAAATTTACCGGTCCGCCGAGATTGGCCTGGATTGCTTGCATCAACTCCTTGCCGTCTTCAGGCGTGATGTGCCCGGCGGTGAAATCGCGCATCTCTTCGTTCTCGACATGCACGAGATTACAGCGGATCGCCCAGTCTTTCGGGCCGAGCTTCAAACCCATCGCGGCGGTTTCGAGCGGTGCTCGGCCTGTGTAGACGATGAGCGGATCATAGCCGAACAGGCTCAGCGTGGCGACATCGCTGGCAGGGGTTAGAGTCGGCGGGACATTATCGGTGCGACCGACGAGGCCGATCTGGGCGACGCGATCCATGTGTGGCTTCTTCGCCGCCTGCAACGGTGTCTTGCCGCTGAGTGCTTTTTGCGGTTCATCGGCGCAACCATCGGGGATGACGATGACGTATTTCATTTGGATTCCTCAGTTTCAAGCCCGCAGGCGAGCGCGAGCGAACCTGCGCGGGTCAGGGGCCCCATCACCCGCGCAGGCTCGCTCGCGCTCGCCTGCGGGCTTGGATGTTGTTACTTTTTTCTCGCAACCACCACCACATAACGACAATAGCGCTGCCAACTCGGGGCCACGTTCAATATCCAATCATCGCACCGGGTTAGCATATGCCTCAGCGTTGCCATTCGCACAACCCGGCCCAGCATCGCGACAAGCTGATGGCCCGTCACCGACACATCCGCGAAATGGCGGCGCAACACAGTCAGATCGCGCGGTTGCAACGGCGTCTCATCGACAGTTCGATGCTTGCCCGGATAGGGCAACGCCAATCGCGCCCAATTGAGCACGCGGTTGCCCGCCCACGGTTCGCAGAACACTGCGATCCCGCCCGGCGCGAGGATGCGATTCAGTTCGCGACCAGCCCGATCAATGTCCAGATGATGCAGTACCGCGTTGGCCCAGACGCCGTCGAAGGCGCCGTCGCGAAACGGCAACACTTCGCCATCGCACACGACGCGGTCGAACGCCACGTCATTCACTCGCGCTCGCAGGCCGGTTTCACGCATATAGCCGAGCGAGAGATCGCACGCCGTAACATGCGAGCCACGCCGGGCCAGCACGACCGATGCCATGCCATGCCCGCAGCCGAGGTCGAGGACGCGCAAACCGCTGACATCGCCAAGCGCGGCGAAGGCGGGGGCGATCCACGATTCGTGGTTGAGGTAGGCGTCATCATCGACAACGTAGTCCGCAGGCAGCAGCGCTTTCGCGCGAGCGTCGGCCTGCGAATCGTGAAACGCTCGTTCCTGGAGCAATCGCGCGTGCGACATGGGGCCGTCCGTGGGTTTTGCGTTTTCCGCTTGCGGCTTAGCGCTCGGAACATCCCACGTGAGCGCTAAGCCGCAAGCGGTGGATCAATGATGCCCCTTCTCCGCTAGCCAGCGTTCCGCGTCGAGCGCTGATTGGCAGCCCGACCCCGCGGCCGTCACGGCCTGGCGATAGTAGCTGTCGGCGACATCGCCGGCGGCGAAGACGCCTTCGATGCTCGTGTCGGTGCGGTGCGACTTCGGCCAAATGATATAGCCCTTCGGATCGGTCTGCAGCTGGCCGCCGAGGAAATCGGTGTTCGGCGTATGCCCGATGGCGAGGAAGACGCCGGTGACATCGAGCGTTTCCGTGCCGTCGTCGATCGTGCTCTTGAGTCGGGCCGCCGTCACGCCGGATTGCTCGGTGCCGATCACTTCGTCGAGCGTGCGGTTCCACTTCATCGTGATCTTGGGATTCTCCAGCGCCCGGCGTGCCATGATCTTGCTCGCCCGAAGTTCATTACGGCGAACGACCATGTGGACTTGGCTGGCGAACTTGGTGAGATACGTCGCCTCTTCGACTGCCGAGTCGCCGCCGCCGATGACGACCAACGGCTTATTGCGAAAGCGTGGCAAAGCGCCATCGCACACGGCACACGCGGTAACGCCGTTGTTCTTGTAGCGATCTTCCGACGGCAGGCCGAGGTAATTCGCCCGTGCTCCGGTCGCAATGATGACGGCGAGCGATTCCACAACGCCGTTGTCGCGCGTCGTGAGTTTGAAGGGATGCTTGCCAAGTTCGACCTTGACGACATCATCAGTGACGATGCGCGTGCCGAAACTCGCGGCCTGCTGGCGCATTAGTTCCATAAGCTCGGGGCCGTAGGCTGCACGTTTGCCCTGATGCACCTTCTTGCCCTCGGAATAATGCGCGACGTTAGCGAAGCGGTCCGGCGGCAACGCCGACTTCAGCAGCTGGTTGAACGCCGAGTTATCCGCGAACGGCCAAGCCGGGAAGTTTTCGACTTCCGTGGTGAGATTGAGCTGCCCCAGAGGCAGCGTGCCGTTGACGCGATTGGTGTCCCACGTCGCGGAGCCTTCGATGACGAGCGGTTGCAGGTTAGCGCGGGCACAGTAGATGGCTGCGGTCCAACCGGCCGGCCCGGACCCGATGATGACGACTTTCTCGGACATTCGATTGTGACTCCCTGAAACATATAGCCCGCCATTGATGGCGGGTGACGCTCGATCCCGCCATCAATGGCGGGCTATATAGATGAGGAATATGCTATGAACTCGTTCGCCGTGGGACATTGACGCTTTAGCGCTCCGCCCCGTACAACATAAGTGTCCCTGCCTGCCTTGACTTGTTCCATCGCTTCATCGAGGAGATAATCATGTTCGTTGCTTCCCGCCGGTGCATGTTGGCGCTCGCGATCGGTCTGGTCGCTGTCGTATTTGAACCTATTTTCGCGCAAGAGAAAGTCGATCCCATCGTCGAGCGGATGCGCAAGGACGTCACGTTTCTCGCTTCCGATGAATGCGAAGGCCGAGGCGTCGGCACGAAGGGGCTTGACAAGGCTGCCGACTACATCGCGGCTCAGTTCAAGTTGGCCGGCCTCAAGCCGGGCGGCGTCAATGGCACGTACTTTCAGCCGTTCCCGTTCGCGACCAACGCTCAACTCGACGGCGCCAGCACGGTGACGCTCATCGGACCCAAGGACAAGAAAATCGAACTCAAGCAAGGCACCGACTTCGAGGTCATGGGTTCGTCCGCGCCGGCCAAGTTCACCGCCCCGCTCGCTTTCGTCGGCTACGGCGCCACCGCGCGTGACATCATGTATGACGACTACGCCGGCATCGACGCCAAAGGCAAGATGGTCATCACGCTTCGCCGACTGCCCAACTGGAACGACAAGGCCAAACCATTCGACGGCGCAAACAAGGATGAGATCGCCGGCCTCGACATCAAACAATTCAACGCCCAGGGCCACAATGCCCTCGGCGCAATCCTTGTCAACGACGCCACCGAACCCAAGGACGCCTTGATGCCGTTTGGCACAATGGCGAAAGGTATCTCCACGGTGTCGGTGCCGTTCATTCAACTCAAGCGAAGCGTTATCGACACCCTGCTCAAGGACACCGTTGGCAAAGGCCTGGAGGAAACCGAGAAAGCGATCGACGCCGACCTCAAGCCGCGCAGCGCTGTGCTCAAAGGCTGGTCGATTAGCGTCGAGATCAAAGTCAAACGGCAAGAGACGCCCGTCAAGAACGTCATCGGCGTTGTGGAAGGCAGCGGTGTGCTTGCCAAGGAAACCGTCGTCGTCGGCGCCCACTACGACCATCTCGGTTACGGCGGGGCCGGCAGCCGGGCCCCGGGCAAGAAAGACATCCACCACGGTGCCGACGACAACGGCTCAGGCACGACCGCCATGGTCGAACTGGCGCGCCGCTTCAGCACTTCGGAAACCCAAAACCGCCGACGTATGGTCTTCATGGCCTTCACCGCCGAGGAACGCGGGCTCATCGGCTCGCGCCACTTCACGCGCGTCGAGCCTTTGTTCCCGATCAAATCGATCGCGGCGATGTTCAACCTCGACATGGTCGGTCGCTTGAAAGAAGACCCGAAAACGAAAAAGACCAAACTGCTCGTCGAAGGCATCGGCACCGCGAAGGAATTCGACGGCCTGGTCACGAAACATAATCCCGGCTTTGAACTTGTCAAGAAGCCGGGCGGGTACGGGCCGAGCGATCACGATTCGTTCTACGGCCAAAAAGTTCCGGTGTTGTTCTTCTGGACCGGCACACACGAGGACTACCACAAGCCGAGCGACACGTCCGACAAGATCAACGTGGACGGCATGAAGCGCATCGCCGACTACGCGGAGAAAGTCATCGACGACTTGCGCACGAACGAAAAGCGCTATGAGGTGGTCTACTTGCCGAGGCAGTTCACGGGCGGAGTCGGGGCGTTTCCGAAGCTTGGCATCGTGCCCGATTACGAGTTCGGCGGCAAAGGCGTCCGCATCGAAAGCGTCGCCGCGGGTGGCCCCGCTGCCGCCGCCGGACTGAAAAAAGACGATGTCATCACGCAGATGGCCGGCAAGAATGTCGCCGACGTCACCGGCTACATGGCGGTCCTGCGAACGCAGAAGGCGGGGACGCCGCTAGAAATTCGTATCCTGCGCGACGGGAAAGAAATGCAGTTGAAAGTGACGCCGAAGTAAATCCCCGCTTGCCGTTTAGCGCTCGCATGGCGCCGTGCGAGCGCGTAATTGCAGGCATCACCTTTGTGACGTTTTTCCGAGCCGCGACCGTCAGGGAGCGGCCGACAAGGTGCGCACGTCATCCAGTCGGCCGCTCCCTGACGGTCGCGGCTCGGAAAGAGTCATGTACTCCTTGAAATCGTCAAGCGGTGCATCAAAGTCCATTCGCTACTTCGCCAGTTCCTTGCGCTTGTTCGCGATCAGTGCCAGCAGCGCTTTCTGCGGGTCGGCGAATTTCTTAATGCCCTCGGCCATCAACGAATCCTCGAGCTTTTGCAGATCGACAAGCTTCGCAATCTCCGCGAGCACGGCCGGCGCGGGCAGCTTATCCACCTGGCGCGTGAACGACTCACCGCTGGCCTCGGTCAAATCGTTCGTGCCAGGCGGATTGGTCTCGATGTCGGAACCCGCGAATGCTCCGACATATTTCGTCGGCTTGTCGCTGGGCTTTTTCGTGCCGGTGCTGGCGAAGATCATTTCTTGGTTGAGCGCGAGTTTCTTGTCGGCCCAGAACTGCTGATTCATCTGCCAAATCTGCTTGGCATTGACGATGCCGACCTGCCCCTGTGCCTCGGCCGATAGTTGCGGCAGATGTTGCTCCGTATAGACATCGACTCGGCTTACGAAGATGCTGTAGACCGATTTGAACGTGGCGAGCGAACCATGCCGTTGCGCCCCGCGCCAGATGCCGTCGCGGGCGACACTGTACTGTCGCGGCGTGAAAATCAGTGTCACATTGAGCGTGATACCGGCGGCGGCCAAATCCTCCACCGCGGCGAGACCGGCGGGCGTTGCGGGAACCTTGATCATTCGATTCGTATGTCCCGCGCTCCACTTTTTACCTAACTCGACATAACGCCGCGATCGCTCGGCGAGCGGCATGTTCAGCGTCGGGTCTTCGAGTAGCGGGTCAAGCTCGAAGCTGACGTAGCCGTCGTTGCCCTTGGTTTCCTGCCAAACCGGCTGAAACACCGCCTGCGCCTGGCGAACGAGCAGGTCGGTCACTTGCCAGGCAACCGATTCATCATCGAGCCCGTCGCGCATCAACTTGACGAGGTCGGCATCGAATCGCCCGGTCTTAATCAAATCCGCGATGATGATCGGATTGGAAGTCGCCCCGGTCGCGCCGAGAGCGCGATTGCGCTTCACGAGATCGGGGTCGATCGAATCGAGCCAAAGTTTCGTGCCGGCGGCGATCAAAGATTTCAGCGGGGAGGTCATTGGTCATTGGTCCTTAGTCAGTGGTCAGTGGTCCGTGGGACGGGACGAACGGATGTTATCTATAATAAACGCCTGACCTGCTACTGACCACTGACCACGGACCAAGGACTACCGACCAATGACTAACTTGAAAAACCGCGTCGCCCTGATAACCGGATCGGGACGAGGCATTGGCCGAGCGATCGGAATCGCGCTGGCGAAGGCCGGGGCGAGCGTCGCGCTGACCGCGCGCACGGCGGGCGAGTTGGAGGAGGCAGTCGGCGTCATCCGGGCGGCGGGCGGGACGGCGGTTGGCATCGTCGCGGACCTGATGAACAAGGATGCCGTGCCCGCGTTGATGCGCGACGTGAACGCCAAGCTTGGTCCTATCGAGATTCTCGTCAATAACGCCGGCATCGGGTCGAGTTCCGACCCCAAGCCTGTTGCAAACTTCAACGACGAGTTCTGGGAGACGACGCTGTACCTGAACCTCACGGTGCCGTACAAGTTGAGCAAAGCCGTCCTGCCGACGATGCTCGCGAAAAAGTGGGGCCGAATCATCAACGTGGCGTCGATCAATGGCAAGATTCCGAGCCTGCACGGCGTCGCCTACACCGCCAGCAAACATGGCCTGCTCGGCTTGACGCGCACGCTGGCCCTGGAGGTGGCGAAGGAAGGCGTCACCGTCAATGCGATCTGCCCTGGCCCAGTCCATACGGCCATGAACGACAAACGCATCGAGTACGACGCCCAACGCCGCGGCCTGTCGTTTGCTGAGATCGAGCAAGCGATGACGCCAATCGGCGGCAGGCTCGAACCCGACGATATCGCCCCGATGGCGGTCTTCCTGGCAGCGGACGAAGCCCGCATGATCACCGGCCAAGCCTACAACATCTGCGGCGGTGTATTGCTGTATTGATTCGCTTCGTTTAGCCGCGACGCGCAGCGGAGCGCGGATTGAGCCCCGCGCTCCGCTGCGCGTCGCGGCTAAACAAATTCAGAGGTTTTTCATGCAAGTCGATCTCGTGCAAACCACCACGCGCGACGGCGTTCGGCTCGATGGCATGCTCCAGCGGGCCGCTTCGACCGCAAATGCGCCGGCCGATGGTGTCATCTTCGTGCATGGTACGGGCGGGAACTTTTACGCTTCAACGTTGTTCGACTCGCTGGGCGAGCGCTTTCTCCAGCGCGGCTGCGCGGTGTTGCGCGTCAATACGCGCGGGCATGACGGCGTCAGCAATGCCGTCACCGCGAAAGGCGGTCGCCGACTTGGTGCGGCTTACGAATGCGTCGACGACTGTCGGCACGATCTCGCGGCGTGGGTTGACTATCTCAAAGTGAACGTTGGCCCGCGCGTGATCCTGGCCGGGCATAGCCTCGGCGCGGTCAAATGCATCTATGCACTGGCGCAAGATGCGACGATTAACGTCGAGCGGGCAATCGCGATTTCGCCGCCAAGACTCTCGTATTCGTGGTTTTGCGATAATCCGGAAGGCCCGCGATTTTTGGAGTCGTATCGCCAGGCCGACGCATTGATGCAAGCGGGGGCGCCGAATGCGCTGCTGGAGGTTTCGCTGCCATTGCCCATGGTCATCACCGCTGGCGGATATGTCGAGAAGTATGGCCCGGACGAGCGTTACAATTTTTTGCCACATCTCCGCTACGTCCGCATGCCCGTGCTGCTGACGTTCGGCGGAATCGAAGTTGCGAATAACGTGGCGTTTCGTGGCACCCCGGAAGCGACGTCCTCGCTTGCGAGTGATAAGCGCCTGCTTAGCGTCGTCACGATTCCGGATGCCGATCATTTCTACACGGGTAAGCGCGAGGAGTTGTGCGAGGCAATCGCGGGGTGGCTGTAACCAATTCGTTTCTGCCGCTGGCGGCTTAGCGCTCGCGTGAGATTACCCGAGCGCTAAGACGCAAGCGGCAAACATCCATGTCATTCGTCGAATCGGGCTTTTCTTGGCGGATGAAATTTGCTATCTCTCCGCCGTATCGTATTTTTTTTGCAAGGACGCCGATTATGCGTAAATACCTCCCGCCTATCTTCGCTATTTCGCTCGCCTTTTTCATGGTGGCGATTCCGTCGCTTTACTATCGTGCCTATTCCATCAAGTATCGCAATCTTCGCGTCGTTGAGCCGGGCGTTCTCTATCGCAGCGGGCAGATGACGGTGGCTCGCCTGGAGAGCGTTGTTCGCACGCACGGCATTCGCTCGATCGTCTGTTTGCGAGGCGAAAAGGACAATATTGACAAAGATGAAGAAGCCTGGGCCAAGGCGAATAACATTCACTTCGTGCGCATGGCCCCGCTGTCTTGGGCGCCGGACGCGAACGGCGTCATCCCGGCCGAGGTGAATGCCACGATTTTCAGCAACGTAATGGCCGATCCGAAGAACCACCCCGTACTGGTCCATTGTTTCGCCGGCGTGCATCGCACCGGCATCATGTGTGCAATTTTCCGCATGGATTTTCAAAATTGGACGCCGACGGAAGCGTTGAATGAGATGCGCACCAACGGCTACACGATCCTCGACGACCACGACGATATTCGCGGCTACTTCGCCCGAAGGCGCATGCCGCAGACCGATCGAATTCGCACAGCCATACCTGTTTCGCGGGGTGTACGAAACGGTTTGTAAGTTTCCAACCGAGGATAGCTCAGCGCCGCCAAGCTGCAACAAATACAGAATCACGAAAGCCCGAAAGTACGAAAGTACGAAATCACGAAAAGTATTCTCGAAATCCTCTTTCGTGATTTCGTGCTTTCGGGCTTTCGTGATTCGCATTCTGAATTTGCGCAAAATAAATTTGCGCGGCTCGTAAAGATTTTGGAGGCAGGTCACACGGTTCGCAAGGATAAGCGAAAATAGTCGAATGGTATTTCCCATCCGTGCGATCCGTTCTATCCGTGGTTGTATTTGCTATTACGCTAACCGCGTTGTGCACTTCGATAATCGGTTTCTGATTAAGCGACAATCGACCCTTGACGTCCGGCTCACTTCCCCGAAGATTATCCTTAAGTTTTTTTGCGCTGATTTCATGACTTTCCGATCACGCCATCGCAACCCATGCGCCGGCGTGATCGGGCAGGGATACTACCTCGAATGCCGAAACGTACCGATCTCAAGAAAATCCTCCTCATTGGTTCCGGGCCGATCATCATCGGGCAGGCGTGTGAGTTTGATTACTCCGGCACGCAGGCGTGCAAGGCGCTCCGCGAGGAAGGATACACCGTCGTTCTCGTCAACTCCAACCCGGCAACGATCATGACCGATCCGAGCACTGCGGATCGGACTTACATCGAGCCGATCACCTGGGAAATCGTCGCGAAGATTATCGAGAAAGAACGCCCCGACGCGCTCCTGCCGACGCTTGGCGGGCAGACCGGTCTCAACACGGCAATGGATTTGTACAAACACGGCATCCTCGAAAAGTTCGGCGTCGAGATGATCGGCGCCCGCGCGGATGTCATCGACAAGGCTGAGGACCGCCAAAAATTCAAGCAGGCGATGATCAAGATCGGGCTAGAGGTGCCGAAGAGTTTCGCCGTCCACACGCTGTCGGAAGGGCTGGACATTCGCGACCAGGTTGGGCTGCCCTGCGTCATCCGCCCGAGCTTTACGATGGGCGGGACCGGCGGGGGCATCGCCTACAACCGCGAAGAATTCATCGAAATTGTCACCCGCGGCCTCGACCTCTCGCCGACGACCGAAGTGCTTATTGAAGAGTCGGTCATCGGTTGGAAGGAATACGAACTCGAAGTCATGCGCGACGTGGCCGACAATGTCGTCATTATCTGTTCGATCGAGAATTTCGATCCGATGGGCGTGCACACGGGCGATTCGATCACCGTGGCGCCGGCGCAAACGCTGACAGACAAAGAATACCAGCGGATGCGTGATGCCGCCCTGAAGATCATCCGCGAGATCGGCGTAGAGACGGGCGGGAGCAATATTCAATTCGCGACCGATCCGGCGACCGGGCGCATGATCGTCATCGAGATGAATCCGCGCGTCAGCCGATCAAGCGCGCTGGCGTCAAAGGCGACCGGCTTCCCGATTGCCAAGATCGCCGCCAAACTCGCCATCGGGTATCGGCTCGACGAATTGCGCAATGACATCACGCGCGAGACGCCGGCCTGTTTCGAGCCAACCATCGATTATGTCGTCACCAAGATTCCACGCTGGGCGTTTGAGAAGTTTCCGGATGCCGACTCGACGCTGACGACGCAAATGAAATCGGTCGGTGAAACCATGGCGATCGGGCGCACGTTCAAGGAATCCCTGCAAAAAGCCCTGCGCGGCCTGGAAACCGGGCGCTTCGGTCTCGGCTGCGATCAGAAGGACGCCTGGGGCACGCCGAACGCGCCATCCGCCGAAGACGTAATGAAGTCGCTCGCTCGGCCCAACATCGAACGCATGTGGCACATTCGCTTCGCCTTCAAAATGGGGATGACGACGGACGAGATTCATCGCCGATCGAAGATCGATCCGTGGTTTCTCAACGCGATCAAGGAAATCATCGCCGTCGAGGATAAGCTGCGTGCCTGCCCCAATCTTGATTCTGCGTCCGATGATCTGTTGTGGGAAGCGAAACAGCACGGCTTCGCCGATCGGCAACTCGCCTTCCTCTGGGATACCGACGACCTGCGCGTTCGCCAGCACCGCAAGTCGCGAGGCATCGAAGCAGTCTTCAAGCTCGTCGATACCTGCGCCGCCGAGTTCGAGGCCTACACGCCGTACTATTATTCGACGTATGAACGACCATCCGTTCAATTGCAGATTGAAAATGCCAATCAATCGCATGTTGTTGCTGGCAATCATCAATCATCAATCATCAATCATCAATCATCCGAGGACGAGACTCGCCCCGCCAAGGACGGGAAGGAACGCATCGTGATCCTGGGCGGCGGGCCGAACCGCATCGGGCAAGGGATCGAGTTCGATTATTGTTGTTGCCATGCCGCCTTCGCACTGCGCGAGGCGGGGTACGAAACGATCATGATCAACTCGAACCCGGAGACGGTGTCCACCGACTACGACACGAGTGATCACCTCTTCTTCGAGCCGTTGACCACGGAAGACGTGCTCAACATTTGTGATCGCGTCAAACCGAAGGGGTTGATCGTGCAGTTCGGCGGGCAGACGCCGTTGAACTTGGCCAAAGCGTTGGAGGCCGCCGGCGCGCCGATCATCGGCACGAGTGTCGATTCCATCGACATGGCCGAGGATCGCAAGCGCTTCGGCGCGATGGTCGATCGGCTCGGTTTGAAGCAGCCGAAAAATCGCACGACGCGCGACGTGCAAGGCGCCATCTTCGCCGCCCGCGAAATCGGCTTTCCCGTGCTCGTCAGACCCAGCTTTGTGCTCGGCGGGCGGGCGATGGAAATCGTCTATAACGAAGACCGCATGAAAACCGTCGTCAACCAGGCGCTCGATGTGTCCGCCGGCAAACCGATCTTGATCGACCAGTTTCTCGAATCCGCCGTCGAAGTCGATGTCGATTGTCTCGCCGACGGAACCCGCGCTATCATCGGCGGCGTCATGCAACACATCGAAGAAGCGGGCATCCACTCCGGCGATTCGGCCTGTGTCATCCCGCCCTACAGTTTGCCTGCGGAAGTCGTCGAAGAGATCAAGCGCCAAACCAAAGCGATGGCCCGTGAACTGAATGTCAAAGGCCTCATGAACGTGCAATTCGCGGTAACAGGAATTCGCGGACGTGAAAAGTTCGATGACGAGCGCAGCGAGCCGTCGGGGTCGGCGTGGACCGTCTACGTCCTGGAAGTCAATCCCCGTGCAAGCCGAACGGTGCCGTTTGTCGCCAAGGCGACGAATGTGCCGCTGGCGAAATTGGCGGCGCTCATCATGGCGGGCAAGACGCTGGACGAACTCGGCATTCATGAGGAAGTCGTGCCAACGCATTTTTCGGTGAAGGAAAGCGTGTTCCCGTTCAACAAGTTTCCGGGCGTGGACATCATCCTTGGCCCGGAAATGCGGTCAACGGGCGAAGTCATGGGCATCGCGGATAGTTTTCCAATGGCGTTCGCGAAAAGCCAAATCGCCGCCAGCAGTCCGTTGCCGAGGACGGGCACGGTGTTCATCAGCGTAAACGATCGCGACAAGGCGGACATCATACCCGTGGCACGCGATTTGGCGGTGCTCGGCTATCGCTTGCTGTCGACGCGAGGTACGGGCAAGGCGCTGCGCGAGGCCGGCGTCGAGGTGCTGGAGATTTGCAAGCTGCAAGAAGGTCGGCCGAACCTGATCGACTACATGAAAAACGGCGAGGTGGACCTGGTAATCAACACGCCGTCGGGCCGGGGAGCCTACACAGACGAAGGCAAAATCCGCTCCGCCGCGGTGATGAGCCGAGTCACCTGCATCACGACGCTCGCCGCCGCCCAGGCCGCCGTGGAAGCGTGCAAAGCGTTGGCCGCCGGCGAACTGACAGTGAAATCGCTGCAGGAGTGGTTCGAGTGAGGGCGGGACGCAAGCCCAAGGGTGAGGTACTCCGCACCCTTGGGATCATCCGAGCGAGATCCCAGAGGTTCGGAGTACCTCACCTCTGGGCTTATGTCTAATCCCACAACTCAGCCCCTGGTTTGCTTGGAGGATCTATTATGTCGCTACTCAAGGTCTACGAGCAATCGCGATCCGTGCAGTGGTATTCGGCCATCAAGGCTCGCGAAGAAATCCGAAAGCTAATCGTGCGGACGTTAGAGCGAAAGTTTGGGAAACTCCCTGAGGATGTGCCAGCATTTCTGAACGCAATAGATGACCATGATCGTCTGGTGTCACTGAACGACGACGCCGTGGACAGCTCGGATCTCGCCGCGTTTCGGGCCGCGCTCACGTCGCCTGCTTAAACGGCCAGCTCGCCCCCAACGCCTTTTTTTGCGCCGCTGTGACCGCGTCGATGCCAATCTTGCCAAGCTTCAACAAACGATCGAGTTGGCTGCGGCTAAACGTCGCCTCTTCGCCGGCACCTTGCACTTCGATGAATTGCCCCGCACCGGTCATGACGAGGTTCATATCCACCTCGGCATCTTTGTCCTCGACATATTCCAGATCGAGCAGTTCGACATCGTCCAACAATCCCACGCTGATGGCGGCGACGTTGTCGCGCACGATCTCGTTGATCGGCGGTATCTTTCCTTTGAGCGAGACGAGCGCATCGATTAGCGCGACGAACGCGCCGTTGATGCTCGCCGTGCGCGTGCCGCCGTCGGCGTCGATGACGTCGCAGTCGAGCCAGAGGGTACGTTCGCCGAGCTTGTCGAGATTGACGATCGCCCGCAGGCTGCGCCCGATGAGCCGTTGGATCTCGACGGAACGGCCATCGACCTTGCCTGCTTTATCGCGTTGTTTGCGTTTGTTCGTACTGCCGGGCAGCATGCCGTATTCCGCGCTCAGCCAACCCTTGCCCGTGCCTTCCAGGAACGGCGGCACGCTCGGTTCGACGCAGCAGGTGCACAGAACGACGGTCCCCCCCATGCGAACGAGCACGCTGCCCGGCGCCTGCCGAGTGTACTTGCGCTTGAAGGTGAGAGACCGAATGGCGTCGGCAGCACGGTCGTGGGGTCGCGATGACATGTTTTGCAATCCAAGGTTCCACATTTCGGTTTACGTTTAGCGCTCGCACGGCCCCGCGCGAGCGCTAAACGACAAGCATTCACATTTACTTCGAGAACAGCTTCTCCGCCGCCGAGCGGAACGCGCCCTGGGCCTTGCCACCGTCTTTCGGGAAGCCGTTGTGCTGCACCATCCACACGGTGATGAGGCCGCGCTTGCTATCGACGCTCATGTTGGTCGCAAACGCGCCGCCGTGTCCGTAGACGCCGTCATTGGCGGTGAAGCCCAGGCCCCAGCTTTGCTTGAGTTCCTTCGGCGTCTGCCGCATCGTCATCTCTTTCACCGCCGACTCGGAGATGTAACGCTTGCCCTTGTGCTCGCCGTTGTTGAGTACCATTTGGCAGAAGACGCCGACATCCTGCGCGGTTGAGAACAAGCCGCCCGCGGGCATCGGTTGACGCTTGCGGTCGTCGAGCGGATACTTCAGGGCCCAAATCTGTGTCGTTTCGAGCCCGTCCTTGGCGGCGTTCGGCTTGTACGATTTCGCGAGCCGTTTCATTTGCTCGGCGCTGGGCCAAAACGTCGTGTCTTTCATGCCGAGCGGATGGAACAGGCGTTTGTCCATGAAGTCTTCGTAGCTCATGCCGCTGGTGACTTCGATGATTCGGCCCAGGGTGTTGATGCCGGGGTTGGAATAGATGAAGCTTGTGCCCGGCTCGAATTCGAGCGGCGTTTTGCCATAGCGTTCGCCGGCGTCCTTGAGCGTCAGCAGATCGAGCGTCGGTGTTTCCACGCTGATCTTGCCGGGCAGGCCGCTCGTGTGCGTGAGTAGGTCGCGCACGGTGATCGCCCGTTTTGGTGCCGCCAGCTTGTCCTTGCCGACTTTCATCATTTGGCCTTTGAACTCAGGCAGATATTTTTCGACCGGATCGTCGAGCCGAACTTTGCCTTCGTCCACCAGCATCATCAGTGCGACGGCGGTGATCGGCTTGGTCATCGAAGCGATCCAGAAGATCGCGTTGAGCGGCATCATCAGCATCGCGCCGATATCGAGGTAGCCGACCGCTTCCTGCGTCAGCACCTTGTCCTTATTCGCCACCAGCATCACAGCACCGGCAAGCGACTTGTTCTCGACAAACGACTTGACCGATTCACTGACGCCCGTGCCCTTCACCGCTGGCTGCGAGCGACCCTCGACGGATACGATCAACGACGCCAGCAGCACCATCATCGGCACGGCCAAGAACAAACCTCGACGCGATAGCAACCGTCGCATGGGAAATCCTCGTAATAAAGAAAACGCCAAATTCCAGAAGTCAACATAGTGAACCGCTGGGATTAGCGTTTAGAAATTCAAAACGCGGAGGGGGAGAGATTCGAACTCTCGGACAGCTTTCACCGTCTCCGGTTTTCAAGACCGGTGCAATAGGCCGCTCTGCCACCCCTCCGGATAACGCTACGTTCTTGACAGTCTGATATACTGTGGCTACTCGATTTTTTCCATGCAGGACGGGCCTGGATACCAGGCCTACGGAAAAACCCGTGTACCTCCAGTGCTTTGTCAACGCTAAGATATCGGGTACGAGCCGGAAGCGTACGCGACGGATGGTTATGCCAGACCGGCGCTTACGCTTCCGGCTCACAAACCAAACATCCTGCATTTAAGCTGTGACAGAGCACTAGTGCGGTTGCCGTAGCTGGTATTCGAATACGTTTCAGCTAAAATAAAAACATCGATTTACCGGAGGTGCGGAAATACAGATTACCGTAGACGTAACCGACGATCTTGCCGCGAGAATGAAGCCGTTCGAGTCGGTCATGCCGGATATTATTGAAACGGGAATCAATTCCTGGCAAGGTCGCACGGAGCCCGTTTATGGCGCACTCAATGATATCCTGAAAAAGCTCGGAAATCGCCCGACTGCCGAGGAAATAATGCCGCTACGTGCTTCTCCCAAATTTGAAGAGAGGATCAACGAACTTCTCGAAAAAAATCGACGATCCGGACTGACTCCCGAGGGACAGCGAGAATAGGAGCACTTTGAGTACGTCGAGCACCTTGTTCGGTTGGTAAAGATCGCGGCGGCGAGAAAGCGGAAGGAGCAGCGCCCGTCGTGAGCGAAACCTATGGCATACTGGGCCTTCGCCGTATCGTTCGCCTTCGTGCCAATGACCAATGTGAATATTGCTTGATTCCGGACGGGTATTCCATAACGAGTCATGTGTATCGATCACATCATCGCGGAGAAGCATGGTGGATTGACCGAGGAGGATAACCTGGCGTTATCTTACGCACCATGCAGCATGAGAAAAGGCACAGATATCGCGTCTATCGACCCAAGAACAGGGAATTTGGTTCCGCTGTACCATCCTCGAAAAAACATCTGGTCGGAACATTATTGAGTTGGTGAACGGTCGATTGATTCCGTTGTCACAGATTGCCGATGTCACTATCCGTTTTCTCCGCCTGAACTCTGAATCGCGAATTATCGAACGTCTGCTACAGATAGACTCTGGTTCATAAAGAATTCCGCAGCACCGCGGAGTTCAAATCTTTTCAAATTAGGACCCCACCCCATGTCAACCTATCCTCGCATGCTTCGCCTTCGTCAAAAATTCCCGCGGCAGCGCGTTGAGCACATCCCGGCGACGATCCGCGATGTGCTCGGCAAGCTCAACCTGGGCACGAAGATCAAGCCCGGCCAATCGGTCGCGCTGACGGCCGGCAGCCGAGGCATCGCGAATATCGCGCTCATCCTCAAGAGCACCGTGCAGTACCTGCGCGACCTCGGCGCCCTACCCTACCTCGTACCCGCGATGGGCAGCCACGGCGGGGCGACGGCAGAGGGACAGATCGGCGTCCTGCAAACCTATGGCATCACCGAGGAGTACGTCGGGGCACCGATCCGCTCGTCGATGGATGTCATCCACGTCGGCGACACGCCCAAAGGTTGGCCGGTCTACCTCGACAAGAACGCCTCACAAGCCGACCACATCGGCGTCGTTGCCCGCGTCAAGCCGCACACGAGCTACGCCGGCCCGGTCGAGAGCGGCTTGCTCAAAATGATGATGATCGGCCTGGGCAAGCGCCATGGTGCCGCCCATTACCATCGCGTCTTGCTTGAACAGCCCTACGATCCCGTCGTGCGTGCCGTCAGCCGAGTGATGCGTGCGAAGGCCCCGATCGCGTTCGGCCTGGCGACGGTGGAGAACGGCTACGATGAGACCGCCCTGCTCGACGCCGCCCTGCCCGCCGACTTCGAGCCGACTGAGGAACGCCTACTCGTCAAAGCCAAGGAATGGCTTGGCCGACTGCCCTTCCACGAGGCCGACCTGCTCATCATCGACGAGATCGGCAAGGACATCTCCGGCAGCGGCATGGACACGAACGTCGTTGGCCGCAAGCGCGCACTGCGATCCGATACCGTCACCAATCAGCCGACGATGCGTTACATCTTCCTGCGCGGCCTGACCGAGCACACCCACGGCAACGCCTGCGGCATCGGCTTCGCTGACTTCTGCACGACACGGCTCGTCAAGGGCATGGACTACAACGTCACCCGCATCAACTGCGTGACGAGCGGCTACCCCGAAGGCGCGAATATCGCCGTCCACTTCGACAGCGACCGCGAAGTGCTCGATGCCGCGTTGAACATCATCGGCAGCCGATCGCCCGAACAAGCCCGCGTGATGCACATCAAAAACACGCTGATGCTCGAAGACGTGGAAGTGAGCGAAGCCTGCATGAAAGACCTGAAACCAATGACCGACTTCGACGTGCTCAAAGGGCCGTATGACGTGACGTTTGATGCGAACGGCAATTTGGCGGCGGTGTGAAGTCGATTGCAAATTGCAGAACCGAGATTGCAAGGCCCCAAGCCCCACCATGAGCGCCTCGATTGGTGGGGGCCCGATCCCCCAGGGATTGCTGCGCTGACCCTCAGGCTTATTCTCCCCTCCCTTTTCCGCCAATTCTCCGCGCAAGTTTTGCCGAGCAGCCTGTTTATTTACTGTCGGATCGCGACATCGCTCGGAAGCCAGAAACACTGGCCTAAACCTATCTCCCAGCGATCCGGTTTCCTCTTACTCCGAAAGGGTATCCGCCATGAGAAAGCTCGTATGCTCGCTCGCGGCCTCGGCAACTTTCGCGATCGCTTTGGCAACCTCATCGAACGCCGCTCCGCCGAGTGGTAAAGGCGGCGGCGGCAAAGCGCCCCTCCCGCCCCCGCGGGTCGCCATCGCACCGGTCAAGAACGTAGCCGAGCTGAAGCCTCAGATCACGCCGATCAAACCGATCGTCGTGCAGCCGCAGATCGCAAAGATCCAGGTGCAGAAAGTCGCGCCGCCTGTCCGAATCAACGCCAACCTCGACCTTGGCTCGGTGAAGCCGACCGTGCGGATCAACTTCAACCCGGCGCCGCGCTACGTCAATTATCACCACACGCACGGCTCGCGCTTCTCGCACGGAACCTACTACCGTGGCCGAAGCCATTATCACTGGAGCTGCCAACACTGGGATATGCGCTACCGATGCTACTGCTATTGGGACCCGTGCTGCCGACATTGGTACTACTGGTGTCAGCCGATGCAATGCTACTACCCGGTGTCGTACTGTCCGACCGGCAGCTACGACGGCGGCGTGCTGATCGAACCGCTGGCGCAGATTCCAGTGTACTCAAGCGATGCGGGCGAACCGGTTTCCGCTCCCGTCGGTCCAATGACGACCGATTCCCCTACGGATGAATCGTTGCCCCCGATCCCTGCCCCGATTTTCCGCTAATGCCGCGTTTTCATCAGCCGCGAAGCGCAGCGCGAACCGATGTCGCACAACACACGGGTCGCGCTAGCCTACAGCGAGCGGCCAAGGACGACGTACTCCGAGCCGCCGGGAGCCCAACGGTTCGGAGTACTACACTTTTGGGCTCGCATTCCTATTTCCTCAACATTGATGGCGTCTCATCCCAAAAACATCTCTTCCGTCCAAGTCACGCAACTCATGTTTGATATCAGCGATGCGGATCCTCCAACCTCAACGGTGTTGGTTGAATTATTTCCGGCCGTAAGGAACCTCACAATGTAGAAGCAATTCTCTACGTTCCCGCATTCTCTGCACAAGAACGAGGACTCCTGACTTTGGCGGGCACCGACTTTTGTCATCCCTGCAAAATTGATTGGCGATATTCTCCGCAAATCTGGTAAAATGACCGCTTACCCTCCGTCGGTTGGACGACTTTTTTCTCGAGAGTTGCCATGCGATTTCCTGCAATGCTCATTTTGGCTGTCCTGCCATCGTTCGCTTACGCCAATCCGCCGGTCGCGGCTTACATTTTTCCTGCCGGCGGTCAGCGCGGCACGAAAGTGAACGTCCGCGTCGGCGGCCTGTTCTTGCACGAGAAATGCGGCTTCGAGATGCTTGGCCAAGGCATCACCTCGCCGAAATTCTTGACGCGCACGAAAACGGCGTGGTTTGAAGGGCCGATTCTGCCGCTGCCCGATTCGCAACGACAGGAGGATTATCCCAAAGATATGGCAGGCACAATCGCCGTCGCGCCCGATGCGCTGTCCGGCGTGCGGCATTGGCGTTTGTGGACATCGCAGGGTACGACATCGGCGCTGAAGTTCGTCGTCGGCGAGTTGCCTGAGCTTGTCGAAGAGGAAATCGACGGCGACCCGCTGCCCGTGCCGATCGCGCTGCCGATTACGATCAACGGACGCATTTTCCCGCGTGAGGATGTCGATATCTACGCCTTCCGCGCGAAAAAGGGCGAAGCGGTGCGCTGCGACGTCAACGCCGCCCGGTTGGGTTCCCCGCTCGACGCACGACTCGAAATTCGCGACGCGCAGGGCCGTCGCCTGGCCGAATCCGACGCCGCGATGACGCTCGGCGGCGATCCGGTAATCCGCTTCATCGCACCGGCAGACGGCGAATATCAATTACGCATTGACGATGTGCGAACCCAGGGCGGCCAGGCGTTTGTTTATCGCCTTACCGTAAGCGCGGAACCGTTCGTCGATCATATCTTTCCGCTCGGCGGCCGTCGTGGCAGCGACGTTAATATCACGCTATTCGGCCACGGCGTGCCCGCCAAACAACCAGTCACTATTCCGGCCGACGCACCATCCGCGTTTACGTTTAGCGCTCACGCAAAAACGACGACGTCGATCACCCTCGACACCGACACCTATACGGAATACCTCGCACCGAAGGACTTCGCACAGGCTATTTCCCTGCCTGCAATTTTGAATGGCCGAATCGAAAAACCGGGCCAACTCGATGAATGGAAGATTCAGGCCAAAAAGGGCGACATCTTCGATGTCGAACTTCGCGCCGCTCGGCTCGGCTCGAAACTTGACGGCGTCATCAGCATCACCGACTCGGCAAGCAAAGAGATCGCCAGGGCCGAGGCGACGACCAGCGACCCGTCGTTACGCTTTCAGCCGACGGCCGACGGCGAATATCGCGTACAGGTGCAGGACCGCTTCCGCTCTCGCGGTGGCTTGGACTTTGCGTATCGACTGCGCATCGCACCGCCGCCGGCACCGGACTTCCGCTTGACGTTCCCAATCGATGCCGTCACCGTGCTTCGCAAAGGAACGGGCAAGTTGAAGCTGAACGTCGAGCGCATCGGCGGATTCAAGGAGCCCATCGCGATTGAGATTCAGGGCCTGCCCGCCAATGTCTCATTCACGCCGATCGTCATCCCGGCGAATCAGGTGTCGGTCGACCTGACACTCAAAGCCGAGGAAACCGCCAAGATCGACGTCGCGCGATTGACAATCCTCGGCACGACCAAAGATGCCAAACGCACGGCCACATTGGTAAGCGTTCGCGGGCAGCCGGACCAGACAAGCGTGCTGCTCGCCATCGCGCTGCCTACGCCGTTCATTCTCAAAGGCGAATACGACATGGGTTTCGCGGCTCGTGGCGGAATGCACAAACGCAAGTACACGATCGAACGCAACGGCTATAATGGCCCGATTGAAGTGAGCCTTGCCGATCGCCAGGCACGGCATCTGCAAGGCGTCGAAGGCCCGATGTTTACCGTGCCCGCGGGTGTCAGTGAATTTACGTACTCCGCCTACCTGCCGCCGTGGATGGAAACGGGCCGAACCTGCCGGGTGTGCGTGCAAGGCGTCGGCGTGATCAAAGAACCCGATGGCAGTGAGCATCGCGTTTCGTTCAGCTCGGTGAACCAGAACGAGCAACTCGTCGCCGTCGTCGGGCCAGGCAAGCTGGCCTTGGAGACGGATCGCACGTCGTTTGCGGCGATCCCCGGCAAATCGTTTGAAATCGCGGTACGCATCAAACGCGGGCAGGGCGTTGTAGGCCCGGTTGAACTCGACATCTTGGCCTCCGCGCACATGCGCGGCATCACCGCGGCGAAGGTCACAATTGCCGCCAAAGACGAGCGCGGCACGTTGATCGTGACCTGTGCCGGGAAGCTGACGGGGCCATTCAACATGCCGATCATCGTGCGGGCGACGCTGCGGCAAAACGGCGAGCCGATCGTCGCCGAGGTGAAACTCGACGTGCAGCCGTGATGGTCGATCGCGTTTAGCCGCTCGCCTTTGGCGAGCGCGGACGCGATGTTTCACGTCACAATTAGTATCGTCCGCGCTCGCCGAAGGCGAGCGGCTAAACGATGGGATACGTGATGCGTCGTTACATCTTCATTTTCCTCGGTTGCCTTGGTGCCGCGCCGATCCACGGGCAACCGCCGATGAAAATCGACTTCCGCCGTGATGTCGTGCCGATCCTGGATGTGCGGTGCTTCTCCTGCCATCGCGGCACTGAGGCGACGGCGAGCTATCGCCTTGATCTTCGCGCGGAATTGCTCGGCGAGACGACAGGCAAGCCGCTCGTGAAGGTCGGCGATAGCGCGAAGAGTCGGCTCATTCTCGCGGTGCAGGGGAAGATTCCGAACAAGCTGATGCCTCGCAAAGGCCCGCTGTTGACGCCACGGGAGATAGCGATCCTGCGGGCGTGGATCGACCAGGGGTTGGCGTGGGACGATAAGCTGTTTCCCGCTCAAGCGAAATCGGATCACTGGGCGTTTCAGCCGATTCGTGCCCCGGCGATTCCGAAGGTGAAAGACGTAGCGAATCCGATCGACGCTTTCATCGCCGTCAAACATCGCGAAATCGGGCTGACGCCGGCTCCGCCTGCTGATGCGCGAACGCTATTGCGCCGCATGACTCTTGACCTGACGGGGTTGCCACCGACACTACGCGAAATTGATGGTTTCGGATTGAAGATTGCCGATTTGAAATCATCAATCTCCAATCATCATTCATCAATTCTGATCGATCGCTTGCTGAACAGTCCGCACTATGGCGAACGCTGGGGCCGACACTGGCTCGACGTCGCACGGTTCGCCGAATCCGAGGGCTATGAAAGCAATCACCTCCGAGCGTTTGCCTGGCGGTATCGCGATTGGGTCGTGCGGGCGTTCAATGACGACATGCCGTTCGGCGATTTCGTTCGTGCCCAAATCGCCGGCGATGAAATCGCACCGCTCTCCGATGCCAATATCATCGCCACGGGCTTCCTGGCCTCGGCACGCCTATCCAGCAACGAAGAGGACCGCTTACGGCAACGCAACGATATCCACGTCGATATCGTCAACACCACCGCGAGTGCCTTCCTCGGCCTGACGATGCAATGCGCTCAGTGCCATAATCACAAGTTCGACCCGATTACCGCCCGCGACTACTACCGCTTCATGGGTTACTTCGTCAAAGGCCAGCCAGCCAATCTGGCGTTGCGCGATCCGAGCTTGTGGAAGAAGTACGAAGCCAAAAAGTCCAAAGGTTTCGACGAGGCATTGACGGAACGCGACACACTGTTCGCGCTAGGCCAAGAGCGCAAATACGAGGAAGTTCGCAAAGGTCTTTCACCTAATCAGGTTCGCGCTTTATCGCTGGCCCGACATGACCGCACGCCGGACGAGGACAAACTGGCGCGCGAAGCCGATCTGTTGTTCCAGTTCACGGCTGGGCATTATGAACGCATGCTAAACGCCGACGAGAAGAAGCGTTACGACGCTGCCAAGAAAATGGTCGCCGAGCTGGAGAAGACGATGCTGGAGAAGCCGCAAACGTTCGGCTATTTTTCGCCGGGTACGAGTCCGCATGCGGTGACGGTGCTGCCGATGAAGGGCTTCTACCCGCTGCCGTACTCGCCGAAGAATTTGGCCGCCGCGAAGCCGATCTTGTTTGAAGCCGGCGACGTGCACAAACCGGCGTTCGTCGTCGATACCGGTTGGCCGATCATGCTCCCTTCTCCCTCCGGGAGAGGGGTCGCGCGTGAGGGAAGCACGGCCTCACGCCTCGACCTCGCAAATTGGCTCACGAGCGAACAAAATTCGCTCACCGCACGCGTCTATGTCAATCGAATTTGGCAGTATCACTTCGGTCGTGGGCTGGTAGCGACCGCCAGCGACTTCGGCGTCAAAGGCGCACCACCAACGCATCCCGAATTGCTTGATTGGCTGGCGGCCGAGTTGCTGCGAACCGGCAGCACCAAGCACATCCATCGGCTGATTCTGTCGTCCAATGGTTACCGACAAGCATCCGCAAATGATCCGGTGAACGCTAAACGCGATCCCGACAATCGCTACCTCTGGCGCTGGTCGCCCCGACGACTCGAGGCCGAGGCGCTGCGCGATAGCTGGCTGGCGGCGGCGGGCGATCTCGATCGCACCATTGGCGGGCCGAGCATCGCGGACGACAAGACGACCCGGCGATCGCTCTACCTTTTGCAAAAGCGCGATCAGCCGGCGTATCATCAGCGCTTGTTCGATGGCCCCATCGCGATGACAGAGAGTTGCGCCAAACGGGAAACGACAACCGTCGCGCTGCAACCGCTCTATTTGCTCAACAGCGACTTCGCCTTGGCTCGCGCGAAATCACTGGCAGGTCGCGTCGTGAAGTCGGCGGGCGATGATCGCACGAAGCAAATCGCCGCCGTGTATCGCGCAACCCTTGGCCGCGAACCCGACGAACACGAACGCACGCTGGGCCTGCGCTTCTTCGAGCGATTGACATCGCAACCGGGCAACGCCTTGACGCAGTATTGCCAGGCGATTTTGAACCTGAACGAGTTTGCTTATATCGAATAACAGTTAGCCCGCCATTTATGGCGGGTTTGCTTCGGAGACCCGCCATAAATGGCGGGCTATATATGAGCGTGTCCATAATTTCTCGCCGCGAGATGTTGGCCCGTGCGGGGTGCGGGTTTGGCTTGCTCGCGCTGGCCGATCTGCTCAAGGCCGACGAAGCCATGCACACGCTCACGCCACGGCCTGACGCCAAGGCGCGCAGCGTCATCTTCCTCTTCATGGGCGGCGGGCCAAGCCAGGTCGATACCTTCGATCCCAAGCCGCTCTTGACGCGTCTCCACGGCGGCACGGTTCCCGCCAGCATTGCCCAGAGCATTCCACGCATCGCGCGGTCGCCCCTCAATGATCTGTTCGGCTCTCCTTATCGCTTTCATCGCCACGGCCAAAGCGGCATCGAGGTGTCCGAGATATTCCCGCATATCGCTCGGCACGTCGATGATCTGTGCATCCTCCGCAGCTGCCGACATGACAGCCCGATCCACGCTCCCGCTGAATATCTCGCCACCACCGGCACGCAGATCGGCGATCGGCCCAGCATCGGCGCGTGGGTGCACTATGGCCTTGGCTCGGAGAACCAGAATCTCCCCGGCTTCATCGTCATGAAAGCCGGCGAGACTGGCCGACCCGTCGCCTGGGCCTCCGGGTTTCTGCCTGCTCGCCACCAAGGAACCATCGTCGAATCGACCGGCATCTCCCATTCATCGCTGCCCACCGGCGTTCGAGCGGACGAGCGCGAAGCCCAGCTCGACCTGCTCGATCAACTCAATCGCCGGCATCTCGAACGCCACGCAGGCAACAGCGAACTCGAAGCCCGCATCCGCTCCTACGAACTCGCCTTTCGCATGCAAACCGCCGGCCCGGAGGCGTTCGATCTGGCACGCGAAACGCAGGAGACGAAGAACCTCTACGGCATCGGTAATACCGACACCAACGAGTTCGGCACGATGTGTCTCCTCGCTCGACGTTTCGTCGAACGAGGCGTGCGTTTCATCCAGCTCCGCTCCGGCGGCTGGGACGCACATGGCAACCTCATCGCCAACCACACGCCACAAGCATTGAAGACCGACAAGCCGATCGCCGGTTTGATGGCCGACCTGAAGCGCCGCGGCATGCTCGACCAGACGCTGATCGTCTGGGGCGGCGAGTTCGGCCGCACGCCCGCAGCCGAAAATCGTGAGAAGTTTCCAGGCCGAAATCATTCGCCATCGGGTTATTCGATGTGGCTCGCCGGCGGCGGCGTCAAAGGCGGGCAGGTCATCGGCGCCACCGATCCGATCGGCTACGCGGCAATCGAACGCCCGATCCATCCGAACGATCTGCACGCCACCATCCTGCACGCGCTCGGCGTCAACCAGCATCGCCTCGTCTATCGCCATAACAATCGCAACGAGCTCGCAACCGTCAACGGCGGCGAAGTGATCGGCGAAGTGTTTGCGTAATCATTGTTTAGCCGCTCGCCTTTGGCGAGCGCGGGCGGCGTCCAACGTTCGGCAAATCGACACGTTCGCGCTCGCCAAAGGCGAGCGGCTAAACGGGGGGATTTATCATGCGAATCGGAATCGGTATCTTCGTCGCCTTCACCATCATCAACGTCGCGTCGGCCCAGCCCGGCACGTCGCTGCAACAGGACGCCAACACCTGGGTCAAGCGCAGCCCGCTCAAAAGCGGTCCGCCGTCGCCGATGCTTGGCTACGAAGGCTCGTTCGGCTACGACACCAGGCTCAAACTGCTCGTTCGCTGGGCGGGGCACAACCAGGGCGGCGGCGGTGAGCAGAATGCCGAGACCTGGACCTACAACCCGGCGACCGCCAAGTGGACGCTGAAAGAACCGAACACCTCGCCGCCCGGCGCCTGCTGCAATGCACAGAATCTGTATGATCCGGTCACCGGGCGATTCCTGCGCTTCCCCGCCTTCTCCGGCAGCCATGGCTGGCACTGGTTCCGCGAGAATTATCTCAGCAACACTTCGGTCTGGAGCTACGATATCGCCAGCAACACCTGGCGCGACATGCGTCCCGTGCCCACGTTGCATCCGCGCCCGCTGCGTTGCGCGTCGTGGGATAGCGATCATCAAGTCGTCGTCATCTTTGGCGGCGAAGGCTCCAACGACGGCACCATCGTCTATGACCCCTACGACAACTTCTGGGTTCGTATGCTGCCCAAAACCAAGCAGCCGGCCGCACGCTCAGCGGGTACGATGGCGTATCACAAATCGATGAAAAGGCACATCCTGTTCGGCACTCAGTTCAGCGACGATCCGCACACCTGGGCCTATGATCTCACGAAGAACGAATGGACCGACCTCAGGCCGACGACCATGCCGCCGACCGATAAGAATGATGCCGTGCTTGCGTATGACGAGTTCAGCGATGTCATCGTCGCGTCCGTTCGCGCTCAAGGCAAAGTCGAAGGCGACGACGGCTGGCACTACGAAACTTGGGTCTACGAGCACACGAAGAACACCTGGGCCAAGATGAACCCGAAAGCCGAACCGCCCGGCGGCGGGCAACGTCGTCGCATCATGGCGGCGATTCCCGATCAGAACGTCATCCTCATGGAGAACTATGTCAACCCGCCGCAACGTGTACCAGGCGTCGATCGCGAGCAGCAGATTTGGACGTATCGCTACGGGCTGAAACCGAAGAGCGCTCAGGTTGCGGAGACGCCGAAGCCGCGCAACAAGCCGCCGCTCGTGGAGGACGTGATCGCATCGGTTCGATCGGCAACGAAAGTCGAACTGCGCTGGCCGGCTTCCAAGGCCGCGGGTGTCGTCGGATATGTGGTCGAACGCGCACCTGTTGAAGTATTCACCGAGGACCAAATCATTCGTTTGCGCAAGGACACGGCCCCGCTCGAGAAGCCGTCGGTTGGCGCGATCAAGGCGATTGGCGTGTTCAGTCGCCTGACGCCGAGACCGATCCTCGGAACGGAATTTACCGACATCCTCATTGATCTCAAACAACAAGCGCCGCTGTCCGACGAACAGTATCGCCATCGCTTCGCGGGAAGCCAACTTTTCGACACGGCCAAGCCGTACCGCTTCGCCGTCTACGCATATCGCATTCGCGCTGTCAACAAGACGGGCGTCGAATCGGGCGCGGGGCCATATGTTCTGACGATCCCGTCGTCGCCGAAGGCGGTGTTGGCGAAGGAAGACGGCGTGAAGTGTCATTTGAAATGGGACACGAGCGTTGAGGCGGACATCGTGGGCTATCGCGTCTATCGCATGGAGTCGCCGCGCATCAACGGCGCGGGGCAACCCGTGACGCGCGTGACGGGCGACCCCGTGAAAGAGAATCGCTTCATCGACACGAACAAGAACAAGGACACGCGCCGGTACTGGATCGTCGCCGTCGATGCGCTGGGACAGGAAGGGATCCCATCGGCGCCGGTGTGGTTTGAACGGCAGTACAAGGACTTGTACAAGAAGTTTACGGGCGAATGGCATCAGTAGCGATCCGCTTCCGATCAGCGCTCGCGCGGTCCCATCCCATACGCAGACCCACCGTGCTCCTTACGGAGCACGGTGCGCTGGGATAATCACAGCTGCAGCGTAGGCAGTTCGGCCGTCTCGCCTGCGACCTTGCGCGCCTGCTCGACGACCGTGTTCGCTAGCTGCACATACGTCTTCGCTATCAGGCTGGCGGGATCCTTGTGCACGATCGGGTCGCCGGCGTCGCCACACTCGGCGATGCGCGGGTCGAGTGGAATTTCGCCGAGGAACGGCACGTCCGCTTCTTTGGCGAGTTTTTTGCCTCCGCCGTGACGGAAGATTTCGTAGCGTTTGCCATCCTCGCCGACAAAATAGCTCATGTTTTCGACGATGCCCAGCACCGGCACGCGAACCTGGCGAAACATCTCCAGGCCCTTGCGCGCGTCGATTAGGCTCACGTCTTGCGGCGTCGTCACGATCACCGCGCCCGACAGCGGGACGGTTTGCGTCAGCGTTAGCTGGGCGTCACCTGTGCCCGGCGGCAGGTCGATGACGAGATAGTCAAGCTCGCCCCACGGTATCTGCGTAAGAAACATCGTGAGGTACTTGTGCACCATCGGCCCACGCCAGATCATCGCCGTCTCTGGCTTGACCCAGAAGCCCATCGACATCAGCTTGATTCCGTAACGATCGAGCGGGAACTGCGTCGTGTTCGGATCGAATACCTCGCTGATGCCCATCATGATCGGGATGCTCGGGCCATAGATGTCGGCATCGAGCAACCCGACACGCCGGCCGTGCATGTGCAGGGCGAGCGCGAGATTTGTCGCAACAGTCGATTTGCCCACGCCGCCCTTTCCGCTGGCGACGGCGATAATGTTCTTCACGTTGGGCATGCTGATTTTCTGCTGCACAGCGCCTTGAGGCTGCATAAGTAGTTCTCCGTATGTATTATTCGTTGGGATATTCGTTGAATTGTAGGGTGCGTCAAGTGCCAGCGCCGATGCACCAATCGATCGCAAGGCCCAGGTGCGCTGGCGCTTGACGCACCCTACAATTCGAGGTCATTTTACACATTCCGCACATTGGCAAAGCGTTCGCAGGTTTCCGATCGTGAACAGGCCCGAATCATGGCCATCGCTCCACACGATTCTGTAAGCGTAGTAGCCAATCGGGCTGATTGTTACCGGCTTGAGCGGCCCTAGTTCGCTCGGTTTCAGTATGCGAAACGGATCGGGCGGTTTCGCACGTTCTTCGTTACAGCCGGCACAAGGACAGCTATTGCGCAGATGCGTCCACGGATAAACGCCACGATGGCCGTCGCTCCATTCGATGACGAGGCGATCGTCGCCCTCTTTCTTCAAAGCAATCGGCTTCAGCGCGGACATCATTAGACCTTGTCAAGTAATGGACGAAGGGAACATTGTACGAGCAACGGCGTAGATCAACTACGTTCCGCGTTTAGCCGCTCGCCTTCGGCGAGCGCGATCCGCGGCTGCCGCACTACCAGTCCGCGCTCGCCGAAGGCGAGCGGCTAAACTTATTTTCGCATCTCGGCGGTCATCTCCACAAGCGCGTCGAGCATCCGCACTGACGCCTGGACTTCGAGGCGATTCGTGCCGAGCCAGGTTTCGTAGCCGCCGAGTCCGTGCTGACGGGGCGTAGGCAGATATCCGTAGTATCCGTGGGACAGCGACATGAGAAACGCTGGCTGCTTGCCATTGTGTTTCTTGTACTCCAGGCCGATCTCGCAGAATATTTCGCACGGCATCGTGCCGATCGAAACATCGCCGATGCGCAGCGTTTGCAACGGCATCTTGAGCTTCTCCGGATGCTCGGCCATGCGCAGCGTGCGGGCGGCGTAGATCACGCTGAGGTCGGTCTTGCCCTTGACCTTCGGCTCAGCGACTTTCGCCTTGGCCCATTCCAACAGCTTCGCGTCCGGCCTGCGCGTACCGACCGGCAGTTCGCGATAGCGGGCGGCGAGCGTCACGTCGGTGCGGAACGTCAGGTTCGCCAAAGTCGCGTGTACCTTGTCGGCGACATCCTCGGCGACGAAACGCATCTGTTGATACGGCTCCTTCTTTCCGCGTGGCTGTTTGAAGTTGATATTGTTGATGTCGCCGCTCGTACCGTTGGCCATCAGCGCGACGAGACCGTCCGCCTTGAGGCGTTTGGCAAGCGCATCGCAGTAGATGCCGAAATAGTCGGCGGAGATGTGGCCATTCCCGACGCCGCCGACGTAATGGAGCGAATACGCCGTGAAGACGCTGATCCATTTGCCGTCGGTGCCTTTCAAGGCGAGAATCGGTATGTCGGGATCGGTCGGCCCGGCGGGTTCGAGCAGATCGGCGCTGCCGCCGGGCGGGTTCATCTTGACCTTGTCCATCCCGCCGAACGGATTCGGTGGAATGCTGCCGGGCTTCATATGCCAACGGCGATTGAACACGTGCTCCGGAACCGACACGCTACCGACAGCGAGCTGCGCGGGCCGAAGCTGGTTATGCGCCCGGCGAACGCCATCGACGATTCGCCGGGCGACGAAGCGCTGGTACTCGTCCATCTCCTGATTGAGCAGGCGTGCATCTTTACCGAGCGCGCTGGTTGCCGAATGCGTGTGTGTGCCGCTGATGAGCACGTTGTCGATCGGAATGCCAATCTGGTCCTTGATGAGCGCACGAGCCTCATCGCTGACATTTCGACCAATGCCGAGCAAATCGCAAACGACGACGGCGAGCTTCGTGGTCCCATCATCGAGCACGAGACAGCGAGCGTGCAACTCGTCATGGATATGCGTAGCCGGGAACGGCACAAACCCGCCGATGATATCGCCACCCAGAATCGGCGCGATATTGCTGGTGGCGGCGCCGGCACGAAAGACGGGTTGGGCGTGGAGCGGCGCGGCAAAGGCGAGAATTAGAATTGCTACTACAAATAATTGGCGCATGCCAACGTCCTCTTGGTAATGATGAGCGCGTCCAATAATAGTATCCTATTGTTTCATCGGTGATTCTTTCATCACCTTTGGCCCGACGCCTCGCCGAATTGGTTTGGCTGAAAGCTGATAGCTGAGGGTTGATATACCTTTCACGGGTGAGTTTGACGCATTTCCGAGCCGCGACCGTAAGGGAGCGGCCGAAAGGATGCCGTGCGGTTTAGGGCGGCCGCTCCCTTACGGTCGCGCCTCGGAAATGTTTTGATCGATTCGGAAAAGCGACAATTTCTACCGTGCGAGGTATAGCATCGCCAATGAAACATCCGCCGCCCGATCCAGGTACAACCTTCACAG
>CAMAUE010000016.1 GCA_945861245.1 Singulisphaera sp. GP187
ATGCAGCACCTTCAGTCGATCACGTTCTTGCTGGCTCATCTCGATCCGGTCCTTTTGTTGCACGCTCATAGCTGTCCTCCTTGCCCAAGGGCGAAAGAGGACATTTCTATTGCGTTATGACCGGACATTTCTATTTTAGTTCAACAGGCCCATCGCTCACTCAAACAGGTTCCCTTGGCCCGCCTTGCCGGTCTTCTCCGGCGCCTTGCCTTCGACTTCATCCCAGTTGACGAGTTCGATGGCCGGCGGGACGACCCGCGTGAGGGAGGTACGTTTGACGGATTCAAAACCTTTGCTGCCTCGCGAAACCGTGTCATGGCGTCCGGTGAATTCGAGCGTCTTGCCGCCGGAGGTTTCGACTTGCAGCATTTGGCTTTTGCGAGTGATGAGCGCCCCGCCGATGCAGGTATCGCCGTCGTCGAGTTTGATACCGATGACGCCCTTGCCGACGCCCGCGAGGACGTTGATCTCGTCGATGCGGAAGTGCAGGATGCGGCCCTCGGATGACGCGAGAAAGATGCTCTCCTCGTCACCGATCAGGATGGTCGCCATGACGACCTTATCGCCCTCATTAAGCTTAACAAAGCGCCTGCCGACTTTGGTCGAAGCCGTGCGATACGAAGCAAACGGAATGCGCAACGTCAGGCCCTGACGTGTGACGACGAGCAGGTACGGCCCTGCCGGGTCAGCCTTGCTCGCCGGCTTGATTTCGGCGGGGATGAAGCGTTCGTCGGTCGTGTCGGCGGCGATGACTTTGACCTGATCGTCGAGCTTGAAGAATTTCGTGATCGGCTCGCCATACCCGGAACTTGCGGGAACCTCGTTGACGCGCATGGTGTAGGCCGTTCCATCGTCCGCGAAGAACACGACGTAATCGAGCGTGCTGGCGGGAACGACCGCGATGACAGAATCGCCCTCACGCACGCGCGTGCCCTCGACCGACGCTAGCCGCCCGACGCGCTTGATCCAGCCGTCTGCCGTGAGGACGACGTTGGTGTTCTCTTTGACGATGAACGCTTCCTCGTTAAACTCGAGTTCGTCCTCGGATGAGCCGAGCTTGGTCTTTCGTCGTCCGCCGAGTTTCTCGCCGATCTCGGTCAGCTCGTTTTTTACGATCGTCCAGAGCCGGCGTGTCGAACTCAGGATCGCTTCGATCTCCTCGGCTTGCTTCTTCTTCTCGCGAAGCTCGTCGAGGATTTTCTTGATTTCCATCTGGGCGATTTTGTAAAGCTGCGAGTCGAGGATCGCGTCGGTCTGGATCTGATCCAACTCAAACTTCGCCATGAGCTTCTCAGCCGCGTCGGCTCGGCCCTGGCTTTGGCGGATGATCCGAATCGCCTCATCGAGCGCGTCGAAGATGATCTTGAAACCGGTGAGGATGTGGATGCGTTTGCGCAGCACTTCCAGTTCGTACTCAAACCGCTTGCGCACCGTCTCCAGGCGAAAGTCGATGAAGTACCGCAACATCTCCTTCAGGCCGAGCCGTTGCGGTTGCATGACACCTTGAGCATCGGGCACAAGGCTGGTCATGTTGACAGGAAAATTATCTTGCAATGGCGTGTGCTTGTAGAGGTACGCCATCACGAGATCAGGGTTCGCATCGGGCTTGAGATCAAGCGTCACGCGCAGGCCGACCTTCTCGTTCGATTCGTTTGTCAGGTCGGTCAACGGCAGCTTGCGATCCGCGATCAAGCCGCCGATCTGGTTTTCGAGCGCGGACTTGTTGACGCCATACGGGATTGAGGTGATGACGATTTGGCGTTTCTTGCCATTATCCTCGACCGCCCACTCGCCCTGAACTTTGATGCTGCCGTGGCCTTCTTCATAGATTTTTCGCAATGTTGCGCGATCGGTGACGATCTTGCCGCCGAGCGGAAAGTCGGGGCCTTTGACTTTGTCGAGCAATTGCGCAGTCGTGGCGTCTTTGTCCTCGATAAGATGCACGCACGCCCGGCAAAGGTCGCCAAGATTGTGCGGCGGGATGTTCGTCGCCATACCGACGGCGATACCGGAGGAGCCGTTGACGAGAAGATTCGGGTACTGCGCGGGCAGCACGATTGGTTCAAATAGTTGGCCGTCGTAGTTGGGCCGCATCGGCACGGTTTGCTGTTTGAGTTCCGCGAGAAGCGAGTCGGCAGCGGCAGTGAGGCGTGCTTCGGTATAGCGGTACGACGCCGGCGGGTCGCCATCGACCGAGCCGAAGTTACCATGCCCGTCCACGAGCGGAATACGCAGAACGAACGATTGAGCCATGCGCACCAGCGCGTCATAGATGGAGGCATCGGCGTGCGGATGATACTTGCCCATCACTTCGCCAGTGATACGCGCACACTTCACCGGCTTGCGGTCGGCATAGACCTGGAGTTCGTGGTGCATCGTAAAAAGGATGCGCCGCTGCACGGGCTTTAGGCCGTCGCGAACATCCGGAAGCGCACGCGAAGTGATGACGGAGACAGCGTAAGTGAGATAGCGTCGGCGGGTTTCTTCAACGATGGATGCCGGTAGAATCTGCTCTGCCATTGCGTTTCGTTCCTGAAACGAGGGTGGTCCTGAGTTTTCCTGACAGACGGTATGGATATGGTTTTTGCCGTTTGCGGCTTAGCGCTCGCGTGTTTTGCCCTGAGCGCTAAGCCGCAAGCGGCGATGAGGCGAGTCATTTCTTTTTCTTGGGTGTTGATTTTTTGACGAGTTTGGTCTCCGTCGGCGTGGTCGGATATTGGGCCATTTCGGCGTAGGCGGCCTCGATCATTGCGGTCAGCACCTTGACGTCAACATCCGCGAGTTTCTTGATGTAAAGGCATCCTACGCCCATTTTGTGCTTGCCGAGTTTCGCGAGGTATTCCTTAAATCTGCCCACGCCGGGCATGAAGTAAAGCGACATCTGCCCTTTGCGCGGCGAAAAGCCGATGCGGCAGGCATCGCCCTCGTGGCCTGACGCGTACTTGTAATGATACTGCCCGAACCCGATGATACTCGGCCCCCACATGACGGGCGGTTCGCCCGTGATTTTCCGCATGATGTCGATAATGACGCGCGAATCGGCGCGCTGTGTGTCGTCTTCGACCTTGGCGAGGAAATCGTCCACGCTGACTTGCGTCGGTTTCGTTTTCTGTTCGGCCATCGTTTGCTCCGTGTTCTCGCCGCTTAGCGCTCGCGCGGGACGTTCCGAGCGCTAAGCCGCAAGCGGAAATCGAATCAAATCGATCACTTCTTCTTTGCCGCCTCTGCCAAGTCCCAAATTCGCACGGTTTGGTCGGCACTGACGGTCGCCAATTTGGTTCCCTGTTCGAGAAAGCGAATTCCTTCGATCCACGCGCCATGCCCATCGAGGCTTTTCAGCGGCGCCGGGGCGGCGGGGTTCCAAAGCTTCACGGTACGGTCTTTGCTCGCCGTCGCGATGAGCGTGCCCGACGGATGGAACAGCATACCTGTGATCGGCCCGGCATGGCCAACATGCGTGCGAACGATCTTGCCATCGGGAATCGTGATGACATGGATCGGCCCCTCGGCTGTGCCAAGCAGAACCGATTTGCCATCGGGCGCATAAGCGATATTCGTGACGGGCACGGGATCGGGTAGAACTTTCGGAGCGGGGTTTGGCGTCGGCATAAACTGGCTGGTCTTCTTGGCACCAGCAACGTCCCAGATGCGAACATTGCCGATCCAATCGCCGGATAGCAGCTGTTTGCCGTCGGCACTGAAGGCGACGGAGAGCGTCCAGTCCATTTTGTCGGTTAGCTTGGCAGTCGGTTTGCCGCTGGCGACATCCCAGAGCTGAATCGTGTCGCTCTCGCCGGCGGTTGCGAGTGTCTTGCCATCGCTGGTCAAAGCGACAGCGAGGACGCGGAAATCAGCCGCCGCACTCGATGTGACTTTGCCGTCGGGGACCTTCCAAAAATTGACCTTTTTATCGGTGCCGACTGAGACAAGCGTTGGCCCGCCGTGCCAGGCGATGTGGCGTACGGGACCATCGTGACCTTTCCAGACATCCGGTTTACCGACTTCGGATTTGAAGGCGGCGATGGCGTCTTTTTTGTAAGCGAGCAGCGTGCCTTTCTCGCAAGCCGTGACGATCAGGTCGCCATCGCCACCGACGGCGAGCGCAAAGCCGGGGCCGTCCAGGCCAGTGACGGTAATGTCGAGCTTCGCCGTCACTGGATTGATGGGCGGAAATATCGGCCCCTTGGGCGGGGGTTGTTGAGCGCCGGCATATGTCAGTGCGAACCACGAAAAAACGATCATTGAGCAATATCGCATCGGTTTCTCCATAAGCGATTCTTGTTTAGCCACTCGCTTTCGGCGAGCGCGGGTACGGAATATTTCAACAGTGATGACACAAAGCCACGCTCGCCAAAGGCGAACGGCTAAACGACTACAGGGCCGCTCGGCGGATTGATTTGATGATTACGTCGTCGACCGGCACATCCTCATGCTGGCCTGCTTCCGCCGTTTTCACCACGCGAATGGCATCCACGACCTCCATGCCGCCGATGACTTTTCCGAATACCGCATATCCGACCCGCCCCCCCGCACGATCGAGAGCTCCATTATTTTTCACGTTGATGAAGAATTGATCGGTTGCGCTGTCCGGCGCGTTGGTCCGGGCCATCGCCAGAGTGCCGCGGAAGTTCTCCAGGCCGTTGGCTGATTCGTTTTTAATTGGAGGGTACTTCGAGCCTTTTTCCCGCAACCCTGGCACGAACCCGCCGCCCTGGATCATGAAATCGGGAATGACACGATGAAAGATCGTGCCGTCATAGTGCTTGTCGTCCACGTACTCCAGAAAATTCTGGACTGTGATCGGCGCCTTGTCGTCGTAGAGTTCGATCTTCACCGTCCCCTTAGATGTCTCCATGATGACAATCGTCGTCTTCTCGGGACCGTCGTCAGCTGATTTCTTCTCCATTTTTTTGGGGCTGTTATCGCAAGCAGTCAACAGGCAGACCAACGGCAACATGGCGAATACACGAAATCCAAACATCTCAATATCCTTCCGTCGAATAATACTTGTCAGTTAATGGTTGCCGCTTACGGCTAAGCGCTCGGAATATCCGATGTGAGGGCTAAGCCGCAAGTGGCGAATCAGTAAAGGTTCTACTGCGCCCGTCGCGCCGACTTGATGACGACGTCCTCGATCGGCACATTCTCGTGGCCGCCGCGTTCGCCGGTACGAACGGCGCGAATCTTGTCGACGGCATCCATTCCTCCTACGACACGGCCAAACACCGCATAACCTGCGCTGGCAGCAGAGCGGTCGAGGAACTTATTGTTGACTGTGTTGACGAAGAACTGCGCCGTCGCGCTATCGACGACGTTGGTGCGGGCCATGGCGAGCGTGCCGCGTTCGTTGGATAGGCCGTTCGCCGATTCGTTCTTGATCGGATCACGGGTCTTTGTTTCCTTCATGCCCGGCGTAAATCCGCCGCCCTGGATCATGAAGTCGGCGATGACGCGGTGAAAGATTGTGCCATCGTAGTGCTTGTCGTCAACGTATTGGAGAAAATTCTTCACCGTAATCGGCGCCTTGTCGGCATACAATTCGATCACGATTTTGCCGACATTCGTATCAAGGACAACTCGCGGATTCTTGGCGTCTTGAGCCGTTCCAGTATTGAGCAGGGACAACAAAAAGACCGAGGCGAGCACGAGAAAGCGTTTCACGTTGAGTCTCCATTCTTGGTGGTTTGCGAAAAACGTGCTGATGTTGTAGCGTTTTGCCAAGCAAAGCCCAGAGATCCGCTAGGTCTTGCACGAGCTAACTGAAACTGTTCCGCGTTCGCCGCTGGCGGTTTACGCCAATTCTTCATCACAACGAAATCCGAGCAATGAGGGATTGTCTGGCGCAGGAATCCGAAAGGGCCGACAACAGGCATGACTCACTTAAACCGCCGCGCTGCGACTTGGCTCTACTCGGCGGTTCAAATTCCTGACCTTGGCTCGGTGCGGACACAATCGTTGTTTCTTACCTTCGCTCGTTCCATTCTTTCGACAGATACTTCGTCGTCGCCAAATCGCTTATTGTACCACGCTCTTGTTCATCCCAGGATGCTTGTTCGACGGTCCATTCCGTGTCGCGAACAAATTCGCGCAAGACGGCCTCGCGCATCGCCGTCATCGTCAACTCCACGCCAGTCAACTCGCGAATACCCGGCAGGGTTGGCGTATACTCGCTCTGCGCCAGCAGTACGGAGCCGTGTTGCATCAATGCGCGGTGGTGCTTCCGTTGAGCGCTGCCCACGACCTTTCGCCCAGCGCAAAGCAGGTCGCCCGGCGTGAATTGTTGGAAGCAGAGGACATCTCCATGCCGCACGGTAGCCTCGCCGCTGAGTGCCAGGTTTTGCGTCACGCCGAGCGAGGCTAATGCCGCGATGACGATGCGGTGCATGCGGGCCATCCACGGTTCCGCCGAATGCCAGGTCGGGACTGGTGGAAGTGCGAGAGCGTAGGTCAACTCGTGATGATGAACGAGTGTGGCGCCGCCCGAGGAACGACGCACGAACGGAAGGGCTGTGAGATGCGCATCCGCCAATCGCGCATCGGCCGCTTGAAAATAGCCGAGGCTGACGGTCGCCTCCGCCCAACCGTAGAATCGCAGGGAAGCGATCCCCGATTCCGCCGCGCCGCGCACCATTACTTCGTCCGCAGCCATGTTCGTCGCGCCGTCAGCGATGGCGTAGGGCAGGAGTCTGATCACGCCTTCCACCTTAGCACCGGTTCCTTAAACGCCTTCGCGTCATTCGGTCGGCTGATCGACAGCGTGTGCGGCGCCTTTTGCAGGAACTCCGCGTCCTCGGCGACGATCTTGAGCAACGTGGCCGCGAAGGCGTCGAGCGTCTCCTTCGATTCGGTCTCGGTCGGTTCGATCATCAGCGCCTCGGGCACGACGAGCGGGAAGTACACCGTCGGCGCGTGGTAGCCGAAATCGAGCAGGCGTTTCGCGATTTCCATCGCGCTGATTCGTTTTGCTCGCTTCAGCTTCGACGCGCTGGCAACAAACTCGTGCATGCAGCGATCACCATGCGGGACGTCGAGCGTGTCTTTCACCAGCGCGAGCAGGTAGTTCGCGTTCAGCACGGCATTCTCCGTCATCGAGCGCAAACCCTTCGGTCCGAGCGTGCGGATGTAGCAGTAGCCTCGCAGAAGGATGCCGACGTTGCCAAAGAAGCTCCTCACTCGGCCAATCGTTTTCGGCTGGTTGTAGTCGAGCCGATACGTCTCGCCGTCCTTGACGACATTCGGGGTCGGCAGATACGGTGCAAGCATTCCGCGCACGGCAATCGGCCCCGAGCCTGGCCCGCCGGCTCCGTGCGGTCCGGTGAAGGTTTTGTGGACGTTGTAATGCATCATGTCGGCACCGAAATCGCCGGGCCTGGTCACGCCGACGATGGCGTTCATGTTCGCGCCGTCGAGATAGACGAGACCGCCGGCGTCGTGGATCATCTTGGTGATTTCGCCGATCTGCGACTCGAACAGGCCGATGGTGTTAGGGTTGGTAATCATGAACACAGCCGTGCGGTCGTCGATCTTGGATTTGAGGTCCGCAAGATCGACGAGCCCATTGGTGCCGCTCTTGATCGACACGGTATCGAAGCCGGCAATCGCCGCCGAGGCGGGGTTTGTGCCATGAGCGCTATCGGGGATAAGCACACGCTTGCGAGCATGTTCCTTGCGGTCGCGGAAGTAGGCCTCGGCAACCAGCAGCGCCGCGAGTTCGCCATGGGCGCCGGCGGCGGGTTGGAGCGAGACCGCCTCAAGGCCGGCGATTTCGCCGAGGATATTCTGCATCGACCACAGCATCGCCAGCATGCCCTGGCACGATTCATCGCTTTGCAGTGGATGCAGGTTTGCCATTCCGGGCAGGTTGGACAACCGTTCGTGCCGTTTCGGATTGTACTTCATCGTACACGACCCGAGCGGGTAGAAGTTCGTGTCGATCGACATGTTCCGCTTGGAGAGGTTCATGTAATGGCGAATCAAATCGATCTCGCCGATCTCCGGCAATGCTGGCGGAGCGTCGGCGACGGCGTCGGCCGGCAGCAGCGATTTCGCCTCACGCATCGGCACGTCGCACGCCGGCGTAAGGTGGCAGCGCCGCCCGGAGTGGCTCATCTCGAACAGGAGGTCGGTCGATTGGTTGCTGATCATGAATATCCCGATTCTGTTTAGCCGCTCGCCTTCGGCGAGCGCGGGCACAATCCCATCAGTCGATAATAAATATTCCGTGAACCACCCGCTCGCGCTCGCCAAAGGCGAGCGGCTAAACGGATGCCCTGAACGCCGCCACAAACCCATCCAGCTCCGCCCGCGTGCGTTTCTCCGTCACCGCGATCGTCACACAATTGCCGAGCGTCGCATACCAACGCCCCAGGGCCAAACCGCCGTGGTAGCCCGCTTTCAGCAGTTTAGCCAACAGCGCCGGCGCATCGCCTGGCACTTGCACCGTGAACTCTTTGAAGAACGGTTGCTTGAACTTGAGCGACACGCCCGGAATCTTGCACAACTCGTCCGCGAGATAATGCGCCTTCTGCAAACACAGGTTTGCCGTCTCGCGCAATCCTTGCGGCCCAAGCGCCGCCAGATACACAGACGCTCGCAGCGCAAACAAGCCCTGATTCGTACAGATGTTGCTCGTCGCCTTCTCACGGCGAATATGTTGCTCGCGCGTTTGCAGCGTCAGCACCCAGCAGCGTTTGCCGTTGCGATCCGTCGTCTGCCCGACGATTCGGCCCGGAATCTTGCGGACAAACTCATCGCGGCACGCCATCAGGCCGAGGTACGGCCCGCCGAATTGCATCGCCGTTCCGAGGCATTGCCCCTCGCCGACGGCGATGTCCGCACCATATTGGCCGGGCCGTTTCAGGATGCCCAGGCTGATCGCGTCGATACTGGAAACGAACAGAGCGCCTTTCGCCTTGCACAGCGACGAGACGGCATCGACGGCTTCGAGGTTGCCGAAAAAGTTCGGATGCTGCACGATTACGCACAGCGTCTGATCGTCAACGACCTTCGCCAGTTCAGCCGGGTCGATCGCGCCGCCCGGCGTGGGCACGGTCACGATCTGCTTGTTGAGATTCGCGAGATACGTGGACAGCGTGAGCCGATATTCCGGATGCACGCTCTCGGCAATAACGACTTTGGACCGATCGAGGTTGATGCTGATCGCCATGAGCACGCTCTCGGCCACCGCGCTGCCGCCTTCGTAAAGGCTGGCGTTGGACACGTCCAGGCCAGTGATCTGAGCGATGAGCGTTTGATACTCAAAAAACGCTTGCAACGATCCCTGACTCGCCTCCGCCTGGTAGGGAGTATACGCGGTGTAAAACTCGCTGCGTGAGGCAACGACATCGACGACGGACGGGATGAAGTGGTCGTAGCTGCCGCCGCCCAGGAAGCAGACCGCATCGTCGGCGGATGCATTTCGCCGGGCGAGTTCGATGATGTGCTGTTGGAGTTCCATCTCGCATAATGATTCGGGAACGTTCAGTGCTCGATTCAGCTGAAACGGCTGCGGGATGGTCGTGAACAGTTCGCTCACCGACGCGGCGCCGATCTTCTCGAGCATCGCCTTGCGGTCGGCTTCGGTGTTAAGAATGTAAGGCAAGGCAGGACACCTTTCCAGTCACGTGAAAAGCAACAAGCCGGATCATCCGGCCTGGGTTAAGGGGATTATATGAAGTGGCGAAAGGCGTAGTCCGTAGTCCGTCGCAACAACAGATTGTTGATACCGCCTAATCGTAGCCCAATCACGAGGACTTCGTTGACGTCATAGAGTCCCAAGTTGTCGGGATTATCCATGTATTCCTGAGACTCGAGGCCTGCCATGAATACCCAGCCGCTATCCGAGTCATGGTGTGGCTTTTCGCGGTACATGTAGCCTACTTTTAAGCCATCGACGACAATCATGTCGGTCGCGAAACAAGCGCCATGACCGTTCGCCATCGGCTTGATCTGCTCGGCAGGTAGGAAGAATCGCTTCGGCATCGAGTCACCAGAATTGTCGGGTGCGTGTGTCATTGCAGTGGCCGCATCGCTTCCGTGACATGCGCCGGTGCATTGCCGAACAGGCGTTCGTACTCCGCACGGGTCGGCTCCAGGCGGACGCGGACTTTGTCGGCGTGGCCTTTGGCGATGTCGGCGAGCTTGTGGTTCGTGAACGGGTTGCGGAAGCGATCGTACGTCTCATCCGCGAACGCTGCGACCTGGTCCAAACGATACGCTAGCGTCGGCACGATTTCGCCGAACAAGAGGTCGCGAATCCATCTCGCGGCGACTTTGTTGGCGAGCAGGTTTTGCACGGTGTCGAATTGGCCGTGAAACTTGCCGACCATCGCCGTGTGCGTGCCATTGAGCATGCGAACCTTGCGGAGAAAGTACGGCGCGATGTCGTCGGCGAGGCGAATCGCGGGATGATCGAATAGCGTCACGGATTTGTTCTTCGGCTTTTCAATCGCCCACAAATAATACGGCTCGGCACAGATCAGCAGGGGCTCCTTGTCAGCCAACGCGGGTTCCGGCATCGTCACGATGCAGTCCACGAGGCTGTTCAGCCAAACGCAATCGTTTCGCACCCAGTCGCGAAATTTACTCGGCAGATTCCACGTCTCGCTCTGCGTGCAGATCAGATCGGTTAGCTTGTCCGCATTGCGTTCGATTAGTTCGCAGGGCAGCATTACCGGCGCGGCGGCCTTCGCCTGGAAGCGTGCCCACAGCACCTGTGTCAGCTTCGCGGGCAGCGTCTCCGGCGGCGCAGTGAGCTTGTCCTCCGGCGCGAGCACGTAGCCCGACTCCGTGGCGTTGGTGACGATGAAGCGCAAGTCGGTCGACTTCGCGAATGCCAGCACATCGCTCCATTGCTTGTCCGAAGAGACGACTCGGCTGATGCTTTTGACCGGCTCATAGCGTTCGACGAGTCCGCCGTCCTGGTAGCCACGAACGAGCACACGATAGCCGGCGGGGTTGTTGTGCAGCCCTGCGGAGCGATGGTCGGCAGAGCGCTGCACGACGACAATGCGTCCGACGGCCTGGCCGGCATCGTTGGCGTGATGCACGAAGCGATCGACAAATGCACGCAGAAATCGGCCCGTGCCGAACTGAAGAATTGTTTCGGGAAGGGTCATGAATTTGTCACGCTTTCTTGAATATTGGGAATGGACTAAGACGGGCATGCCACGAAGCTACTTTTCCCCGTCAAGCGTTCGTGGCATGTTCGTGCTCTCACGTTGGTATTTGCAGGATCGATGGAATCAATATATATGCGGAATAGCGATGTGCGATTCGACCTGCGATCGATGTTCGCGATGAGGGAAAGGCTCACGATAGAATTTTCCAGAAGCATTTTGCGGACGGATAAAAAACAGTTATAATGGCGAGTGGAATGCCTTGGTTGCTCAAATTGGCGGAACGAACATGAAAGCTATATTGCCGCTTAATAATAACATCGTCGTGCGACGGCTTGAGATTAAGCCAATTGCAAGGGCAAGCGCTGGCGTGGGAAAAGAACCTCCAACACAGGGCACTGTTGTAAGCGTTGGTACTAACAGTGTATTGGCATCTGAAAGCCGTGTGTTACCCTTACTCAAAGCGGGCGATCGCGTCTGTTTCAAATCGGCTGCGGGCGACGAAGTAACAGTCGATGGTCAATTGCTGCTGATACTCGCGGAGGCGGACATACTTGCCGTGCTTGATGCTATCGAAACGGATCCGTTGGAAGAAGATTCGGCGGCAAAATCGTCGCAGGTTTCTATTTCATCGGGTTCTTCGCTGTCGGAGCGTTTCCTCCTCGGCATCGGTTCCGTTTTGGAGTTTTTTCCATCGCCGGAACGATTCGATTCGTGGCGACTTGCGCAGGACATGCCATTCGGTGTTTGGCCGATCGATGTTTGAAATAAATTCGCCGCTCTGCAGAGCGAACTTGGCAAATCTGAGGAGTCGACATGAGTGCCCCGCAAAAGCCCATCGAACTGAAGACGCTCGTCGACAAGATCGAGAAAATAGCTTCGACATCGCCCGATTCGGCAAGAACCCTCGTCCCGGAGTTCCAGGCTTACTCCGAGCACCTCCGTGATATGGATCGAGAGATCGCTTCAGGGTCAGATCATCGTCACCTATCTCGGTCAGGTCTTCGGCTTTCTCATCGGCATGACGGCGATCATCAGCGGCGTGCTGACAGCTTACAACGGCTCGCAATGGGCCGGCGGATTCATCGGAGGCGGCGGCGTGATCGGCCTAGTCTCCGTGTTCGTGCTTGGACTCAAGAAAGCCTCGTAATCCCCATTCTATGTAAACCATCCCGGAGCCATTTTCCATGTCGATCTTCGCCATTCGCTGCGAACGCTTGCAAAAAATCATCTGCGACGAAGGCGTCGATCTCGCGCTCATCACCAATCCAATTAACGTCACTTATCTCACCGGCTTCAGCGGCGATGCGAGTAACCTGATTGTCACGCCGACGAAGACTTTGCTCGTCAGCGATGGCCGATTCAAAGTGCAGATCGAGGAGGAATGTCCGGGGCTTGAGGCGTTTATTCGTGGCCCGGCCCGGTTGACGGTCGATGTTACTATTGAGCAAATGAAATCGTTCTCTCCTCGCAGCATTGGGATCGAGAGCGGCCACCTGACCATGGCCGATTTTGACACGTTCAAGGAGGGTATTAAGACTGCGGACTGGAAGCTGGCAAGCGACCGCGTCGAGAAATTGCGCATGATAAAAGACGACACCGAGGTCGCGCAGATACGCTCCGCCATCCGCATCGCCGAACGAGCATTCGCGATGTTTCGGGCGTGCCTGAAGCCGAGCGACACGGAAGTGGACATGGGCCACGCGATGGAGTCGTTCATCCGGCAAGCGGGAGGCAGCGAATCGGCGTTTCCGGTCATCGCGGCGGTCGGTCCACGGTCGGCGCTGCCGCATGCGCCACCAAGTTTGAGTGCGATGCAGGAGCATCGGTTGTTGCTCGTCGATTGGGGCGCGAGCGGACCGTTTTACAAAAGTGACTTGACACGAATACTATGGACGTATAACAATTTACAGTTCCCCAATGGTTGTGCGATTCCGGATAAGGTCCGTAATGTACACGCGGTCGTCAAGGAAGCCCAGCGCCGGGCGATCGCCGCGATGAGGCCCGGCGCATCGACCAAGGAGATCGACACGATCGCGCGCGGCTATATCGCGGATCAGGGTTTCGGCGAACTGTTCAATCACGGTTTGGGGCATGGATTCGGGCTGCAGATTCACGAGCCGCCGTTCTTCCGCCCGAGTGTGGACGTGACGCTAGCCGCCGGGATGGTGGTGACATGCGAACCGGGCATTTATCTGCAAGGTGAATTCGGCATACGGATTGAGGACGACATCTTGATTACGCCGGATGGTGCGGAGATATTAACTCACTGCCCGCGCGAGCTTGATGCGAGTATTGTCGAGTTTTAATTCGTTCCGCTTGCGAAAATAATCGTGCATGGGATCGGTTGAGCGCTAAGCCACAAGCGGAAGACAGAGACCGATAACTTAGCTCCGCTTTTCACGCGGAAAACCATAAACGAGGTGATCATTGTCCACCAACGCCAACAAACCATCGCCGTTTGACGTTAAAACGGTCGAATCGCTGATCGCTTTGATGTCGGCAAATGACATGAGCGAAATCTACTTGCGTGACGGCACCCAGCATATGCGACTCCGCCGAGGCATGCAAGCGGGGCCAGTCGTTGCGACACCCATGCACTTCCCCTCGGCTTCGATCGCTGCGCATGTCGCCGTCGCGTCGCCATCCACACCGGTAGCAGCGCCGCCACGGAATCATCTGATCGAGATCAAAAGCGAAACTGTCGGCACGTTCTACGCTCAGCCCAAGCCCGGCGATCCGCCGTTCGTCAAAGCCGGCGATCGCGTCACGCCCAACACACCAGTCGGCATAATCATCGTCATGAAAACCAACAACGAAGTCCTCGCCAACTGCACCGGCGTTATCGCCGAAGTTCTGGTGAAAAACGACCAGTTCGTTGATTTTGGCCAGGTGCTGTTTCGAGTTGAACCAACTTAGTCCTTGGTCCTTGGTACTTCGTCCTTAGAACTTAGTAAGCGAACGTCGAATATCAATCACCGTGGTCGACCTAAGTACAAAGCACCAAGCTCTGCATTTTTTCCCTCGCGAACCAACTATGTTCCAACGCATCCTAGTAGCAAATCGTGGCGAGATCGCACTGCGTGTGATTCGCGCTTGTAGAGACCTTGGTATTGAGGTCGTCGCTGTCTTCAGCGAAGCCGACCGCGGGGCGCCGTATCTCGAACTCGCGGATCAAGCGATCTGCATCGGGCCGGCGAATTCGGCGGAGAGCTACCTGAAGATTCCGCGCATCATGAGTGCAGCCGAGGTCGGGAATGTGCAGGCGATCCATCCGGGCTTTGGGTTTCTCTCGGAGAATGCCCATTTCGCCGAGGTTTGTCGGGCGTGCAAAATCGAGTTCATCGGCCCATCCGAAGATGCGATGCGCCGCCTGGGCAACAAGAACGAAGCACGCAAACTAGCCGTCAAGGCGGGCGTGCCGGTCGTTCCCGGCAGCGAAGGCCTGATTACCAGCGAGAGCCAGGCGCTCGGCGTGGCAAACGACATGGGCTATCCCGTCCTCGTCAAAGCGGCGGCGGGCGGCGGCGGGCGCGGCATGCGCGTCGCGCGCGACGAGGCCAGCCTCAAGACCGGACTCGTCGCCGCTCAACAGGAAGCCGAGGCCGCCTTCAAAGACGGCAGCGTCTACATCGAAAAATACATCGAACGGCCTCGCCATATCGAAATCCAACTGCTAGGCGACAAGCACGGCAACTTCGTCCATCTCTTCGAACGCGATTGCTCGCTCCAGCGCCGCCACCAAAAACTCGTCGAGGAATCGGCAGCGACGAATCTACCCGCCGAAGTCCGCCAGCGCATCTGCGATGCCGCCGTGCGCCTTGCGAAAGAAGCCGGCTACTACAACGCCGGTACGTGCGAGTTCCTTCTCGACAAAGATAACAACTTCTATTTCATCGAAGTCAACGCTCGCATTCAGGTTGAGCATCCCGTTACCGAATTGGTCACCGGCGTCGACTTGATCCGTCAGCAGATTCTCATCGCCGCCGGCGAGAAGTTGCCGTTCAAGCAGAAGGACCTGCACCACCGCGGGCACGCCATCGAATGCCGAATCAACGCCGAGGATCCCGCCAACAATTTCCGTGCAACACCGGGCCTGATCACACGCTGGCAGGCGCCGGGTGGCCTGGGCGTTCGGCTTGACACGCACGCATGCCAGGGCTACCGCGTGCCGCCCAACTACGATTCGATGGTGGCCAAGCTGCTTGTGCATCAGCCGACTCGCCTGGAAGCGATCGCGTGCATGAAGCGAGCGCTCCGCGAGTTCGTCATCGAAGGAATCAAGACGACGATCCCAATCCATCTCGACATCATGTCGCACCCCGCTTTCATCTCAGGGAATGTTGATACGACGTTTATCGAACGGACATGGTCACGTCCTTAGTCCTTAGTCCTTAGCATCGAGATAACTCGATTGCAAATTGGTTTTTGCTACTGACTACTGACCACGGACTACGGACCCGTTTCACGCTGAAACAACTCATTAAACAAATGCCGCGTCTGTGTTGTGTGCCATTCAAGCACATGCAGGAATATTTGGCCGGCGGAGTGTTCATCGGTCGGTTCGCAGCCCAGGCGTTTGGCGAGTTTTTCCAGGTCTTCCGTAGCTTCGGGCAATTCATCCAGCGAGCGGTTGTGAAATATTCTCAGCCGGCCTTCGACGGTGCGCATGAAATCGTAGCACTCCCGCAGCGTGGCGTGTTCGTTCGCACTGATCAGGCCCTCGGCGTGAATCGCGTCCAGCGCCAGCCAGGTGTTGGGTTCGCGGATATTGGGATGGCGCAGGCCGTGCTTGATGCGAAACATTTGCGTCAGAAATTCGATATCGATGATGCCGCCGAACCCGCGCTTTAGATCGCGCTTGCTGCCGGACGCCTCCACGCGGCTGCGCATGGATTTGATTTCCTCGGCAATATCCGGCTTCCATTCCAATTCAAAGATTTGGTGATGGATGCTCTGCACGAGGCGTTCACCGAATTCGGCATCGCCGAAGACGACACGAGCACGGGTCAGGGCCTGGCGTTCCCAAAGCTGAGCGTGGCCTTCGTTGTAGTAGCGTTCAAATTCGGATAACGGAATCACCAGGCTGCCGGACTTCCCGGTCGGGCGCAAGCGCATATCCACCTGGTACAATCGGCCACGCGGTCCCATATAGCTGGCGGCGCGGATGATCTGCCGGGCCAACTCCGAGAAGAAGTGGAAGTTGTCGGTCAGTTCAAAGCGGTCCCAACGTGTCGAGTCAGGTGGCGGGATGGTTTGGCCATCGCCTTCGTAAATCAGAATCAAGTCAAGGTCGCTGTGGTAGCTCATCTCTCGGCTGCCGAGTTTGCCCAGAGCGAGCAGTACGTAACGGCTTTCCTGATTGGCGCGAGGCCCTTCGGTAAGACACGGCATGCCAAGGCGACGCACGAGGGGCTTGTACTGTTGCGATGTCAGCTGGACGAGAATCGTTTCCGCGAGGTCGCTTAGAGAACGCGTTGTGTCGATGATCGTGTCCTTGCCAAGGATGTCGCGTACGCCGATGCGTAGGAGCTCATTGTCCTGAAAGCTATGTAGAATCGGATCGGTGTCGTCGGCGTTACGGCAGAGTTCGGAGAGTTCGGAGCGGAGTTCGTCGGCACTGCGGGGCGAGTTGAGCACCAGGCTGTCGAGCAGTTCGTCGATCATGCCCGGATTGTTGATCAGAATTTCCGAGAGGAATTGGCTCCACGCGCAAAGATCGACATAGAGCCGCAAGCTCGGTGTATTGAAGCTGAACAACTCCCACAGGACAGCCTTGCCGCCGAGCGAGGCGGAGACCTTTTCTAGGTTGACAAGCGCCATATCGGGGTCGGGAGTTTCGGCGATAACCTTGAGCAGCTGCGGTGCGATGCTGGCGAGAAACTGGCGACACCGGCGTGAGGAGAGGAACGGAATCGTTTCGGTTGCCAGCAGGTTGAGGTTAAGGTAAGCGGCCTGCGGGTCTTTGAACGGATATTTCCCCAGCACTTGCTGAATGCGCTCCGGATCGGGTTGCGGATCTAACAACAAGTCCGATTCGGGTTCCTCCTGGCTGCTCGGAAACGACAGATGCAGAAGGTGATTCAGAATCGTGCGATTGAGCGATGTCTTCTCGCGGTAGTCGGCCAAAAACGCTTCTAGGGCGTCCTGCATCTTACTCGGCTCCGGCCCGTCGATGCTTTCAGGTGCATTACGCGGCGTGGTGTAGCCCATGCGCAAGGCGAGTTTGCGAAGTTCATCGGGCTTATCGGGCAGGCGATGCGTTTGCTGATCAAACATCAGCTGCAGGCGATGTTCGACTTTGCGTAGAAAACGATAGGTATCGTCAAGCACGCGGTATTCGAGGTCGGTGAGGCAACCGACTTTGGTCAGGGCGAGGAGCGCTTTCAGTGTGTTGGCGAGACGGATGTCGGTGAGATCGCCGCCGTTAAGAAGTTGAAGGAACTGGATGGTGAACTCGACATCGCGAATACCGCCGTGCCCGGTTTTTACTTCGGTATCGCTCTCGCCGAACTGACCGGATTTGTGCTCGATCTTGCGCTTGAGCGCTTTGATTTCGTTGATCTCGGCGACGCTGAGATACCGCCGATAAACGAACGGTTCGATGGCTCGTATGAATTCCTCGCCAAGCTTGGCGTCGCCGGCGACGGGGCGAACCTTGATCAACGCCTGGCGTTCCCAGGTTCGGCCCATCGTGTCGTAGTACGACAACGTGCTGGCGAGCGAACGCGCGAGCGGTCCGCGCTGGCCTTCGGGACGCAGCCGTAGGTCGACGCGGTACGCCTGGCCGCGATCGGAGTGCGTGCTGAGCAATCGGACAACCTCGGAGCAGACGCGGGCGTAATAGTCGTCGTTAGAGATGATGGTAACGCCTTTGCCCCGGCTGTGGCCTTCTTCGTCGTACAGGAAGATGAGATCGATATCGCTGGAGTAGTTGAGTTCCTTACCGCCGAGCTTGCCGAACCCGATAAACACACAGCGAGCTGGCACGTCCGCGTTGGTGTAGGGATCGCCAAAACGGCGGCTGACGTTGCGCAGGGCCACTTCAAGGGCGACTTCAAGCGACGTGTCCGCAACCCGTGAAATGTCGCGCGTGATCTCCTCCAGCGGGCGATCGCGGATGATGTCGTTCGTGCCGATGCGTAACATTTGCATTTGGCGGAAGCGGCGAAACGCACGCAAGACAGCGGAGTCCTCATAGGCAGCCAGCACATCCTGCCGAAGGTGTTCGAGCATCTCAGTTCGGCTCGGACTACTGCGCAGCGGGATGCGCAGCATCTCAAGAAAATCGGGATTCGTGGTGAGCAGGTCGCTAAAGAACTGACTCGTGGAAAAAAGCTGAAGCAGCGTCTCCAGCGTGCGTGCCCGGCTTTCCATCAGCGTCGGCAGGATGTCTGCGCCCGCGGCGGCGAGGAAGTGATCCAGGTTGTTGAGGGCCATGTCGGGATCGGCGCACCGAGGCAGCAATCGACTCAACGGATGGCATAGCTCGCCCAGACTGTCCACGCCGAGCACGCCGGCGATGCCGACGAGGTTGCATCGTCCTCGCTCGAAATCTCGCAGTCCCCAGTCGAAGAGAAGCGTTGTGGCTGTCGGAGTAAATTCAAGGCAGCGGCGCAATTCGTCCGTTCGCATGATGGCTCTTTCCCGGAGCCCGGATTTCCATGCGGGAGAGAAGAGCATGCCGGGCGGAACCGATGATTGCAATTATCTTATGCCGGTTCGAGGAAAAGTGACCAATTCGTCCGTAGTCCGTAGTCCGTGGTCTTTAGTAAGACGACATGTGACCACTTTGTTTTGAAGCAACGGACTACGGACCACGGACCAATGACTAATTGAAGAGATTGAAGGCGAAGTAGCCGATACCGCAGGCGACGATGGCGGTAACCATGACGCCCACGGGGCCCATGCTGGTTTCCCAGTAGGAATTCTGATCGGGATCTTGTGCCGAACCGCCAGGAATGGTGTTCGTCCCTGGCGGCGTATTGTGTTGGGGCTGCGGAATCGATTCCGGAGCCAGCGCGGGCTTTGGTGCGGACATCGTCTGATTCCGAACCGAGTTTCGTGTCGGCAGGGCAACCATCGTGGTTGGGCGCGGCGTCGGAGAAGGCGGACCTGGCTGCTTGATCGACGCTGATCCGGCAAGCAATGGCATGAGGCTCGGTTTCGCACCGGGCATCGGAGCTGCGGGGCGACCGTTCGCTGCGGGTTGCGTCTTGACGTTGGGCGTTTGTCGGCGTCCGAACCCATGCAGTTCCTGCACGATCTCGCCGACCGTTCCGTAGCGATTTTCCGGTTTCTTCTGCATCAGGCGTTCGACGGTTTCGATGATCTCCACCGGCGTATCCGGGGCGAGCGATGCCAGCGACTCCGGTTGCTTGAATTGGTGGGCCATCATCTTCTCAGCTGCGCCGCCGTCCGGGAATGGGTATTGGCCTGAGAGCATGTAGTACATGACGCAACCGAGGCTATATTGATCGCCGGTCGGTGTGAGGTTGCTAGGGTCCATGATGCTTTCCGGGCTGGCGCAGTCGAGACCGCTCGCCACGGAGTTCGCGGTGGACATCGTGTCGACGAGCGATTCGCCTTCGGTCTCGGCAAGCAAGCATCCGATGCCGAAATCGAGGATGTAGACCTGGTTCTCCGGCCCAACCATCAGGTTCGACGGTTTGAACAGGCCATGGAACAAGCCTTGATGATGGCAGATTTCCAAGCCCTCGGCGATTTGGGTGGCGAAAGCGGCGACAAGGTCGGCGGGCAGCTTGCCTACTCGCTGCACGAACTTGTCCAGCGTTTCACCTTCGACGTGCGGCCAAGCAAGGTAATGCATACCGCCAGCGGTGCCCACGTCAACGAACGGCACAACCGCGGGGTGCTTGCATTGCTCAAACGAGCGCACCTTGCGGCGAGCGATGCGGACGTTCCACATGCTGCGGCGTGGCAGTACTTTGACGGCATACCACCCGTTGTCGGTTTTGTTGCGTGCTTTATAGACCGTGCCCATGCTACCCGAGCCGAGCGCGTCCATCAGCGTGAACGGGCCAAGCACGAAGCCTTGCGTCTTGCCTTGAAGCAAACGCTCAGCCTGGAATGGCGTGAGAATCGATTCGGCAATGAGAAAGTCGGAAAGTACGGAGGGTTCCGCCCGTGGGTTCCTGTTGAGGAACTCGCCGACGACTTGGTCGAGTTGCCCGCGGTCGATTAGGTTGCTGCGGCGCAGATCCCAAACAAACCATTCACATGCGCCCAGTTCTGGGGTGACCATTGCTGTTTCCTTTTTCAAACCAGAGGGTAACTTCGGGGAACAAGTTGCCCTTGCATGCAAGCAAGGCAACCGGCCAGGATACGGTGAACGGACCGGACATGCCGGCGCTACCGCTCCTTGTCCTAAACATGGGACAAAAAACCAGCGCTGTCAAATTGTAACAAAGATAGTGCGTGTAACGAGGAAAACGATTGGGCGACAACATGAACGGGCGTGCATTCAATTTGCCGCTTTCCGCAATGCCGGCGACAAAAAGTCCGTTTCCGAGGCTGAAGCGTAAGCGACGGATTTCTCCAGTCCGTCGCTTACGCTTCAGCCTCGTAAAGCGACTTTTGTCGGTGGCGTCAACTCTGTTTCGCTTCGTGGATTGCATGCGAAACAAAGTATCGGGAAACAGAGTTTCGGAACGGATCAAAACATTTCCGAGCCGCGACCGTAAGGGAGCGGCCGACATTATCCGTACGGAAACTTGTCGGCCGCTCCCTTACGATCGCGGCTCGGAAAAGCGTCAAACTCACCCGTCAAAGGTATACAATAAAGATATTCTGCGAAAACAATGAACTATGGGTTGGATACATTCCGTTGTTGAACAAACTTGAATTACCGCTGATTGTTGAGCCAAAAGCCGCGCCCACCTGGGAAGGGCTGGCGGCGTTTGGCCAGCTGCCGGCGTTGCTGGACACCGATTCGCCGCTGCCGTTCGATCCGCAGGGTGCCTATAACGCGGCGCGGCCCGAGATGCCGTTGAGCGTGCCGTTGATCGCTGCGGAGGCTCCGACAGGCCCCGCAGAACTGCTCGCCCCGGCGGGCGGGCTTGACGCAGGTTTCGCGGCGTTTCACTTCGGCGCCGATGCGATCTACCTCGGCCTGAAGAAATTCTCCGCTCGTGCCGAAGCCGAGAATTTCACGCTCGAAGAACTCGACGAAATCACCGCCTACGCGCATTCGCTCACGCCCAAACGACGCGTCTTTGTCACCATCAACACGCTCATTCTCCAGGACGAAATCCCCGAACTGATCGATGCGCTCACGTCGCTTGTCGAGATCGGCGTCGATGCTGTCATCGTGCAGGATCTTGGCGTTTATCGCGCGATTCGGCAATGGTTCCCGCAACTTGAATTGCACGGCAGCACGCAAATGGCGGTGCACAACCGTGCCGGGGCCGAGACGCTACGACGCCTGGGTTTCAGCCGCGTTGTGCTGGCGCGTGAACTGACGTTTGAGGAAGTGGGCGAAATCACCGCGACCGCCGGAGTCGAGACGGAAGTCTTCATTCACGGCGCGCTCTGTTACGCCTACAGCGGACTCTGTCTGTTTTCGTCGCAAACCCTCGGTCGCAGTGGCAACCGGGGCAAGTGTGCCTACAGTTGTCGGGATTCATACGAAGTCGCCGACGCACCGATGACATTGCGCGACGGCACGGAAGTCAAACGCGATCCGCGCCAGGGCTTCCCGTTTTCGATGAAGGACCTCGCGCTGCCCGATCATCTGCCGGCTCTGCGTGCGAGCGGCGTGTCGTGCTTCAAAATCGAAGGCCGTAAGAAAAGCCCGCTCTATGTCGCCACGACCACCGACTACTATCGTCGCCTGCTCGATGGCACGCTCGATCCGGACGCGAGGCCGGACATCGAGGCCGACCTGCAGACCGTCTTCAGTCGACCCTGGACACGCTTGTTCATGCAGTCGCATAAAGACAAGGAAGTGGCCGACCGCGATACCGTTGGCCATCGCGGCACGTTGATCGGAGAGGTTGAGGCGGTCATCGGTCGTCGCCTGCGATTCCGCACCGACCGCGATCTCGAACGGCACGATGGGTTGCAGGTGGACCTGCCGATCCTGGGAAAGCCGTTTGGTTTCGCCGTGGATCGTTTATTCATAGCGGGAACGCATCGAGAGCAGGCACGTGAGGTGATCGAGGCTCCCGCCGGCGCGGTTGTTGAGGTCGAGCTTCCCTACGAGGCACCGGAGATTCCGCGTGGAGCGCCGGTATATTGCTCGTCGTCGCAAGCGGTGAAGCAGCGTTATCGTTTTGCGAAACCGAAGCCAGGCCTTTGGCATGGCCGTCGGCCGTTGCGCGTCGAACTGACGCTGACACGCGATCGCCTGATTGCCGTGGCCACCAGTGGCGAGACGCGCGTCGAGAAGTCGTTGCCCGGTCCCTTCGCCGCCGTACAAGACCCCGCTGGCATGGAACGCGCCGCCTATACCTGCTTCGCCAGGCTCGGCCAAAGTCAATTTGCGCTCGACGCCTTCGATTGGCATAATGCCGACGGGCTGTTCGTGCCCGTGTCGCAATTGAATCAGTTTCGCCGCGATGTCGTTGACGCAATGGAAGTCGCACTGAAGCGATTACGAGTGGAGACGCTTAGCGCGACCACTAAGCAGGCGTCGCAACCCGGTGAACGGGTCAGGCAGGCACCCAAGCTCTGCTGGTCGATCAAGGTCGATCGTGTCAGCTTCCTCGACGACTTCGCCAGTGAAGATTGGCAGGACATCGACGAAATCGTGATCGACATTGCTCGCGATCATCCGTCGATTCTGCGTGAAAAACTTTCGCGTATAGCTGACCATGTGGGCCACGAAAAAATCCGCCTTGCCTTGCCGGCGCTGACGCGATCGTGGGAGGACAAGGGCATCCGTCAGAAAATCGATGCATTACAAGCCGCGGGTTGGCGCAAGTGGGAAGCGGCCAATCTTTCGGCGTGGCATTACCTCGGCGTCGATCCGCTCAAGCCGGCTGGCGTTCTCGATCTCGCCACCGATTGGTCCGTCTATGTCATGAATCGCTTGGCCGCTCTTCAGCTTTTCGACATGGGCGCGACCCGATTCGCGCTGTCGCCGGAGGATGGCATCGATAACGCCCGCATGCTTTGCAGCGAGTTCGGCTCCCGCGCGGTGCTCATCGTCTACCAGGATACGCCGCAGTTCTTGGCTGAGTCGTGTGCCTATGCCAACCTCATCGGCGGCTGTCCAGGCAAGGCCAACTGCAATTTTGAAAGCATGGAAATGGTCTCCAGCCATGGCGAACGAGTGACGGCGCTGGACTACCATTGCCGAACGATCGTCTTGAACCAGGAGCCGTTCTGCTTGTCGTCTCGCTTGGGCGAGTTGAAGAAAGCGGGCGTGTCTGCGGTGCGTGCCGACTTCATTTATCGCGCGTATTCGGCAAACGTCGTGCGCGAGCGCTGGCGACTATTGCGGCAGGGCAGAGCGATTCGTGGCACGCAAGCGGCGAAATTTGAGACGGGGGTTCTGTAAGACGATGGTTCGATAGAATTTCCCCATATAGCCCGCCATTTATGGCGGGTTCAGACTCAAACCCGCCATAAATGGCGGGCTATATGGGGTAAGGGGACGAAACCTATGAAGCATCGCATCGGTATCATTGGCACCGGCTGGGTCGGATCGAGCGTGGCCATTGCGACGTTGCATACAGGCGTCGCACAGGAGCTTTTGCTCAGCGATGCGCGGGCGAGCGTTGCCGAGGGCGAAGCGATGGACCTCGCGCATGGCGCGTCGTTTTATCCGACGGCGAACGTACGAACCGCGAGCATCGAAGAGATGGTTGACGCCGATGCCGTCGTCGTTACTGCGGGGCGTGGCGGCAAGCCGAACGAGTCGCGGCTCGACTTGCTTCGAGATAACGCACGGATCATTCAAGACATTGGCAAACGGCTGGCGAAGTGTCGCGGCATCATCGTCATGGTGACCAATCCGGTCGATGTGCTCACGGGCGTCATGACCGCCGCCTCCGGCCTACCGCCAGCGCGCGTCATCGGCACGGGCACGATGCTTGACACGGCTCGCCTGCGCCAGGTGTTGGGCCGCACTTTGCACGTCGATCCGCATTCGGTGCATGGGCAGGTCATCGGCGAGCATGGTGATTCCGAGGTCGTGCTGTGGTCGGAAGCACGCATCGGCGGGGTGGCACTGCGCAATTGGCCAAGCTGGGATCGCGCCAGGGAGCCGGTGATTGTCGAGGAAGTTCGCACTGCTGCGTACGAGATCATCAAACGCAAAGGCGCGACGAACCACGCGATTGGCCTCGTCACCGGCGACTTGCTTCGCTGCATGTTGCGAGGCGAACGGCGTGTACTCACGGTTTCGCGCATGCAGGAAGGCGAGTTCGGGCTGCGTGATGTCGCCCTGTCGCTGCCGACGGTCGTCGGCGCCGAGGGCGCGGTGCAAGTGCTTGAGCCGGAAATGGACGCCGACGAACGCGCGAGATTGCTGCACTCCGCCGATGTCTTACGCAAGGCTGCCTCGGCGCTGGCGGGATAAAGATTTTGCAGTCATGTCAGAGCCGCGCACGAAGTAAGCGGTTGAATCTCATGGGAAGCGCACGATCAACCGCTTACTTCGTGCGCGGCTCTGACAACGCAGTGGAGGATCGCATGAGCTACCGATTCTTGATTCTAGCATGCATGCTCGGTATCACCTTCGCGTTGACCGTGCGCGCTCAGGACGACGAGCCGCGAACCTATGTGCCGATCCCGTTTGATCCCAACTTCGAGGCGAAGTTCAAAGATCGGCTGAAATTCGAGAAGCAGCTGGGGCCGTTAAAGGTTCTCGTACGCCAGATCATTGCGGACCCGAACAAGTTACCCATCGATCCCAAGCAACTCAAAGATTTCAAACTCGATGACCCGCAATTCAAGAAGGCCCTGCAAGACTGGGCGGCGAATGATCCCCAGCTCAAACAAGCGTTGCAGGATTGGATCAGCAAAAATCCAGTCGGCAAACAGCCGGACGATGTGAAGCAGATGCACGACAATTTGAAGACGCTGCTCGATCAGTCCAAACCGCCAATGGCCGATCCGAAGACACTACCCGAGTTTCCAAAGGAACTGCCGAAAATATCGCAACCGCCGCGTCCGGATAATGCGATTCCGCGCGCAGTCGAAAGGGCGATGCAACAAGCAGAGAACAGCAACCTGGGTGAATGGCTACGCGATTCGCCGGCCTGGCGTCGAGCGTTCAGCGATCTGAAAACGTCGCTCGACAATCCGAACAACAAGCGTTGGGGCATGCGGGATATCGAGAATAAACTGAAGTGGTTTGAGGGGAAGAACTGGAAACCGGCTGAGAACGCCCTGGATCGGCTGCGCGAGATGCCTCGCCCGAACTGGGAGCGATTCCGCTGGGATCGACCGGTGCCCGGGTTGGGCCGGGTTCGAGCGCCGAATCTGCCGGGCGGGCTGCCGGATTTTTCCGCTCCGTCACTACCGACGATCGGTGTCGGCGTTAGTTGGTTGCTGTTCCTGGCCGTGTTAGCGTTGCTCGTTTGGCTGTTGCTTCGCTGGGCGAAGAAGCAGCAAGGCGAAGCGACCAAATCCGACGCAGTCACGCTCGGTCCCTGGCCGGTGCGGGCCGACGCCGTCACTACGCGCGCCGACCTCGTGCTGGCATTCGACCATTTGGCGAGGTTGACGCTTGGCGCTGCCGCGGAATACTGGAACCACCGCATCATTGCCTCGCAATGGTCGGCCAAGACGCCCGCATGCACTCCGGTCGCCAACGGCCTCGCGCAACTCTACGAAATGTCTCGCTATTCGCAGGGTGACGCTGCGCTTTCGGAGACCGAGCGCACACAGGCCCGCTTGGCCATTGCTCAGATCGCGGAGGCGGCATGAATCGCATCATCATCGGATTGACGCTGATCTTGCAGGCGAACTTTGCGCTTGGCCAGGACCAGGACGAGGTCCGCACCATCCCGTTCGATGGGCCTGAGATTTTCTGCCATGTGTTGCATAACGAAGGTGCGAGGCCATTGCGCTCGATTCGCGATGCCGTCGATGATCCGCGGAGCAGTTTGATTATCGTTCTGGGCAACCCGAAGGGAATTGACGATATTCAACGCGACGCCGACGGTATCCAGCAATTCCTGCGTCAAGGCGGCAGCTTCCTATTCGCGACGGATTACCCGTTCCTCGCGTTCTCGCTCGGTATCGATATCCCAGGCAACCGCGTCACGCAGGCCAAGCAAGTGGCGTATCACGGCCATCCGGAATGCCCGTTCCTGACTTTTCCCAAGAACGATGACGCCGGCGTATTCGATCGCAGTCATCCGATCTTTCAATTTCTTAGCAAGGGCCTGGCGACCAACTGCCCCAGCCATGTATCCCTGATTCGCAACGGAATAGACCTCGAGGTGCTGCTCGAATTCCCGCCCGCCGGCCGCCGTCAGTCCAGAACCTACATCCTCGGTTCGCCGAAAGGCTCGGCTCCAAGCGGGCGATCGCTAACCATCGCAGGGCATGGCATCTTCATGAACGGCATGATGCTGCAACCGGACAACGACAACTTCAACTTCGCGATGAACGTTGTCCGCTGGCTGCGCGACGGCCCGGACGGCGTGGCCAGGCCGAACGTGTTGCTCATGGTGGATGGCACGATCATCACCGACTTCGACATGAACCTGACGCCGCCCCTGCCGCCGATCCCGATTCCGACGGTGCCGATGCTCAATCAATTGATGCGCGGGATGGAGAAGGAACGCTTTCTGCAACGCAAATTCAGCGAATTGCTCGGCGAGCAGCGTGGCCGGTTCATCGGCATCGTAATGGCGATACTCACGCTCGCGCTACTCATCTATGGCACGCGGACGATGATTGCCAGCCGAGAGTCCATCGATCTTGGCAAAAGCCCGACCGTCACCCCGACGACGGCGAGCGTCGATGGTGTGCCGCTCGACAAGCAGCGCCGTCAGGCTGTGCTACGCGGCTGGGATTTCGCCGGCGAGGCCAAGCTGCTGGCGACGGAATGGTTTCGCGAAATCTATGGCGTCACGCCGGACACCTGGCACGACGGCGTGCAGGCCGAGCTGAAGGTCACCGCCGGTTTCTGGTCGCATCGCCAAATGCAACACAACGCCGAATGGGTCTTGCGTCTCGCCTGCGCCAGGAAGCCGACGCCCATGAAACGAGCCGATTTCCAGCGACTAATACAAGCATTGCGCAACCTGTCGATTGCCGATCGCGATGGCCGAGTCGTGTTGCTGGTGGACGGAAAAAATGTAAGACAGACGTGATGCCTCGCGCCCAATGTAGCGAAGATCGCTCGAATTTCATGGCCGGAATCAACGCATGCTTGAGGTAGAAACTATTACGCCGACGACCGATCTCGCGACCTGGGCGGCGCGTGCCCGCGAGCTTCGCGAGCAAACGCTGCGCGAGGTGGCACGTGTTGTCGTGGGTATGGACCGCGTCGCCAGCCGATTCCTTATCGCGCTGTGTGCCGGCGGGCACGTGCTGCTCGAAGGCGTGCCCGGCGTTGCCAAGACCACGCTTTCCAAGACGCTCGCGCAAATCCTTGGCATTCAGTATCATCGCATCCAGTTCACGCCGGACCTCCTGCCTTCGGATGTCACCGGAACCTATATCTTCGACCGCAGGACCAACGAATTCACATTGCGCAAAGGGCCGATCTTCTGCCAGATTTTACTCGCCGACGAAATCAATCGCGCCCCGGCGAAAACTCAGTCAGCGCTGCTGGAGGCGATGCAGGAATACCAGGTGACGATCGAAGGCACGACGCTGCCGTTGCCGCGACCGTTCATGGTGCTGGCGACGCAAAACCCCGTCGAGCAGGAAGGCGTCTATCGCCTGCCCGAAGCTCAACTCGACCGCTTTCTCCTGCGTATCGAAATGGGCTATCCGGGTCCCGATCACGAAAAGGCGATGCTCAAGCTTCACAGTCAACCGATTGTGATCGCACCGCAATTGTTCACCTCGGAATTGATCCTCACACTGCAGGCCCAGGTGAATCGCGTTTACTGCAAGGAAGAACTTTACACCTACATCATCGATCTGGCCGAGGCAAGCCGACGCCATCCCGATGTCGCACTCGGCGCCAGTCCGCGGGCGTCGTTGACGCTTTTGCGCTGTGCGCGATCGCGAGCACTGCTCGATGGCCGAACCTTTTTCACGCATGAGGATGTGCAAACGATCGCCCTCGGCGTGCTCGGCCATAGGCTCATCATCCGCCCAGAGGCTGAGGTTGAAGGCAAATCGGCGAAGCAGATCGTCCGTGAGATCATCGAAAGCGTGCCCGTGCTCGTCGCGAACTGATCTCGCACATCGTTTGCAACATTTCCGCACACTTTGCGATGTTAGCTGTGAAATTTCGTCCGGAATTGAAATCACGGACAACGCGGATGAATCGAGTCCATTCCGAACCGCGACCGTAAGGGAGCGGCCGACATCGCGTGAACCGGCACGTCGGCCGCTCCCTCACGGTCGCGGCTCGGAAATGTTTCGTTTCACATGCCGCCAATTGCTCATTGGCATCACGTTTGCTCCGCTATGGAGTGGACAGATCACGAAACGAAATTCGCCCACACACTTGGAGGATTTAGCCATGTTGCCATTCAAAACCATTTTGTTCGCCACTGATTTCTCATCCGCATCGAAGGTTGCCTTTGAAGTAGCATCCGCATTGGCGCGCGATTATCGGGCACGGGTCATCGCCGTGCACGTCGTCGAGCCGCAGACCATTGGCTTCTCCGAATTCGGGAGCTACGTCGGCCCCGAGGAAGAACTCGGCGAGGCGATGCGACTGTTGCGTTTGCTGAAGGCCCCGTCGTCCGCCGTCACGATGGAGTATCGCCTGCTCGAAGGGAATCCCGCCTCCGTGATCGTTGAGACCGCTGCGGAGACTAATGCCGACGTCGTCGTCATGGGCACGCATGGCCGTTCGGGCCTCACGCGGCTTATCATGGGCAGCGTTGCGGAAGAAGTGCTACGCCGTTCGCCAAGCCCGGTGCTGACCATGCGTGCGGATATCACGGTCCGCGATGAGCACGAGGAGGAAGTGGAACTGCCGGAGACGATGGCGACTTGGTTCTCGCATTCCGCTTAGCGCTCGAAGTATCGCTTTGCAATCGTGTCAGAGCCACGCACGAAGTAAGTGGTTTACGCCTAAGACGATGGTGATCTGATTCTCGCATTCCGCGTGCGGCTTAGCGCTCGAGGTATCGCTTTGCAATCGTGTCAGAGCCACGCACGAAGTAAGTGGTCGGAACGAGTAATTAATCCACTTACTTCGTGCGTGGCTCTGACGCAATCACGTCGCCGCCAGCAACTCCGCGAGATGTAGGATGCGCGTCTTCTTCGCCTGGCGGTTGAGGCAGCCACCGATGTTCATCAGGCAGCCGGCGTCGGTGGCGATGACAGCATCAACATTTGCTTTTTCGATGAAGCCAGCTTTGTCACGCACCATCGCGCCCGAAATCTCCGGATAACGTACCGCGAACGAGCCGCCGAAGCCGCAGCATTCGTCGAAGCGTTCCATCGGCACGAACGTTAGGCCTTGCACCTTTTGAATGAGCCGAATCGGCTCCATTATCAACCCCATGCCGCGAAGGTGGCAGGCCATGTGGTAGGTGGCGGAGCCGTTGAACCGCGCGCCGACATCTTCGACCTTCAACACATTGACGAGATAGTCCGAAAGCTCAAACGTGCGTTTGGCGAGATCGACGGCCCGCGCATGCCAACGCTCGTCGCCGTGAAACAATTCGGGATATTCGAGCTTGACCATTGCCGCACATGAGCCGGACGGCGTCACAATCGTCGGCGCGTCGGCAAAGGCGGTGATCGTGTGCTTGGCGAGTTCGCGGGCGTCGTCGTGATAGCCACTGTTAAAGTGCGGCTGTCCACAACAAGTCTGCGCCTGCGGAAAATCGACCGTCGCGCCGAGTCGCCTCAGCAGCTTCACGCTGGCGACGCCGACGTCGGGGAAGAACGTATCGCCGAGGCAGGTAATCATGAGTGAGATGCGCAAACTTGAACCTCCCTTGGTGAGTTGTCAGCGCCGTAGGGTGCGTCAAGCGTACTCGCGCCGACGCACCGCTCCCTTGACGAACGTGTGGTGCGTCGGCGCGAGTACGCTTGACGCACCCTACGGCAAACTGACTGACAACAACTCTACTTTCGAAGCAAAAATCCCTTGCTATTCAACAACGCCGCGAGCAGGTCTTCGAGTGCCGCACGCCGATTGGGCGCTGCCTCGATGCGCGAGAGGATGGCTGAACGCTCGCGATCGTTCGGCGATCGGCAGAGGGCGGCGACGAACAGATCGTCCATAATCTCGGCGTTGGTTTTACTCGCCTTCAAAAGCTTGCCGATGCGGTTGTCGGGTTCCGTCAGTGCATGCTGAACGAGCGGGCCGGTCATGAGCTGAAGGGCTTGCGCGAGCGTCGTGTTGTCGTTGCGTTCGCAGGAGCAGGCGAGCAGGCGTTCGGGTTTACCGAACTGACGTAAGAATTTGACGCCGTTGTCGGGCGTTTCCCGTCGGCTTGGGCTCGGCAAGCACGGTATCTGAGCAGCGCGCGTGCCGATGGGGTAGCCGTCGAAGCTCGTAGGCACATTGGTGACTTGGCTAATCGCGTCGAGCAATGCCTCGGCAGGCAGCGAACGGATGATCGTGTGCGAGTAGTTGACTTCATCGTCCGCGTTGGTCGCATTGGGAATCGACGATGCCTGATAGGTGCGCGAGTTCATGATCGTGCGGACTAGGTGCTTCAGGTCGAAGCGATGCCCGGCGAAGTCCTTCGTCAACGCATCAAGCAACGGCCCATTCACCGGCGGGTTTGATTCGCGGAAGTCGTCGTCGGGATCGACGAGGCCGCGGCCCATGACCCAGTACCAGATGCGATTGGCCTGGGTGCGAGCGAAGTAGGGATTTTGCTTATCCGCAACCCAGTTGGCCAGCGGGACCAGGCGATCGTCTTTGGCGTCGGCCTTGAACACCGCGCCGCCGAGGAAGCGAGGTTTCAGCACGTCACCGGAGACGGGATGCTTGACTTCGCCAGTGTCGTTCATGAAGACGAGTTGCTCGCCGACGAACTCGTGCTTGTCGAGTTTGTCCTTACGCTTGTTGTCGAGAACCTTGTAATCGACGCGCGGAAAGAACGCCGCCAGCTGGTGATAATCGTTCTGCGTCAATTGATTGAACGGATGATTATGGCACTTCGCACACTGCATGCGAATGCCGAGGAAAACCTGAGCGAACGCCTCCGAGCGAATCTGGGGCTCACGCAGGGCGCGGTAATAATTGGCGGCGGGATCCTTGTAGGTGCTGCCTCGGCTGGCGATCAATTCCCGCGCAAATTCGTTGAGCGGTTTGTTGTCAACGATGCTCTTGCGAATCCAGGCGTGGAAGACTTTTACGCCGGTCTTGTCGAGTTGTTTCTCCTCGACTTTGAGCAAGTCGGCCCACTTGATCGCCCAGGTGTCGGCAAACTCGGGGCGTTCCAAAAGCAAGTCGATGAGCTTGGCGCGTTTGCCTGAATGTGTATCAGCAAGAAATGCACGCGTCTCGTTTGGCGTCGGTAGCAGGCCGATCAGGTCGAGATACACTCGGCGAACGAAGTCGGCGTCGCCGGCGAGTTCCGATGGATTCATCCGCAGCTTTTCGAGCCGAGCGTCGATGTTCGTATCAATGTAGTTGTGCGGCGCCGGCTTCTTGAACACGAAATCGGGCCGAGCGGGCACGAACGCCAGCAATGATGTTGCCTGGCGATCGAGGTAGCGGACGACGATTGTCGTTTCACCCGGTTCCGTTGAACGCACGTGGCCGTCGCGGGAGACGTCGATCTTCGGATTCGTCGATTCAAAGACGGCAAGCGATGACACATCCTTCGTGCTGCCATCTGAGAACGTCGCGCGAACTTGCACGGTGATCTCGTTCTTCGGATGAACGATGTATTGCTCGGTTGGCGTAACCGTCAAACCTTGCAAATGTGGAACCTTGAGCGAATCGAACTTGGCGCCTTGCGCAATCCAGTTGCGGAGGATGCGGTATTCGTCACTGCCGACGGCGAAGCGCACGCCGCCTTCGTGTGCGACTTGACCGGTGGCTTTTTGCAGCACGAGGCTGGCATCGGGTTGCTGCACGTTGGCGCGGCGGCCGAGCAAGCCGCGCAACATGGCGTCATGATCGAACGGCAGATTCTCGCCGCGAAGCGAGAGTTTGAACCCGCCGCGCCCGTTGAGGTTGCCATGACAGATGCCCTGATTGCAGCCAGCACGCGATAGGACGGCCATCACTTCATTCCGATAGCTGACCGGTTCCTGCGCGAACGCGGCGGAACCGGTCAAGGTCATGCAAATCAACGCGAGGTATCGGACGGTGTGTGTGTTATTCATAGTCGATACGGAGCAGGGTGGGAGGTTTCCCTTTAGGATACCCGAATTGGCACGGAATGACAGGTGCAAAACGCGATTCCTATCCGTGCAAACACCCCTGGCAAATCAACCCGCAATTCATAATCTGCTGGATATAATTCACGCGGGTGGGATTGCCGCGTTTTTAGATGAATCGAACCATTTCCGAGCCGTGACCGTCAGGGAGCGGCCGACCAGCGACCAAGGCACCGTGTTGGCCGCTCTCTGACGGTCGCGGCTCGGAAAAACGACAATCGACGGAGCATGCATCCGATGAAATTGTTTTCTCTAGGTCGCACGGCAATGTTGGCGTTGCCTTTCGGTTTCGGTTTGTGCATCGCCGGTTTTTGCGTGAATAACGGGAACGCCCGCATTGCGCTTCAGGTTCTCGGCGTCGGCGTTCTGGTTCTCGCCATCCTGCTGGGGCAGCAGTTCGTACGCGGGTTGCAGAAGTCGCTTGACGACGCGTAAACTTGAAGGCACGCGAATACCTACGAGCGGGAAGCGTAAGCGACGGTGAATTGTCCGTCGCTTACGCTTCCCGCTCGGGGGTATCGTAATTGTGAAATGACAGACGTTACCTTTTCGATTTGAGGATGAATCGTGGCTGAGCATACCGGATCGGCAAACGAACGCATCGACATGGGCCATCGCCTGTTCTTGACGGGCTTTTTCCTGCCGCTCGCGCTTGGCGCTGCCCTGGCGACCGTCGGCTTCGGCATGACACGCAGCGGCTGGGTTGCGCTCTTGGGCCTGGCCAATGTCATTGGCTTAGTCCTCGCGGCCAACTTCCTTTACACGGGCAAAAAGGGCGGCGCGAAGATTATCATGGCGATCGCCGGCGTCTGTTTGGTTGCCTCGATCGGCGTGCTTGCCGGCGGCCAGGGCTGGCCGATTGCTGGGCACGTCTCGGTTCAGCTGCTGATGCCGGTCGTGTTCGCAGGTTTTCTAGTCTCGCCCTCTGTCACCATCTACCTGGCATCGCGACGTGGCGAAATTATCGCGGAGCCTGAACATGAAGACGGCCCGCCGGATTTGCTGCTTGCACTGGCCGCTGATGGCAAAAACGCCACGCTCCGCGACGAAACACGCAGTCATATCGGCACCTTTGCCAAGGTTCTGCTCGGCGTCTGTGGCTTGTTGACGTTGTGCGGCATCGGCGGCATTGCGTTGGGCGTGCTGTCGCTGATGAACACCGGCACGGGCGTGATGCTGCTACTTGCCAGCCTGACGGCATTACCGGCGATTCCTGTCGTAAAACTTGTGGCCGATAATTACGGTTTCCTTCTGTCAACCAAGGGCCGCGAGAAAGCTCATCTCGAAAATATTATCGATGAAACCGAGACGATCTTCAACGTCGTCAGCGTTTCAGCATTTGTTCTCGTGGTCCTCGTCGTCATCGACTTGATGGTGCGGTAAAAGGGGATAGCGACTTGTAGGGTGTGCCAAGCATCAGTGCGGACACACCCATACTCGCCGCGGCTTTGTGCGTCGGCGCTGACGCTTGACACACCTTACAAGCCGATCGGTCGCAGTCGGGGATCACTTCATGCGCACACGCATTCTCGGCAGAACGGGCATCGAAGTCAGCGAACTCGCGTTTGGCAGTCTTTTCACCTCATCTCTCGGACTCGGTTACGACGATAGCAAACGAGCCGTTCACAAGGCTATCGATCTCGGTATCAATTACTTCGACACCGCTCCGGCGTATGCCAACAGCGAAGAGATTCTCGGCCAAATCCTTGCCGACATTCGCACGCCGCTTGTCCTGTCCACGAAGCTGGGCGGCAGACCGAAGCCGTTCGATCCGCACAACAAACAGCAACTGATCGGCTCGGTCGAGGAAAGTCTGCGCCTGCTTCATCGCGAGGTGATTGACGTGCTCTTCGTCCACGAGCCCGATCGCCCGCTTCAATACGATTGGTGGAGCGATCCCGCCACGGCGTTCGGCCCCGTTGTCGAGGCGATGGACGAGTTGAAGCGACGCGGCCTGATTCGCTTCACAGGGTTGGGCGGCACCACCGTGACCGAAATGGCGCAGCTCGTGCGTTCGAGTCGATTTGATGTCGTCCTCACCGCATTCAATTACAGCGCATTATTCCGCGAAGCGACGCACGAAGTGATCCCGGAAGCGAAATCTCGCAATATGGGCATCGTGCTCGGTTCGGTGCTACAGCAAGGTGGCTTGGGCCGGCGATTTGATGACGTGGTCCGCGCCAAGCCAGCGTGGCTGTCGATCGCTCGGCAACGGCAGTTCCTGGCGTTCTACAAACTGCTGGATGATTCGGGTTTGTCGATTGTCGAACTCGGCTTGCGCTTCGGCATCGGCTGCGCGGATGCGAGCACGATCTTGATTGGCCCGAAGACCGCGCTGCAAGTCGAAGAGTCGGTCCGTGCGATCGCCAAAGGCCCGCTGCCCACGGACGTGACGCACAGACTCGACGAAATTGCGGCGATAGTTCCGTATCGCCCGTTCGAGGAGCCGATGATCTTGCCGTTCAACAAGCCGAATGATTATTGGGGTCCCGGCATGGCGAACATCGGTGCCGGGGCGAAGGTGGGGAAGTTGTAAGAATCGTGTAGCTGCTTGCGGCTTAGCGGTCGCATGGCATTACTCTGAGCGCTAAGCCGCAAGCGGAGAACCCAAATAGGGCTGCTACCGCTTCTCGCCCACCGTCACGGTGAACGGGAAGTTCTCGTACGGCAGGTGGATGTCGGTGACGCTGTAGGTCCACTCGCCGGGAATGGCGCCGGGCACTTCGACAATCGCCGTCGATTCCAGGTCGGCCGTGAATTGTTTGCCGTCCGGTGAGACGATGCGAAACCGCAGCTCCGCGCCTTCGTTGCGAAAACCGAGCACGAAGCGTAGATCGCATTGCGACTTGTTCGTGTATTTTTTCTCGATCGTGTTGCCACGTTTCGGTGTGCTGAGCAGGTTCGACTTCTGCGGCGCGAAACCGCCTTTCTCAAGCTTGTCGCTGACGTCGGCATCGACGCCCGCGGTGACGAGCGAGAAGACGATGTACTTCAGTAGTTTCGTTTCAACAGCGCTGTTCTGCTTTTCGTTGTGGAACGAGGTGAAGATCACCGTCCCCTTGCCCATACTGAAACGAACCATCAGCGGGGCTTCAACGATTTCGCTCTCGGCATTGAATTTCTTGAAGCGGCCCTGGATCAACGGCTTGACACGCGGGCCAGCGAATGCGGCTGACTTCCATTCGCCGATGTCGAATTTGAGGTGGATTTTGTCACTTTCGAGCACTTCGCACAAGGCCGGGTCAACGATGTCGGCGTTCAGTTCCTGCTTGGCGCCATTGGCGACATATTTTTGCGAGACCATGTCGGGAAACGCCGCCGCGATGGCGTCATAGCGCCAATCCGACGCATAGAGAATGCCACCGTTGGAAACGTATTCGACAAGTGCGTTCTTGAGCTCCAGCCCGCCGCTGGCGCAGGTGAAGAACACGACATCGTAGTCGTTCAATTTCTTGGGATTCAGGAAGATGTCCTGGATAGGCAAAATCTCGAACTTGTAGCCGTCGCCCATTTCGGTGAGTAGTTTGCCCATGTCGTCCCACTTCGGCCCCGGCTTTTTGGTGAACGGGTCTGGCGGGAAGCTGGCTGAGGGTGTGACCGCGAGCCGTAGCTTCTTCGGATCGCGGAACTTGGTCTTGATGACGTTGGCCTGCAGCGTGTTCACGCCCGGCCCGGAGACGCCCAGGAAGAAATAATCGACGGCGAGAACGCAGAGCAGTGCGAACGCCAGCGCGATTGCGGCAGCGGCATCAATCAATGGTCGAAGAAAATCGGGCATGAGGGATGGTTCCTTAATATTGGTATGCGTTCGTTTTCCGCTTGCGGCTTAGCGCTCACATACTGCTATCCGAGCGCTAATCGCTAAACGAAAGGTGAGCGCAATCAAAACGTCGTGAAGCATTTACTACAGCGCCGCTCGCCGGGGATGCCGGTGACGCGCCGATGGCAGATCGGACAACCGCCTTCCGATGGCACGGCCGCCTCGGGCGGCTTTGTCGCAGCTTTCGGCGGCGCGGCGGGTTTCGGCCCGGGCGGCGTTGCCGTAATCCCGGTACTAGGCGCTGGCTTCGGTGCCTCTTTGACTTGAGCGGGAGGCAGCGTCGTTGGGCCGTCGCCATGCTTGACGCGCTCGTTGAACCGCACGACGTTCACTCCGAACTGGATCGCATCGCCATCCTTGAGCAGCGCTGGTTGCCCGATCCGTTCGCCGTTGAGCAGCGTGCCGCCGCGAGATTGATTGTCCTCGAGCAAAAATCGGCCATCGGGCTGCTTGATGATTTTGAGGTGTGTCGGTTCGACTCCCTTGGCACCGAAAGCGATGAAGATGATGCTCGATTTCTCCGACGTGCCCATCGTGACAACATCCGAGCCAAGGATCATCTGTCGGCCAGGCCGAAAGCCGCCTTCGACCGTGAGCCAGGCTTCTTTCAGCACGACCTGCACGAGTCCGACAAAGAAGCCGATGCACAAACCGAGCAAGACGAAGGCGGTCGCGCGACTCGTTACGGAACTGGCAAGCAAGGCGATGATGCCGAACATTAGACCGCCGAGGAACCCGCCGACGATGCCGCCGAGCAACCCATTGCGGAGCTTATTGTAGGACCGATCTACGAAACCCTCGCTCAGGCCGATGCCCGCGCCGATGCCGATGCCGAGCATGGCAAAGCCGAGGATGCGGCCGACGAAGGTAAGAAACGGGATGTAGCCGATGACAGAAAAGATGCATGAGCCCAGCATGCTGCCGAGCAACCCGCCGACGAAACCCGCGGCCAGGCCGAGGCCGAGCCGTTTGAGCAAGTTGAGGATTTGCGGATTGGTTAATCCGGTTGCCGCGCAGATGCCGCCGCCAATCGGCACGGAGACGAGCGTGGCCATGAGGATTGCGATGTACCAGTGATGGATCCACCGATGCAGAGCGACTTCGGTGAACAGCCAGCCGAAGAACGCCGACCACCCGCCGATCAGGCTGCTCCAAACGATCAAACGAATCAGCGACATATGCGACGACCCCTGAGTGCTTTTGGGTCAATCTATGGCAACGGCGAGGTGGTTACAAGCGGCTCCCGTTTAGCCGCTCGCCTTTGGCGAGCGCGTGCGTGTCGTTATCCGCGTGTCGTCCGCGCTCGCCAAAGGCAAGCGGCTAAACCGACGGCGTCCAGTAATCCGCGAAACGCCCCAGGCCCACCAGACCCAGCGATCCCGCGATCAGGCCCTGGATCGGGTTGATCACCACTCGGCGTAACGGCGTGAACCACGGCACGACGATGCCCAGCACAACGCCGACGCCCAGCCAGCACAGCACCGCGAGCACCGACCACAGCAGCAACAACCCGAACCCGCCGCGCTGGCCAAGCGTCAAATGCCAAAGCGTGTGCGGAATCATTTCGACGATCAGAAAGATTGCGGCCAGCGTGGCAGCGATTGCGAATCCCGCCCCGGCGCCGGCGATGACGCCCCACGGCGCATCGAGCATCCCGCCGCCGCGACGTAGCACGAGCAGCACGCCAAACACTGCGCCGACCCACCACAGCCGAAGCACAAACCAGCGGATAAAATAACTCGCGAAGTAATGGCGAAACTCGCTCATGCTCAGCTCAGCATTGTTGCCCTTCTGAAACGTGTTCGCCGACAGTTTGTCATCGACACCCGCGAGGATCGGCAGCCAGGGCAGGTTCAGCCAACCGCCGATCTCGCCGAATGGGCTGTCAACCGTCGGCTGGACGCCGAGCTTCATGATCGCCGCGATCGTCACCGTGCCGCGTCCGTACCAATCGACGATCGGGACCAGAGCCATGCGCACCATGAAGCAGAGCAATACCATCGTCAGAAACGCTGGCATGAATCGAGCACGATCGGCGGGAACGTGAGCTACCGTCGGCGCGATCATCGGCGGCGGTTCGCCGGCTTTGAGCGCCGAAGACGGCGCCGGCTTCGACGCTATCGTCGGCGCGCTCATGATGGTCGACGGCGTCGCCTTTTCCGCCGGCGCGCCGATTACCTCCACCGTCACCTTCACTGTGAACTTCTGCCCGCCGTTTGCGGTTAGCGTCAAGCGCCCTTCACCGATCGGGCCACCGGTCCATTGCGTCGTGTCGATTTCGATCGGCACCACGGCCTGCTGTGCCCCGCTGACCTGTGGCATCGGCGACTTCAACCACGGGCTGTCACTCTTGATGTCCGCGTACACCCACTTCTTCACATCCGTTGACAGCGTCACCTGTCCCCGCACTGTGTCCTGGTGCTTGCACGTGAAGCGAAATTCTTTCTGCGAGAGCTGCACGACCGGCGGCTTCGATAGCCCCATGCCCTCGAAAAACTGCTGCACACCGCCCACGCCTTTGACCTGCTTGTCGCTCACGGGATAGGTCCACCCGTTCAGCTCGAACCAGCGTTGCGCCTCGCCCGATTCCAGGATCGGCACGGCGGCCTTCGGCTGCAATCGCATCTTTTCCGCGAAGTCGCGCTGCGTTCGCACATCCTGAAACGGAGGCTTGACAAACGGTTGGGCGGCCAGGTCCATCCGCAACGGCACCTCCACGATGCCGCCGTTCGTCACCACCGTCAGCTTGGCGCCATATGCCTGCCCCGCGGCGATGCCCTTGGTCTTGATCGTGAGCCGTACCGTCTGCTCGCGCATCGTCGAGACTTCGGCTTCGTGCACCGGTTTCGTATCGCTTAGGCTGAGCCAATCCTGGCCCTCGGCTACGGTGATCGTGCCTTGCAACATCCCCGGGCCCTGGTTGATGACCGTCAACGGAACCGTCTTCGACTCGCCGACGAGCAAGCTGCCGAGCAAGATGCGGCGCGGCGTGAGATCAAGCTTCGGTGAATGCGTGCGGGTGCCGGGCAGCGAGATAAGAAATGTCGTCAGGGCGATGTCGGGATTGCCCTGCGCCTTGGCGTCGTCGGCCGCGCGAACGAGGTCGGCTCGATTGCCCGCGCGGAAATATTGGGTGAACATGCCGCGCATCAGCAGATCGCGGGCGGCGGCCCACTCCTCCTGACAACCTTGTGCAAACTCGTCAAACGTCTTGCAGCGTCGGCCTGAAGGGAAGACAAACTCATTGGGCAGACGATGAGCAGCAGCATCCTGATGGGCTTGCAGCACAACCCCATCGAAATGGCAGTAATTCGCAAATTGCGGATTGACGTGCTTACAGCGAGGACAAATCGTGACCGGCATACGTTTTCCGCTATCGCCGCTTGCGGCTAAGCGCTCGCGTGGGATGCACCGAGCGCTGAGCTGCTTGCGGAATCAAGAAGTTTCATTCGTAACTTCCCTTAGTGTACCGATTCGCCAGCGTTTTCCCATCAATCCCGAGCATACGGCATGATTGCCGTCGAGCGATTCTGAATCCATGGGTACGGCGCCAAATCACGCGAGTACATCGCACCATAAGGTGTCACAATCACCTTCGGCACAAACCGTCCCAGCGGACTCACTCCATAGTGTTGCCAAACATCGCGCGACCCCGTCCGCGGCAGGTACGGCACAATCTCATAGTTCGGCACGATCTGCACCTTCGGCGCCGGCAGCTTTTCCGGCTGCGCAACCTGCTCCCGTTCCTGAGCACGCCCAACAACCGAGAAAAACACCGGCGAACAAACAATTGAAATAACCAGCAATACACGCATCATGGTAAGACTCCACGAAATTGGCAAAGACGATCCAGCCTTCCCAACCTTACGTCGAGCGAGGCGGCAAGGTTGCCGATGACACTATAAATTGCGACGATCGTTTGCGGAGCAGCCGATGCGATCGCTACAATCGGCACAGGCGACAACAATGGTCTCGTCGTTCGCACGCTCCCGGAGATAGCTGAAAAAGTCTGCTCTCAGTGTGGCCTGAACGTTTCTGAATCGTTTCATTTTTTTTGGCTCTCTACCACTGGTGGGGGAGAGCCAAATATAGAGAATTCAATTTCCTGCTCCTGCGTTTTTCCGTGTACTTCCGTGTGTTTCCGTGGCTAGCATCTTCTGACCAGTGGTTGCGGCTTGGCCGCGCTTGGCTTTCCGTGGCAGTATTTGCTCCATGACTTGAATCGTCGTGCACACCATCGCGGCGAAGCGTGTTTGCAAATCGCCAGCGCATGAATAAAAAAACTAATCGTGAAACAATGCAGAAAGAGGATAGCACAGATGTCGGCTCTGAACGTATCGAAACCCATTCGCAAGCTGTTGGTCGCCAATCGCAGCGAAATCGCTATTCGCGTATTTCGCTCGGCACACGAACTCGGCATCCGCACTGTCGCGATCTACGCCCACGAAGATCGCTTCGCGCTGCACCGCTTCAAAGCCGACGAAGCCTATCGCGTCGGTCAGCCTGGCGAACCGTTGCGCTCTTACTTGGACATCGCCGGCATCATCGCGCTGGCGCGCGAACGCGAGGTCGATGCGATCCATCCGGGCTACGGGTTTCTCTCGGAAAATCCGAACTTTGCCAAAGCCTGCAACGACGCGGGCATCATCTTCGTCGGGCCGCGTGTGCAGGTCCTCGAACAACTCGGCGACAAACTGGCAGCACGCCGACTCGCACAACGCGCCAACGTCCCGATTCTCTCCGGCGGCGATAAGCCGCTCAGCGACAAGGTCTCCGCTCGCGCCTTGGCCGAGAAGCTCGGCTATCCCGTCATCGTCAAAGCGTCGATGGGCGGCGGCGGACGCGGTATGCGTGTTGCGCTTCAGGCCGATCAACTCGACGATGCCGTTGAGCAAGCCCAACGGGAAGCAGGCACCGCGTTCGGCGTGCCCGACGTCTTTCTCGAAAAATTCATCCCGCGGGCCCGCCACATTGAGGTACAACTCCTCGGTGACAAGCACGGCGGACTTGTGCATCTCTTCGAACGCGATTGCTCGCTGCAACGTCGCCATCAGAAAGTCGTCGAAATCGCGCCGGCCCCGAACCTCGACGACGGCATCCGCCACGCGATGTGGGACGCCGCCCTGGCGATTGGTCGAGAAGCGGGGTTGGACAACGCGGGCACGGTCGAGTTCCTGTATGATGTCGAGGCCAAGAAGTTTTACTTCATCGAAGTCAACCCGCGCATCCAGGTTGAGCATACCGTCACCGAGGAGATTACCGGGTACGATCTGATCCAGTCACAGCTTCTCATCGCGCAAGGCAGGCCGTTGTCCGATCCGGAGATCGGGCTGGGTGAACAGTCGAAAATCGTCCAGCACGGCTTCGCCATCCAGTGCCGGGTGACGACCGAAGACCCGACGAACAAGTTCGTGCCGAACCACGGTCGGCTCAGCCACTATCGTTCGACGGGCGGTCCGGGCATTCGCCTCGACGCGGGCACGGCATTCACCGGCGCGGTCATTACGCCGTTCTACGATTCGATGCTCGTCAAGGTCACCGCGCGTGGAAATCGCTTCGTCGATGCGGCCCGACGCATGGAACGCGGGTTGCAGGAATTTCGCATTCGGGGCGTGAAGACGAATATTCCGTTCCTCATCAATCTCGTCAAGCACGAAGCGTTCCTGGCAGGCAAATGCACAACGCGCTTCCTCGATGAGACCCCTGCCCTCTTTCAACTGCTCGAACGCAAGGACCGCGCCACCAAGCTGCTGACGTACATCGGTGAAGTCATCGTCAACGGCCATCACGAAGCGCCTGTGAAGAACCTGGCACCCGAACGCCGACAGAAGATCTCACGCGAACCAGCCCCGCTGCCGAAGGCTACTACGGAGAAAATTCCCGACGGCACCCGGCAGATTCTGCTCAAGGACGGCCCGGCGGGATTGGCGAAATGGGTGAAGGCCCAGAAACGCTTGCTGCTCACCGACACCACGTTCCGCGACGCCCATCAATCGCTGCTGGCGACCCGCATGCGCACCCACGACATGCTGCAAGTCGCACCGCTTTATGCGCGGCGCCACGCCGATTTTTTCTCGCTCGAAATGTGGGGCGGCGCGACCTTCGATACCTCCATGCGCTTCCTCAAGGAAGACCCCTGGCAACGCCTTGAGGAGATGCGCGAACTCGTCCCGAACCTGCTCTTCCAGATGCTGCTTCGCGCCAACAATGCCGTCGGGTATGCCAACTATCCCGACAACGTCGTCAAGCTTTTCGTGCGCGAGTCGGCCCAGGCAGGCGTTGACGTGTTCCGCATCTTCGACGCCCTGAACTGGATGCCGAACATGCAGCTCGCCATCGAGGCAGTCGTCGAGCAAGGCAAAGTCTGCGAGCCCGCGATCTGCTACACCGGAGACATCCTCAATCCGAAACGCGACAAGTATTCGCTGAAATATTACGTCGATCTCGCCAAGCAACTCGAAAAACTTGGCGCGACGATCCTTGGCATCAAAGACATGGCCGGCGTGTGCAAGCCCTATGCCGCCCAGAAATTGTTCCGCACGTTGAAGCAAGAGGTCGGGCTGCCGATCCACTTTCACACGCACGACTCAGCCGGCGGGCAGATCGCGTCGCTCATCGCGGCGGCGCAGGAAGGTGTCGATATCGTCGATGCGGCGATGAGTTCGCTGTCGGGAATGACGAGCCAGGCGAACCTGAACACGCTCGTGGAATGTCTGCGTTTCACGGAGCGCGACACCGGCATGGAGTTCGAGTCGCTGCATCAGACGTCGCAATATTGGGAAGCGGTGCGGCGCTATTATCTGCCGTTTGAGACCGGCCAATACGCCGCCAGCTCTGAAGTCTATCGCCATGAAATGCCGGGCGGACAGTACACGAACCTGCTTCAGCAGGCACAAGCGCTCGGCATCGAATCGCGCTGGCCGGAATGCTGCCGGGTGTATGCCGAGGTGAACCAGATGTTCGGCGACATCGTCAAGGTCACACCGACATCGAAAGTCGTCGGCGACATGGCGCTGTTCATGGTCGCCAACAACCTGACGCCAAGCGATGTGATCGACGGGAAACGCGAGCTTTCGTTTCCCGAATCGGTCGTCGAGTTTTTCGAAGGCAAGCTCGGCCAACCGGTCGGCGGGTTCCCGGAGAAATTGCAAAAGCGCGTGCTCAAGCATCGCACCGCCATGACGACGCGCCCCGGTGCCAGCCTGCCGCCCGCGGACCTTGAAGTGCCGCGATCAACACTGGCCAAACAACTCGCCCGCCCGGCAACGGATCGCGAAGTCGTCACGCAGCTCTTATACCCAAGAGTGCATGCCGACTTCCTTAACCATCTGGCGGAATATTCGGACGTCAGCGTGCTGCCGTCGCCGGTGTTTTTCTACGGCATGGAGAAGGGCGACGAGATCGGCGTCGATATCGAACCGGGCAAGACGCTCATTATCAAGTTTCTCTCCGTCGGCGATCCGATGCTCGATGGCCGACGACTGATCTTCTTCGAGTTGAACGGCCAACCGCGCGAGGTGTCCGTCCTTGACAAGCTGCTGGCGGGAGAAGTGCGTCGGCATCCAAAGGCCGAGGCGGGGAACACGAAACACGTCGGAGCACCGATGCCAGGCCTGATTGTGCGCGTCAACGTGACCGACGGCGAAGAAGTGACGGCGGGCCAAAAATTGGCAACGATGGAAGCGATGAAGATGGAGACGACCGTCTACGCCGATCGCACCGGCAAAGTCGCCGAGGTGCTTGTGCGTGCCCAGATGCAAATCGAAGCGGGCGATTTGTTGTTGCGGTACGCATAGGCCGCTTGCGGCTTAGCGCTCGCAAGGCGCCAGGCGAGCGCTAAGCCGCAAGCGGTAAGTTCATAAATCCGGCAGAAAGAGAATTTCGTTGCCGTTCGGCGTCAGGAAACCACTGAGATTTTGCGTGCCATACGGGAACATTCGCACGGCCCCGTCGCCCATCGCCATGAGGCCGCCTTGCGGGAATGGGCCCGCCCCAGCTGCCCAGCGTCGGAGCCTGGTTACTGTCACGCTGGATCGAGGCACCGCCCGGATTGGCTGCGCCGTTCTTGCCCGCGCGAATCGTGCCGGTTGTGCCGCCGGTCAGGATGGTCGAGCAGAAGGCGACGTTGGAGTCGGACTTGTAATCAGCTAGATCGATATTGCCATGCCCCACGAAGACGGTGTTGGATACTCCGTCGTTGAAGCCGACGAGGGAGCGTTTCGTATCGCCGTTATCGGGCGTCTCGGCTTTCACCGGATTGTTAATGTAATTGTTGAGGAAATAATCGGACCACGCTCCGCCGCCGCCTTTGCGAAATTCGATGGACGGCCTGCCTCGCCCGGGGCACATGTAAACCGGAACGCCGGCATCCGACGACGGCTTGTTGAAGAGCGGAGCTTGGTCGATAAATGTTAGAACCTGAAACCCCCAGCTGCCGCTGGTGACCTTCTCCGCCTGCGCATTTTTCGTGTACTTCACTTTGCCCACCATCGTATCGGAGCCGTTGAATGGGAGACGTTTGTAGACATCGTGGAAGCTGTGCATCGCCAGGCCGATTTGTTTGAGATTGTTGGTTGATTGCGTCCGCGTGGCCGCCTCGCGCACCTTCTGCACGGCGGGGATGAGTAGCGCCAGCAGTATCGCGATGATGGCGATGATGACGAGCAGTTCGACCAGTCCGAAACCGCGTCGTGGGGAACCTGGGTTTGTCCGTGTTCGCATGTCGGGCCTCCTGAAGAAGGAATCGTGGAAATGTCTGACGACATCATACGATCACCATTGCAGGACGGCGAGTGCGGATGTATTCCGCTTGCGGCTTAGCGCTCTCGTCGGGTCTTCCGAGCGCTAAGCCGCAAGCGGAATCCTATTTCTTTCCCGAAACCGCAGACCCGCGCCGCCCCGGATCGACTCCTTGCAGTTTCAGCGTGGTGACTTCGCGCGTTTTCATGTCGACGATCTGGATACGATGGCTGTTGGTGTCGGCGACGTACATCTTGCCAGCGGCGATGCTCAGGCCGGCGGGTTCGTCGAAGGTTTTCTGGGCGGGGTCGCCGACGAAGGTATCGCAGGAGCGCTTGCTCGGGTCGATGATTTTGATCTTGCTGTTGTAGGTGTCCGCGACGTAGAGCTTGCCGTCGAGGAAGGCGACGCCGAGCGCGTGCTGCAAGCGAACGTCCTTGCCGACGCCGTTTTTGTCCCCGAACTCGAACAGGCCTTCGCCGACGATCGTCGTGACGTTGCCTTTGACGCCGACGAGAGGCACGGAGCGGATGGCGCTGATTTCGCTGTCGGCGACGAACAGCCGTTTGCCGTCGGTGGCGAGGCCTGAGGGCTGAGCGAACATGGCGGACTTGAGCGGGCCGTCCTTAAGCTCCTCCCATCCCGTGCCGGCGTAAGCGCTGACGTAGCTCTTGGCCGGGTCGAACGTCCAAATCTGATGATGCCCCGCCATGGCGATGTACACGAGCTTGTTGTGGATAAGCAGATCCCACGGACTGCACAGAGCGACCTTCTTGGCTGAGCCAGCGGTGCCTAGTTTACCTAGCAGGTTTTTCACACCCGTGCCGGCGACGAGTTTGACGGTTTCCTTCTTGAGATCTAGTGCCCGGATCGCGTGGTTTTTGCGATCGGCGACATAGAGCGTCTCGCCGTCGAGGGCCATGCCTTGCGGGTCGCTAAACTCGGCCTCGGCAAACGTGCCGTCCTTCATGCCTTCTTTGCCGCTGCCCGCGATGGCGATCTTCTTGCCGTCGAGATCAGTGATGACGACGCGATGATTGGTGCTGTCGGCAATAAAAAGGCGTTTCGACTTCGCGTCGGCAAACACCTTGCCCGGAAACAGCAGCGGACTCGCGTTGTTCTCGGCAAGGAGTTTGAAGTTGATCGGGTCTTTCTTGAGCGTGCCCTTTTTCTCGAATTCTTGGATCAGCGATTTGATGCTGCGATCGACGAGTTCAAGGTTGCCTTCGCCGAAGGCCCCGCCGCGAAAGTTGCCGTCGGGATCGATCAACGCCAGCGTCGGCCATTGGTTGACGCCATAGGCCCGCCAGAGCTTTTTCTCGGCATCGTTGTAGACAGGATGCTTGATCTCGTAACGCAGGATCGCCTTCAGGACGCTCGCGGTTTTCTTTTCGTTGTCGAACTTCGGCGTATGAATACCAATGACGACAAGCACGCCGGGATAACGAGCCTCGAGCACGGCGAGATCGGGCAGCGTGTGGATGCAGTTGATGCAGCAAAGCGTCCAGAAGTCGAGCAGGACGATTCGGCCCTTGAGGTCGGCCAAGGTGATCGGATTGTCCGTGTTCAGCCAATCGGTTCCGCCGACGAGATCGATCGCCGGAGCGTTGACCTTCACACCCTGCGCGGAAGCGGTGTTTTCGAGCGGCGACGTAGAAACGCCACCCACGAGATAGAAGGCACTGGCCGCCAGCATCACGATCACGGCAGGAAGCAGCAGCGCCTTGAATACTCGACGAACCAGAGCGCCTATTCGTATTAACTCATTGCGCATGGAAAAAGCTCCCGCTACCGACCTCGAAAACGACAACCGCCCTTGGGGCCAAGCGCTGCTATTATACCACAGATTTCGCTCGTGGCCTACGGCGCGAATGGCCACGATAAACGGTATCCACGAACGCAGCTCGCCGACGAACTTGCGCATTTTTTTCGTTATCTTCTTGTGGAATCGCCAACGGCGCTTTATGATCACTCCAACAAATCATTGTGAGCCGCACATATAACCGGGTATCCTCCGCGGAGAGAGAAATGGAAATATTGCCAATCGTCGGTGCGGCGTGTTGCTGCTTCGGGCTCATGGTTGTCCTTCTCGGTGGCGGCGACGACGGCTACTACTATTACTGGGGCCCCGGTTCTGCCGGGTACTACGGCGGGGATGACAGCAAAGAAGGCGGAAAATACGGCGACAATTCCGATGATAAAAAAGACGACGGTGGCGGCGACGACGGCGGTGGCGGTGGTTGCGGCGGCGGTGGGGATTGATCGCTCTCCCATTGCGAAGAAATCCAACCACAGAGGCACTGAGAACACAGAGAAATACAATAATAGGTAAAATACACTAAACGCCCTTTCCCCAGATAATTCATTCGACGGGACACCTGATCCCTACGGTAGTTCTCTGTGTCCTCTGTGTCTCTGTGGTGAATAATTTGGACTAAACCATGACTCTCTCTCTCCCAAACCTCGGTCTCGGCATCGGCTGGCGGGCCCAACTCGCTCACGCCATTCTCAACCGACCCGACATCGGCTTCGTCGAAATCCTCGCCGAGGATTATTTCCTCAGTGAGACCATTCCCCCACCTTTGCAAGCACTACACGATCGCGGCGTGCATATCATCCCGCACGGCGTCGGCCTGAACCTCGGCGGCGCCGAACCGATCGACCCCGCTCGCCTTGCCGCGCTCGGTGAACTCGCCCAGCGCATGCAAGCGCCGTTCGTCAGCGAGCATATCGCCTTCGTCCGTGCTGCAGGACTTGAGACGGGACATCTCCTGCCGATCCCGCGCACGCATGCCATGCTCGACATCCTCGTCAAAAACATCCGCCAAGCCGAGGCCGCCCTGCCCGTGCCGTTGGTGCTGGAAAACATCGCGATCCTGTTCGATTGGCCCAACGCCGAGATGGACGAGGCGGCATTTCTCAACGCCATCTGCGAACGCACCGACGCCTTGCTCCTGCTCGATCTCGAAAACATCTACGCCAACGCCCGCAACCTCGGCGGCGATCCCGTCGCACTGCTCGATCGGCTGCCGCTCGAACGTGTCGCCTACGTCCATGTCGCCGGCGGTTACGAAGCCGACGGCGTCTTTCACGACACGCATGCCCATCCGTTGCATGAAGAGGTCGTCGCACTCGTCGAGGCGTTGTATGCGCGAATGGCAGTGCCTGGCGTCATGCTCGAGCGCGACGACCGCTTCCCGGACGACGCCGAGCTAGGCACCGAACTCGACGCCATCGCCGCCGCGATTGCGCGAGGCAACATCGAAAGACACGAGCGCGGCTTCGCCCATCCCGTCCTAAGCGACGCGTCCTGATTTGCCGCTTGCGGCTTAGCGCTCAGAGTATCCCACGCAATCGCAAGGCGCATTTCACAAACTGACACGGAGCCGATCATGATGTCCGCATCACGCGAAGCGATCTCCGATACGCAGGCCGACCTCGTGCGTGCCCTCGTGCACGGCACGCCCGTGCCCGCCGGCTTCGACGAGCAGCGTGTGCAAGCCGTCGCGCGGTCGCTCGTCAACAAGCGACGGCAGGCGTTGGCACGCATTTGGCCAAGCCTCGTGAAGCGAGTCGGCGATAGCTTCATCGCCAAGTTCACCGAGTACGGCCAAACACATCCGCTGCCGACGAGCGCGAACGCCCTGGCCGACGGCCGCGCGTTTCTGGCCTGGCTCGCCGTCAAGGAACCGCCGACCGATGACTTGCGCATCGAAGCCCTGGCCTACGACCTGCGCTGGCGCGAAACGCCGCTTGGCCTGTGTCGCCGCGGCGGTTTCGGGATCAAGATAGCACGATTGGCGCAATCGGAAAAGTGGCTTCTGGGATTGCGCACACCCTGGCGCGGCGATCGCTGGTGGGGGATGCCAGCGAATGTGTAGGAATTTTTGCATTCCGCTTGCGGCTTAGCGCTCGGTATAAACTCCACACGGCCAGGAAATGCAACTTTGGCGAGCCTAGCCGCGTAAGCGGCAGGTTTGCAGGCACGTCAACCTGCCGCTTACGCGGCTAGGCTCGCCAATGACTATATGCCGCGGTTTTGACCAACTCCCATTCAATCGTCGCCGGTGGTTTGCTTCTGATGTCTCTCGTGTTGATCCAGGCGATCAAAGCGTAGGTATCCATGAAAACGGTCATCGCTTTGGCTTCACCAGTCGATAGTGCTCGTGCTGGGCAGCCAGGTCGGTCGGCAAATCGGGTGAATCGATGACCAGGTCGCCGAAGAGCTGACCAAACGTCATTTGTTTGCCAACCTTCACCGGCTCGATGCGCACGCGCGTTCCCTCGGCTAACGCCGTCGTGTCGTCTGGCACGATGACACCATCATGAACCACGCCTTCGAGTTCCATGACACACCTCTCTTACAATTGGAGTCCCGAAAGACTCGCGACGCCTTTTTCTTGGTCCTCGGCGAGTAGGTCCCTGAAAAGCTGTTTGGTCCCGCCACCGGCTGTAACCTCGAAGCAGTAACCACATGACGTGGAAGAGAGACCGAGTCAAACGATCCGAGGAAAAGCTGACACCTTTTTCATTATCGCAAAATCGGCAATGATTCAACGTCACGGTGAGTAGCCGCACTCATCGCAGACCAGACGGTCCTCAGTCCACATCAACCCGAGCAGTCCAAGCAGGCAAAGCGGGGAGAGAAAGAAGGTGACACAGGTGAAGAAACCCATGATGAAGAAAAACAGGCCCATGAAAAGGGAGACACCCATGATCAACCACCCGCCAATATGCACTCGTTTCTTCAGGGATACATCGGTGCTACCGCAATTCGCACATGGCCTCTTGCGACTGCGGCCACGTTCTGCGAAATCATCGTCATCGTTGTCGCGGTCCCTTGCTCGTGTCCGTCGGCGGCGGGGAGTATCTTCATCATCCTGCTCAATCTCTACATTCGGCATGGCTTACTCCCGATGTCTTTGGAAACCGGCTTCCGTCAGTGCGTTGAGGAATAAGAACCGTCAGCACCCAGCACCGTTCCACCGCACCCTCCAAAGGGCCTAACATTAAAGATTTTATCCGTAGTGCTCCGCGTGCAAGCAATTCTCGCCGTGCAGTTGCCTCGTCGCGGAGCACTACGGATAAAATCTAGTTGAACTAAACCGCGGACCCGATTCGCAATGGCTCTGGAATCCACGAACATCTTTTTATCCCTTTGCATGCTCTCGCGTCAAGCAGATTCTGGGTCTCCTTGTTCCACGCCTTGCATCACCCCCAGGAATCGCTCCGCTCATCCTGGGGCTTGGGGATTTTGTAATCGTAACGCGCGGGTTTGTCGGTTGTCAAAGTCGGTAGTGGAAACGGACGCGATCGCACGGCGTGATGCGAGCGCTAAACGAGGCAATTCAATCTGCAATCTGCCACCTACTCCCATTCAATCGTCGCCGGCGGTTTGCTGCTGATGTCGTAGACCACGCGGTTGACGCCGCGGACTTCGTTGATGATGCGCGTTGACATCTTCGCCAGCAGCTCGTAGGGCAGATGCGACCAGTCGGCGGTCATGAAGTCGTCGGTTTGCACGGCTCGGACGGCGACGGCGTTTTCGTACGTTCGGCCATCGCCCATGACGCCGACCGATTGCACGGGCAGCAGCACCGCGAACGCCTGGGAGGTTTTGCGATACCAGCCCGATGCCTTGAGTTCCTCCAACACAATCGCATCGGCGTTGCGTAGCACTTCGAGCCGATCTTCACTGATCGTGCCGAGACAGCGCACCGCCAGACCGGGACCGGGGAACGGATGCCGCCAGACGATGTTTTCGGGCAGGCCGAGTTCCAGTCCCAGCCTGCGTACTTCGTCTTTGAAGAGATCCCGGAGCGGTTCGATCAGGTCGAAGCCAAGCTCCTTGGGCAGCCCGCCGACGTTGTGGTGCAGCTTGATGTTCGCAGCGGGGCCATCTGCTGCCGCACCGCTTTCGATGACATCGGGATAGAGCGTTCCTTGAGCGAGAAACTTGGCGTTGTCGATGGTGCGGGCTTCGTCTTTGAACACGTCGATGAACACATGGCCGATAATCCGGCGTTTCTCCTGCGGATCGGACACGCCTGCCAGCGCCGTGAGGAAGCGCTCTCGTGCATCGACACAGTGCAGGTCGGCCTTAAAGTGATCGCGGAAGGTTTGCCGCACGACCTCGGCTTCGTTCTTGCGCAGCAAGCCGTTATCGACGAAGATGCAGGCGATTTGGCTGCCCAGCGCCTTGATGAGCAGGGCGGCGGCGACCGACGAATCAACTCCGCCGGAAAGTCCGCAGATGACGCGATGTTGGCCAACGCGCTGCCTTAATTCCGTCACGTTCTGATCGATGAACGAACCGAGCTTCCACTGCCCGGTACAGCCACAGGCCTGATAGAGGAAGTTGCGCAGAATCTGGCTGCCGTGTGGCGTATGACTGACTTCCGGATGAAACTGCAAGCCGAAGATTGGCCGGGTGCGATGCTTGACCGCCGCCATTGGGCAGGTATCGGTCGAGGCGAGTGACACGAAGTCGGAGCCTTCGGCCTGCACCTGATCGCCGTGGCTCATCCAGACTTGCATTTCGCGGGGAACGCCCGCGAGCAAGCCGTGCGTGTCGGCGACGGTGCACTGGGCTCGCCCGAATTCGCGTTTGTTCGCCGGCAGCACCTTGCCGCCGAGTAAGTGAGCGGTCAGTTGCATGCCGTAGCAGATGCCGAGGATGGGAATGCCGAGGTCGAGGATTTTCGGATCGCACGTCGGCGCGCCGGGGGCGTAGACGCTGGCCGGGCCGCCGGAAAAGATGATGCCCTTGGGGTTGAGTTCGCGCACGCGCTCCGCCGAGATCGTGTTACGAACGATTTGGCAAAACACATGCTGCTCGCGGACTCGCCGGGCGATTAGCTGGCCGTATTGGGAGCCGAAGTCGAAGATTAGGATGCGTTCGTGTTCTGGCAACGGATTCATCTCGCATTACCGCTTTTCAAGTTAAGAAACAATGGCGAATACCTTATCAGCGTTAACAGCGGGGACCATGATCGTGAAAGCGGGCCATAGCCGCGTGCCTGTGAATTCCGCGTAGTAATTGATGCCGAGCGGGGCGATCCGTTGATCGAACCGGTAGATACATTCCGACGGGGATCGCCGGGCGGTAGGGCGAAGCCGAATCGTGACCAAATCCTCCGATAACTGCGACGGTTGATCGACGGCGTGGGTTGCCTGCTTGCGCCACAGGGCACGAATTTGCTTTCCCTTACCGCCGTCACGCCAAGGAACCCGGCGGCTACCTTTTCCTCGACTTCGCGGTGATAGCATGGTGCACCTTGCATTCAGGAACGAGTCATCGCCGAGATCGTAGGGTGTGTCAAGCGCCAGCGCCGACGCACCATGTACCCGCAAGTGTTTGGTGCGTCGGCGATGGCGTTTGACACACCCTACGATGAACCAGGTTATACGTAATTATCCGTAGCGTTCGCGTGGGAGGACTCGAGCGCTAAGCCGCAAGCGGGAGAATCGCCCCGTCACCCCTTCCCTAATTCTATCGCACGCAACGTCGCCGCCTCCACGGCATCCATGAGGGCGGCACGCAGGCCGCCGCGTTCGAGTTCGTGCAACCCGGCGATGGTCGTGCCGGCGGGGCTGGCGACCATGTCCTTGAGTTGGCCGGGGTGCATGCCGGTCTCCAGGATCATCTTGGCCGAGCCGAGCACGGTCTGGGCCGCGAGCACCTGGGCCAAATCGCGCGGCAAGCCCATGCGAACACCGCCGTCCGCCAGCGCCTCAATGATGACCGCCACAAACGCCGGCCCGCTGCCTGACAGCCCGGTGACGGCATCGAGCCATTTTTCCGGCACACGCACGGCTCGGCCCACGCTGTTCAGCAACCGTTCGACGCACTGCAAGTCCGCTTCCGTCGCGCCGCTGCCGCCTGCAAACGCCGACGCACTGGCGCCGACCAGGCATGGCGTGTTCGGCATGACCCGCACGATTCGGCGCTCGCGCCCAATCGCCGCGCCGAACTGCTCCAGCGTGATGCCTGCGGCGATCGATACGATCAAATGCCGGGCCGTGATCTTGGACGCCATTTCGCTCAGGAGCGACGGCATCATCTGCGGTTTGACGGCGAGGAAGACGATATCGCTCGAAGCGACGACCTGTTCGTTGGAGGGATGTGCCACCGCTCCAGTGGATTTCGCGAAAGCGTCACGGGCGGCTTCGAGCGGATCGCTGGCGCAGAGTAGGTTCGGCGTCGTCAGCCCGGCATTCAGCCAGCCGCGCGCGAGTGCCGTCGCCATTTTACCCGCGCCAAGAAAACCGATGCGAAGGGACTCGCTCATGAAATCGGCACCCGCATGGGACGAGGGTGGATGAAAACCAAACCATTATGATACAAGAGAACGCCTGCGGGTGTAGGCCCGTAAACGAATCGGCGGCAATTGGGGATGAACGGCCTTGCCGCGAACATATCATGACTAAGTTGTGTCTGGTTGCATATGTAACAAGGAGGAATAGGATGAATGCCCCCGATTGGCTTACAAAGCGCGGCGGCGCGTTGAAACTTAGCAGCGACGGCAAGACCTGGTTTGTCCTCTTCGCCGGCCAGCCGAATTACAGCCTCGTTGCCGTACCCGTCGCCAACCAGTTCGGCTGTGCGATTCGACAAACGAACAACGGCACGCGAATCGCCAGTGCGAGCACCGTAGGCAGCAAAGACGCCGCGGTCCAGGCGGGCCTCGCGGACCTGTGCAAATCACTGGGGTTGGAGTAGTTGCTAAACTTCGCAATAAAAAATAGAACAGGGACTTGGCAAACCCCAAACCGAGCCGATATGATACATCGGGTAGTGGAGCCTTGACTCCACAATTGCCGAAGTGGCGGAACTGGCAGACGCGCCGGCTTCAGGAGCCGGTTCTCGCAAGGGAGTGGAGGTTCAAGTCCTCTCTTCGGCATTGCATTTATGGCAGCGGTCGAGTCCGTTGCATCCCATTTCTCAAATATAGCCCGGCATTTATGGCGAATTTGCAACTCAACCCGCCATAAATGCCGGGCTATATTTGGGAACCGCAATAGACCATTTCATCCCATGTGCGGGATCATGCTGTACTCCAGCGTCCTAGGCGATTGTGCTCTTTGGATTCGGTTAACTCGCTGCCAACAAAATCCCCATTGCGTGAGGTGCAGTCATGTCGAATTGTCTCGAATCAGGCGTGCGGTGGTGTTTGTTCGCGTTCCTATTTCCGCTCCAGGCGGGCGCGGGGATGGTGGCTGCTCAGGGGCTGGAAAAGAACCTCGCACGCACCCCGAGGCAGGTTGCCGAGCAGCTTGCCGTGGTCTATGGAAAGAAGCTCGATCAGGTTGCGTATATTTCGGCGTTGCCGCTCGTCGCCAAATTGCGACTCGGCGGCAAATACGCAGAGGAGGTCAACACGCTGGTTGCCCCGTTCCTGCGTGGTGAGAAATCGCCGATCCCCAAGTCTGGCAGCGAACAAGCAGGTCATTTATTATTTGTAGAACTGGCGACACAAGCAAAAGGGAAGGACCGCGAACGCTGGACACTCCTGTGTCGGAAGGCTGCAGACCAGATTTTCGGCAAGGACGGCAAGCCTCTACCAATCATGCCCTACCACAACGAGATGAGCGACGCAGTCTTCATGGCAGGGCCGATCATGGCGGCGACCGGAAAACTGACCGGCGAGAAGAAGTACTTTGACGCCGCCGCCACGCACTTCGCCTCGATGCGCAAGCTGTGCCTGCGCCGCGACGGCATCTATCGGCATTCGCCGCTTTGTGAGGCGACTTGGGGGCGAGGCAACGGCTTCCCGGCGCTCGGTCTCGCGCTGGCGCTCAGCGATTGGCCCGAGGACCATCCCGCCCGGAAGGAACTCCTCACCGAATTCCACAAGCACCTGTCCGCACTCAAGCCGCATCAGGACGCCAAGACCGGATGCTGGCACCAGGTGATCGATCATCCCGAAAGCTATGACGAATACTCTTGTACCTGCATGATCGGCTTTGCCATGCAACGCGGAATCTCGCGCGGTTGGCTATCCAAAGACGAGTATCAGCCAAGCGTCGATCGAGCCTGGCGGGCCATCAAGGAACGCACCAGCGCCGACGGTAAGTTGGTCAATGTCTGCACCGGAACCGGCAAACAGAAAACCCTGCGTGATTACTTCAATCGCCCTGCCATCAACGGCCG
>CAMAUE010000017.1 GCA_945861245.1 Singulisphaera sp. GP187
ACCGCATCTCAACCGGCCCCTTGGAAGGCACCAACAACAAAATCCGCAAAATGAACGGCCAAGCGTATGGCTACCGCGATCTTGCTTTCTTCAAACTCAAGATATTGGCACTACATACGACAAAATACGCATTAATCGGATGAACCAGATAGCTCGTCAACGGCCCCACCAGCGCCGCAAGATGGCCGCTCCGGATTGCCGCAGCCCGTTCGAGGGCCCGGCGCTGCACAACCGCTGCCGACGACGTTAAAGAACGTGCCAGCGTTGAACGTGAACGTGGGCAAAGCGACGAGAATTTCGGAGAAGAAGGAGAGCGACGACAATTCCAACACCCAGTTCGCAATCATGGGACTTTGGGCAGCGCGCCGACATGGCGTGCCGATGGACCGAACGCTCGTCTTGGTGGAGCGCCGATTTCGGTCATCGCAAAATCTCGACGGCAGCTGGGGCTATCATGCGTGGGATCACAAGCAAGCCGATTCCATGACCTGCACGGGTTTACTCGGCATGGCGTTGGCGTTGGGGTTGGACCTCCAACTCGCCGGTCGAAACGCGGGTCTTGCAATCGCGGATCCCGCCGTCAAGAAAGGATTTGACTACTTGGCATCCACGATTGGCAAAGCCCCTGGAGCCAACCCGTGGGTAAAAGGCAAAGGGCAAGGCAAAGGCCAGGCCAAGGGAAAAGCCGGCTCACTCGTCGGCGCCGATTCCCGCGGTGACCTGTACTACCTCTGGTCGGTTGAACGTGTCGCCGTCTCCTATGGCACACCAACGATCGGCAAGAAAAACTGGTATCACTGGGGCACCGGCGTCATTCTCGCCCACCAGCAGGCCGACGGCAGCTGGCACGATCGTCACGCGGGCATCCCCGATACGTCATTCGCTCTGCTATTCCTCGTCCGCGCGAACCTTGTGCGCGGATTGCCTCAACTTGCTCTTCATCCAACGGCACCCCTGGCGACGGAGTGAGTGCCCATCGAGGTCCGCTGGATCGATCCATTCGCCCGTTCTTATTCAACGGTCTCGCTCGGGGCGGCAAGCGCGTTCTCCGGCGATTCGTCAGTTCGGCAGGAACGCCACCCGCTTCGGCGCTTTGCCCACGGTCGCTTTGCCGAGCGATTTGAGTTGCCCTGTCTTCGACACTTCGACAAACTGCAACGACCCGTCACCGATGTTGCTAAGCATGACCTGGTTGGTTCCAGGAACCGGTTCGATGCAGCACGGCCTGGATACGCCCATGAGCCTGTCGAGCAGCTTTCCGCTCTTCATGTCCACGGAGTCGAGGAACGATCGGCCCTCGTTGGCGGCCAGCACAATGTTGCCATGCACCGCCTGCACGCCGTGGTAGGTGACTTCTTGGGGTTGAGCGTTTTCCTTCGGCGGCGATAATTCGATCAATCGGCTGACCTTACCCGTCGTCAGGTCGGCCTCGAAGATGCCATTGTTCCAATGGGAGCCGCAGTAGACCTTCGATTCATCGGGTGAGAACGTCAAGCTGCGCGGATTGACGGTGAGCGGGAAGAACTTGACGAGCTTGCGCGTGTCCGGGTCGATGACCGCGACGCCGGAGGCCTTCTTGCAGGTGACGAACATATGCTTGTTGAGCGGGCCATAGCGGACGACGTGCGGCGCGCTCAGGTCCTTGATACGGCCGTCTTCCTTCATGGTCTCCATGCTGATGAACATAACGTCGTCGCTGTAGAAATTCGCGACGACGATGTGCTTGCCATCCTTGTTAAGCACGATGTGGTCGTTGAACATTTTGCCGATCGGCGTCGTGCCTTTGAGTTTGAAATCAGGCAACGAGTAGAACTTGACACACTGCTCGTCCTCGACGCCGACGGCGACGGTCTTGCCATCGTTACTGACGGCGATGCCATAAGGCCGGAGTCCGACCTTGTAGCGTTCGACTTCCTTCATGCCGGCGATGTCAACCAGCGACACCGTGCCGTCGCCTGTGTTGACGACGAAGACGCGCTTGGGTGCCTGCCCATGTGCGGAACCAGCGAGGACGGCTGCCAGGATTACGGCGATTGGGAATGTTTTCATGTGGGTACTCCAAGGATTTATTTGCAAAGGTGTCAGAGCCACGCACGCAGTAAGTGGTTAGGATTTGTCCTGCCGCTTACGGTTTAGCGCCGATGCCCAGCACCGCCGCGGTTTGCATCACTTCACGCCGACCGAGTGGTTTGGGTGCGCTCATGAGCTTCTCCATGCGGGAAAGAAATGGCAGCCCGCGCAAATGTCACAACGACATACCCCGGGGCGGACGTATTGTATGGAAGAGTGGGATGACGTACGCCCAGAGGTGAGGTACTCCGAACCTCTGGGATCCCAAGGGTTCGGAGTACCTCACCCATCGGCTTGGAACTGTGCAAATTCTGCTCTTGCATAATCCAAAGGATCGCGTATACCCCTCGGCTCTGTGACCTAGACCACCCGCGGAATCGGTATGCCGATTCTCTCGCTCGGAGTTTCATGACGATGACGGCATGGGGCCGACGTCTGTTCGTTCTTTCCTTCGCCGCGTCGATCGTCGGCGTCGCCGGCTGTTTTGCCGGCAGTTCCAATCCTAGCTATTTTCCACACTGGGTTCCGTTCGGGCAGGTGTTGCAACCGCATGCCAGGCCGGTCGGGCCGAGTTATTACGAGAATTTCGATCCGAAGGCTGTGGACGTGAACGTCGAGCCGATCGGAGGTTCGACCAGCCAAGTCGGGTCGCAGGTCGTCATCCTCGCCACGGTGCGAGACGAAAAAGGCGTACCGCGCCGCAATCGCATAGTCGAATGGGCCATCACTGGCGGGAATATCGTGCAAGTGGACGAAAGCGGCATTCATCACGGTCGCGGCGGTATCGTCGGGCATCGCGCCTGGAGTTTCACGAACTATCACGAACATCGCCTGCAGCGAGGTAACGCGAATCAAGCCGACGATGTGATGCTTCGCCCTGGCCAAAGCTGGTGCGTCGTCAGCTCGCCCGTCGAAGGCGATACCCACATTCAAGTCGTCGTTCCCGGTATCCATAACTGGGACAAACGCATGAAAACTGTCATCATTCGCTGGGTCGATGCCGTTTGGGAATTTCCCGGCCGCGCTGTCAAGAAGTTTGGCACAGAGCATGAATTCGTCACGAAAGTCGCAAAGTTTACCTCGCGCGAACCGCTCGCACAGTATCGTGTTCGCTACAAGATTGTCGGTGGTCCGCCGGCCGTTCTGCTGCCCAGTCAGGCGCAGGAAGAGATTGCCGTCACCGATCTCAATGGTCTCGGCAAAGTCCGCATCCGCCAGCTGGCACCCACGTCGGGCACGAACCGCATCAGCGTTGAGTTGATCCGTCCACCAGACCCCAGCACGCCGACCGGTTCGGGTGTATCGATCGTCAAAGGCGAAACCGAGATCGAATGGCTTGCGCCAAACGTCACGGTCAATCATCAAGGCCCCGCTATCGCCGCGGTCGGTGCCAACGTCACGTATACGACGACGGCGAAAAACGACGGCCGCATCGACAGCCAATGGGTCGAGTTCACGCTACCGGTCCCGGATGGTCTGGAGTTCGTCAGCTCGAACCCACCAGCGGAACCGCAACAAGGCCGGCTTGTGTTCCCGTTCCCGACATTGGGCGTCGGTCAGCAGCATGTCGTGCAGACGACGTTCCGCACACGCAATGCCGGGCCGATCAAGAGTGTCGTGTTGATGCGAACCGCGGAAGGGCAGAACGACCAGCGCGAGTTCAACACGCTCGTCACTATGCCGGGTTTGAAAGCGGAGATCATCGCACCGAAAACCGGCCTGATTAACGTGCCGATCAATTACGCGATTCGGCTCAGCAATCCGGGTACGGGCGATCTCGATGAGATTCAGATCGTTGCCGAATACGATGTTGGTCTGGAGTTCCCACAGGCTTTCAATCTGCCCGATGGCAAGAAGCGAAATATATTGGAGAAGAAGATTGCCGGCTTGAAGGCAGGCGAAACGCGCGATGAGCCGCTCGTGCTCACACCAAGTCGCGAAGGCCCGCTCGGTCTGCGTGTCACCGCCAGCGGCGCGGGGCTGAAGCAGCAAGTCGTGGCGATCGTCAATGTGCAGAAGCCGAAGGTGTCGCTGCGTATCGAAGGACCGAATCGGCGTTACGTCGGTCGGCCTGTGGAATGGAAGGTATTCGTCAAGAACGACGGCGAATCGGATCAGACAGGTGTCGTGGTGCGCGACCGCCTGCCGTCGGAGGTGCGCTTCGTCGTCGCCACACGTAACGGCACACACGCTGCGGGTGAAGTGACCTGGAATCTGGGCTCGATCCGCGCCGGCGAGGAAGTCGTGCTGGAGCTGACGGGCGAATGCCTCAAGGCCACCCTCGCCGCCGAGAAGACGACGCTCGCAAGTGCCGACGGCGGAGTGCGCGTGGAGCAGACGACACGCCTGCAGATCGACGGTATCGCCGCTCTGAAGATGGAACTGAAAGACCGCAACGATCCGGTCGAAATCGGCAAGACCGTCATCTACGAGATGACCTTGACGAACACTGGATCGGCGCCGGCCAACAAGATCGACGTGAAGGCGACCGTGCCTGACCTCATGAAGGCGATCCGCGCCTCGGGACCGACCAAGGAAGCGATCGCGGGCAAGTTCATCAACTTTGGCCGAGTCGAAAACTTGCAGCCGGGCCAAAAGATCACGTTCCTGTTCGAGTGCCAGGCGTTGAAAGAAGGCGACGTACGATTCCGCGTGGAGTTTTCGAGCGAGCTGAACCCGACGCCGATCTTTGAAGAGGAGCCGACACACATTGTGGCCCCGTTCAGCAACCCGCTGCCTGGGCCTGCTCCGCCGCCGCCGCTGCCAGCGCCACCGCCAAGTGGCGGCGCGCCGCTGCCGAAGGGGTAGCGCTGATTCGCTAACTGGTTAGCCGAACTCGTGGCCCTGATGCAACGATAAATAGTAAATAGTAAATAGTAAATAGTAAACGATAAATGACGAAGTAACATGCCAGGGCATCGGATATCGTTGATGATATCCGTCATTTTTCATTCACTATTTATCGTTGCATCGTGCCTGTTTGCCGGGACATGGTCTGTTCCCAGCATTGAATAATCGCAACTTCATTACGTGCAAGCGACGGGGCGCATCACCGTCGCTTGCGCGTTCTGCCAGCGACAATTATTCTGAATTTTCTCCGTTTTTGTTTGGCCTCCGATGTCGTTCCCGGTTATAACTTTTTCTAACCAGGCCTCAGGCGTCCTGGGGTCGCGGTTGTTGGGGGGTAACAGTTCCGGCGACTCGTGTCGCGCGGAGCTGGCCGCGACCCCTTTCATCGAAGAGCCTGTTTGCAAAATATCTGAATCAGGGTTAGGCTCTTGAACGGCGGCGGCATGTGATTCGGCCAACGCTAAGCCGAGCAAATCTGAAATCTGAAGTGTCCACTTCCCGCGCATCTTGCCCCACTTGCCAGCCAGGTTCCCATTTTCTGTTTTTGTCACCAACTTGCCGGATTTTGCCGATTGATGGAGAAGGGCGAAACTCCCCTGCCGTTGCATTTCCTGGCCAGGTCGTTATAAACGACGGATAGCGCACGGCAGCGTTGTAACGTGAGCGGATGAGGGACGCCTCTCCCTCACCTCGCAAGGATGCACCCATGAAACTCGCGAATCCACTGGTCGACGATCGCCTGGACTACGCTCGGCAAATCATCCGAGGCGAAGCGGCGGCGCTTATGCACGTCGCCGAGGGTCTCAACGGCGCCTTTCTGCAAACCATCGAACTCATTCACCGTTGCCCTGGCCGTGTTTGTATCACGGGCACAGGCAAGTCGGCGGACGTGGGCCAAAAGATCGCCGGCACGCTCAACTCGACCGGCACGCGCGCTTACGTCCTCGACGCCACCCGCGCGTTGCACGGCGATCTCGGCATGATCCATCATCACGATGTCATCGTCGCTCTGTCTTACAGCGGCGAGACCGAAGAAGTCCTGAAGCTATTGCCATCGTTCCGTCAAATGGCTCTCGCACTGGTATCGATTACCGGCCACGAGGACAGCACGCTCGCCAAGGCGTCCGATGTCGCTTTGATCCTTGGAAAGCTTGAAGAAGTCTGCCCGCTGGGCCTGGCGCCGAGCACGAGCACGACCGCGATGATTGCCGTCGGCGATGCGCTGGCGTTCGTACTCATGCGCATGCGGGAATTTACGCACGAGGACTTCGCACGCTTTCATCCGTCGGGCAGCCTGGGACGCAAGTTGTTGAAAGTCGAAGCGATCATGCGACAGGGCAACGACGTGCGGATTTCCGACGACCGCAAGACGATCCGCGAAGTCTTCTCGCAGGAACGCCGGCTTGGCCGACGCACCGGCGCGGTCATGCTCACAGATGAGACTGGTGTGCTGAGCGGCCTGTTCACAGATAGCGATCTCGCGCGGCTGTTCGAGAAGCATCGCGACGAGTCGTTCGACCGTCCGATCCGCGAGGTGATGACGCCGCGACCGATCACCGTCCCAATCGGCACGCGGTTGAGCGATGCCGTGGAGACGCTGCGTCGGCGGAAGATCAGCGAGTTGCCGGTGGTCGATGCGGCGGGGCATCCGGCAGGCATGATTGACATTACCGACTTGATCGGTTTGGTGTCGCGAGAAGAAGCCGAGAGCTACTTGCGCGCGGCGGGGTAAGGTGACATTTGCCGCTTGCGGCTTAGCGCTCAAAATTCGCCATGATAGCACATGAGCCGCAATCGAAGAGTTCGGAGATTCAAATGCCTCGCGGCATGACAACCTCGACGGATTTGATCGCGCTATGTGCGAAGATCGACCTGTTGATCCTGGATGTCGATGGCGTGCTGACGGATGGCTCGATTACCTACACCGATGCTGGCGCCGAGATCAAAACCTTCCATGTGCGTGATGGATCAGGGCTGAAGTTGTGGACGCGGCTTGGCAAGAAGGCAGGCATCATCACCGGGCGGCGTTCGCCAATCGTCGATCGGCGAGCAGCGGAACTGGACATTGCAGCAGTGATCCAGGGCGCGGAGAACAAACATGCCGCGTTGACGCAGATGTTGCAATCGCTGAGCGTCGCAGCGGATCGCGTGTGTGCGATGGGCGACGACTTGCCGGACATGCCGGTGCTCCGCGCGTGTGGTTTGGCGGTGGCGGTAGCGGACGCTTGCGACGAAGCGAAGGAAGACGCCGATTATGTGACGCTTGCCAGTGGCGGGTGTGGCGCGGTGCGTGAGGTGATCGAATTGATTCTGCGTGCCCAGGGCCGCTGGCAGGAGATTGTCGCGCGCTACCGAGACGTGTGACGCGCATGAGAAACGTCAGAGCGACGGTGGGTTTCTTCCGTCGCTAACGCTTTCGGCTCTGAAAATCATTCAGAGTCGGCCGAGAAGGACCCGAACCGTGTGGACACCCAAACGCGTACTGATTCTGCTTGCCGGGCTAACCGCCTGTCTGGTGGCGTTCGCGCTGTATTCGACATTTCTTGGCAATATCGACGGTCTGCCCCCGCTTCCTCGGATCATGCTAGGGCATGAAGGCCACGTGATTCTTCCGCCGCATCGAGATAACGGCAACGAGGCCGACCTGCGACTGGAAAAAGGATTCGGCACTGGCTGCGAAGAAATGCGCCGACCGTTGCGTATTTGGCTGCCCGACAAGGGCATCGCGTTTTCCGCCGGGGAATTCAACATCGACAAGAAGAATGGCTCGATCCGTCTGGCGCCGTTCAGCGTGGCCATGTACCACAAAGGCACGCCACGCGGCGCGCATCCTGAGATCACAACGATCAAGTGTGATATCGCGATCATCACGCTCGATCAGCCTATTACACAATTCAGCCAACTGACCAACTCGAACCGCAAGATCATCGCCGTCGAGATGCAAGGCGGCCGTCCGGGCGTGACGATCGGCAGCAATCGCAAGTCGGCGGAGAAAAGCGACGACATAGACATTCTTATCACCGGTGGTCCGCTGTTTTATGAAGATCGCCAAAAGCTGATCTGGACCCAGGGCGTTGTCTGCGTTACCGATTACAAAACGAAGCCAGCAACCGTCATCCGCGGCAAGGGCCTCGACATGCATTTGGCACGCGAGAATAACACCCCGCGTCCCAAAGGCACTTTCGTCAATCAAAATGCCGTGAGTGGCGATAGCCACAATGTGGAAAAGCTGGTTCTTCGATCGGATGTGGAGATGCATTTCTGGGTAGACTCTCGCCTTGGCTTCCTGGGCGGCGCTGCCAACAGCAAGCCAGCGCCGCAACCGGTGTCGGATGAAACGGCAGCGGCCAGCAAGGCGCACATCCACATCCGAACCGGCGGTTCGTTCACCTACGATTTGACCAAGGAATTCGCACGCTTCGACAGCCCGCCGCCGGCCGAGGGAAATGCCACTGGCACCGCGACCCCACCGATTGCACCGGACCAGGTTCACGTCGATCGCATTCAATCCGTGGACAAAAAGGAGTCGCGCGATCAACTCACCTGCGATCGCCTTGAACTCCAGTTCCGCCGCAAGGCGATCGTCGGCAACGCCGCCCTTGCGAACGCGGGCAACGACAAGGACATCGAGTCGGCCAAGGCCATCGCCCGACCGGGCAACGAAGTCGTTCTCGCGCTCGACACCGAACGACTGGCGGCCTACGGCGCCGAATTCGTCTACCGCGCCGGCGATGCCGTCAGTGGCCCCGTGACCATTCTGAAAGGCGATGCGAATCGACCCGTCAAATCCTTCAAAGACGGACACCAAATGAAATGCCGCGAATTGCATCTTTTCGGCGCGAACCGCCTCGGCGAGGGCCAAAAGGTCGTCGCCTACGGCCCGGGCGCCATCGATCTACTCGATCACAAAAACATCGAGAAACCGGCCTATCCAACGCACGTTCACTGGCGGGAAACGCTCGTCGTGGAGCAGAAGAAGGACGCCGGCCAGGTCTTCGACGAAATCACCGTCATCGGTGATGCCGCTTTCATCGACGATATTCAACCGCAAAAATTAGAAGCCGAGAAAATCCAGCTCTGGCTGCGCAACAACCGCGAAAGCACGAACCGGCGCAACGAAGCCTTCGGCAATTCGCGCCAGCAGCTTACCAAGCTCGAAGCTTATGATCGCGTGCACGCTGTCTCGCCGGAGACGATCATTCGGCGCGCCGCTCGGCTGACCGTCATCTTCGACCATCAGGTCGCAACGCAGTTGCCGGCCGAGGTGAAACACCAAGTAGGCCCCCCGAACAAGGGCGTCGTCGGCGCGACGCTCCCGGATTTTGCCAAGGAGGATTCCAGCAAAATCAAGCCCGTGTCCGGCATTGCGAAGGATCAGAAAAAACGCAAACCGATTGAAGTTGAAGGCAACGAGATCACCTCACGCGTCATCGATTTCGGATCGAAGAAACAACTCGAAGCGATGGATTGCCGAGGCAACGTCCGTGTCGTTCAAGCTGGCGAGAAGGCCAATGAAAAAGGCATCGACATCACAGGCCAACTCCTAACGCTTCGTCATCTGGAGGGTGGCGATACACTCGTCGTTCATGGCGACAAGGAGAAATTCGCCAAGCTCGAAATAGGCGACTCGACCCTCTGGGGCCGAATCGTCACTCTGAATCAATCCACCAATCAGGCCGACGTCAATGGTTCCGGGGCGATGGAGATGCTCTCGAACAAGAATCTTGACGGGTCCGAGACGACCAAGAAAAACACGCGCATCCGCATTCACTGGAATCAGAACATGACGTTCGATGGCCGACATGCCTATTTCTACGGCGGTGTGATGGCGCATGAAGTCGGCGCCTTCGCGAAGATGCAGTGCCAAAATATGACCGTCATCCTCGACCGCCAGGTATCGTTCAAACAGGCGAGTGATAAAGGTGAAAAGAAGAAGGACCAGGAAACCGCCAAGATCGACCGCATCCTGTGTGATCGCAACGTGTTTATCGACGACGCCAAAGTCGATGTCATTGGCACAGTGAAACATCTCAAACAACGCAACATCATCATCGCTCGAGATGCGACGATGGACAACCAGGCAGGCCCGACGAACTTCACCGGGCCAGGCGAAGTCCGCTTTCTTGGCATGAGCGCCACCGATCTTACGGCTGCCCCGATCCCGATGGCGCCGGTCGAGCCGAAAAAGAATGCCTCGGGCGTATGGAAGCTCACCCGCATTCAGTTTCGCGATCGGGCTTTCTCAAACACCAAGGCCGCCACGCGAAACGCCACTTTCTTTGGCGACAACGGCGGCGTCGAAGTCTTCCATTTCCCGTCGATTGATATCAACGCCAAACTGGATCCCGACAATCCTTCCAAAGACAGCCTTTACCTCCGCTGCGGTATTCTGAAAGTCGATGGCGAACAGAACCTCGACCGCGTTTCCCAGACCATGATCGCTCAACAGAACGTCTTCTTCCGCACCGATAAATATCTGGGAACCGCCGACATCCTCAAGTACGATGAGAAGAACGACATCATCATCCTCGAAGGATTGAATGGCAACGTCGTCCGGTTATTCCAGATGGTGGACGGCCAACAATCCACCGTCGCGACTTCCACCAAGGTGCTCTACAACCGGAAAACGGGCAAAATCGACACCGAAGGCGTGCGGTCGATCATGAATTAAGTTCCCATAGCCCGCCATCAATGGCTGGCTGGCTAACTACGAAAAACGAAGTCTCGGCCGCGAGTCACCCCGGCGGCCAGTGAAAATCCCGGCCGCCGAGCAAGTGCATGTGCAGATGAGGCACGGTCTGCCCGCCGCGATCCTGGCAGTTGATGACGATGCGATAGCCGTCGTCGAGTTTCAAATCCTTTGCCAACTTCACGGCGATGAGATGCATATGCCCGAGCAGCTCTCGATCGTCATCCGTCAGGTCAGCGTGCGTGCGGATGACTTTGCGCGGGATTATCAGCACATGCGTTGGCGCCTGCGGGCCGACATCGTGAAACGCCAGGCACTGCGCGTCTTCATGTACTATTTTGGCCGAGATTTGCTTGTCGATGATCTTCTGAAAAATGTTGTCTTTGAGCATGCCTTGTTCCTTTCGTAGAAATACCCCAAGTTCCGTTTAGCCGCTCGCCTTTGGCGAGCGCGAACGTGTACACAGAGATCGCGCTCGCCAAAGGCGAGCGGCTAAACCTGGAATCGACATCTTATTCAACTCTCACAAACTGGAGTTTCGGCATGACATCTCCATTGAATTTGCGTTTCGGCAACGTACATCTCACGTCAGGCGCGGGAGGGGACGCGACCGAAATACCGCCCGATACACCATTCCGGCTTCTGGTCTGCGGCAATCTCAGCGGAAATCGCGACAATCTCATCGCTTCCAACCAGCGCAAGCCAATCTTCATTGATCGCGACAACTTTGACGAAATTCTGGCCAGGCTGTCGCCGAGTGTAACGCTTCCGAACTCTGATGCCGGGATGGAACTGACGATTTCATTTCGTGAGTTGAATGACTTCCATCCGGACGGGCTTTTCAGGAGCCTTCCGGTGTTCGACAAATTGCGGACATTGCAAACCGAGATCGGGAATCCGGCCACGTTTCAGCAGGCAGCCGCCAAAATTCGCACCTGGGCCAAACTCCCCGATGTTGCACCAACGACGGTGCAACCGCAGAATATTGCCACGCCCGGCATACTTGAAGAAATACTGCTCAATACGAAGCAAACCCAGGCGTCGGGGCGTAGCGATTGGCAGCGATTCCTTCGCGACATTGTGGAACCGCACCTCGTTGAGAAGGCAGATCCAAATCAGAAGGAATACGCCTTAGTCGTCGAACACGCCATCGGTGCGCAGATGCGCACCATCCTGCATGATCCCACATTTCAGTCGCTGGAAGCCGCCTGGCGAAGCGTTTTCCTTCTCGTTCAACGGCTGCCGACGGATGCTAGTCTCCAGATTTTCGTGCTCGACACAAGTGTTGACGAAATGCGTGCGGATCTCGCGCAAAACGATCCGCGCGACAGTGTCTTTGTCCGCGCGGTCATCGAGGGAGCGGCAGACAAGCCGTGGGCGTCCGTCGTTAGCCTTGAGTTGTTCGGCAACGCCATCGCCGATCTTGAGTTGCTGGCGTCAATGGCAATGGTGTCATCACGTACCCGCACGCCGATTCTGGCGGGTGCTGTACCGGCGCTGGTCGGATGCCCGTCGTTGGCGGCCTCGCCGGATCCGCGGTCGTGGAAGCCGGACCCAGCCATCGCCGCCGCCTGGGAGATGATCCAGGGCATGGACGTTTCTCGCTTCCTCGGCCTTGTGGCGCCGCGGTTCTTGCTTCGGCTGCCCTATGGCAAGGACGCCGCAGAAACCGAGTCTTTTCACTTCGAGGAAATGCCCACGCCCGATCACGAATCTTACCTCTGGGGTTCGGGCGCTGTACTGTGCGGCGTTTGGTTGGCCGAGGCTTTCGTCGCATCGGGTTGGCAGTTGAACCTCGATGAACGCACGGAAATCAACGGCCTGCCAGTCCATATTTACCGCGACGAAGGTGAGGCACACATGAAGCCTTGCGCCGAAGTATTTCTTCGCGACGCCGCCCTGGAATGCCTCATGGATCACGGCCTGATGGTAGTAACTTCTCTTCCCAATCGCGACGGCGTCCGCCTGGCCCGCTTTCAGTCCGCAGCCAAAGAACCCCAACAACTCGCCGGCCGCTGGTGATGAAGCCATTTCTCCTCGTTTCTGAGGAACAAGCCGATGATTCTTGGCAATGGTGCAGAAAAAATGAGCGGTTGTCAGGGACAACCGCTTAGACGCAAATTCGAGCATTTCCAGCACACATTCACCTGTGTGCTGGAGGAATATGCGTGTCGGTAGATAATTTATGCCTTGAACGGCTAGTGGTGCGAAAAGACAGAGTTGACAGGGCCGTGGGGCCAGGCTGGAAAGCATGGCCCCACGGCCCTGTCAACTCAAGCTGGTCGGAGCACTAGCACCATGAAAAAGATGAACTCTATAGGTTCTGCGTCTTCCAGAAAACCCACAACGCCGAAAACACCCAGTTCCGATTTTCCACTATTGGCTCAACAAAACGGCCAATAGTCCAAGAGAGTTCATAGCGAACTACTTTTCTTAGGCGTTTGGGCTGATCGAAAAGCGAACCTGTACCGTCGGCCAAAGGACGCGGTTGTTCGCTTTTTCGATATCGACTGTTTGCCGTCGATCATCATCAACTGATCTGGTAAACAAACTTCCCGTCCGCCGTGCCGGTCACATGTACCGAACTGACCGCCCGCCCTTCGACTGCGCGGCTCAATATTTCGCCCGCCATCTCCGGCAACAAAGTGCCGCTGAGGATGTGGTCGACGTTGCGGGCGCCGCTTTCCACTTCCTTGCATCGGCTTGCGATCGTCGATAAGAGCGTATCGTCGTAGGAAAACGCCGCCCGATGGTTTTCGCGAAGACGATCGCCGATTTTTTTCAATTGCAGCCGAGTGATGCTCTTGAGCATGACGTCATCGAGGGGATAATACGGGATCACCGAAATGCGACCCAATAAGGCAGGCTTGAAGGCCTTCAGCAGATCCGGTCTCAGCGCCTCGGCGAGGGCTTCCGGATCGGGGCGAGTATCCGGGTCGGCGCAGAGCTTCATTACCGTATCGGTGCCGACGTTGGACGTGAGAATGATGATCGTGTTCTTGAAGTTGACTTCGGTGCCCTTGTCGTCCTGGAGCATGCCTTTGTCGAAGACCTGATAGAAAATTTCCTGGACGGCGACGTTGGCCTTCTCGACTTCATCGAGCAACACGACGCTGTAAGGCTTGCGGCGGACGGCCTCGGTGAGAACGCCGCCTTCGCCGTAGCCGACGTAACCGGGTGCGGAGCCGGTGAGGCGGGAGATTTTGTGGTCTTCCTTGTATTCAGACATGTTGATGACAACCATATTGCGATCGCCGCCGAAGAGGATGTCGGCGAGCGACATGGCCGTTTCGGTCTTGCCCACGCCGCTGGGGCCGACGAGCATGAAGACGCCGATCGGGCGGCGCGGATCGGTCAGGTTGGCACGCGAGGTGCGAATGCGCTGGGCGATGGCGTCAAGCGCGTGCGATTGGCCAATGACGCGTTCTTGCAGTCGATCTTTGAGCGAGAGCACGGCCTGAATTTCGTCGCGCACCATTTTCCCGAGCGGGATGCCGGTCCAGCCGGATACGACGCTGGCAATCGCCTGACCGTTGACAAGTGGCAGAACGAGCGGTTCCTCTCCCTGCAGTGTTGTCAATTCATTTTCCAGAGCACCCAGTGAGGCGCGATGTGCTTGCTCTTGTACTTCCGTAAGGCGTTCCGCCGCCTTTGGGTCGGCAACGCGGTGAGCGTCGAGGGCGTTCGCGCACGCCTGAATTTCGCCGGACAGACGTTTTTCCACTACCCAGCGTTCTTCCAATGCTTTCAGTCGATTCTCGACAACCGCCTTCTTCTCAACAATTTCACCGATGCGCTGTTGATGATTGGCTCCAAGATGACTTTCGCGTTCGAGAATGTTCGCCTCGGCAACCAAGCGTTCCACGTCGCGACGGCAGTCCTGAATCGCCGGCGGCACGGAACTCTGGCTCAACGCCACTCGGGCGCAGGCGGTATCGAGCAGGCTCACCGACTTGTCCGGCAATTGCCGATCGGTGATGTAGCGATGCGACAGGCGGACTGATTCTTCCAAAGCGTTGTCGAGGATACGCACCTGGTGGTGCTTCTCCATTGTGCCCGCAAGGCCGCGCATCATAGCGATAGCGCGGGCGATTTCCGGTTCGTCAACCTTTACGACCTGGAAGCGACGTTTCAACGCAGCGTCAGTCTCGAAGTATTTCTTGTACTCCATCCAGGTCGTGGCGGCGATCGTGCGCAACTCGCCACGCGCCAGCGCTGGTTTCAGCAAGTTGGCGGCGTCGTTCTGCCCGGCCGCGCCGCCGGCGCCGATCATCGTATGCGCTTCGTCGATGAACAAGATGATTGGTTGCGGCGAGCTCTTCACCTCGGCGATGACCTGCTTGAGCCGATTCTCAAACTCACCCTTGACACCCGCGCCTGCCTGCAAAAGACCAAGGTCCAGCGTGCGAACCACGACGTTGAGCAACGGCGGCGGAACCTCGCCGGCGACGACTTGCAGCGCGAAACCTTCGACCACCGCCGTCTTGCCGACGCCTGCCTCGCCCGTTAAGATCGGATTGTTCTGGCGACGTCGGGTGAGAATGTCGATGACCTGGCGGATTTCAAAATCCCGGCCAATGACCGGATCGATCTCGCCCTTGCGGGCGCGATCGGTCAGATTGAGCGTGTACTGATCGAGAGCGGGAGTCTTGCTGTTTCCTGCGGGTTGACCGTCGCTGACCGGGCCGCCGGCGCTGGAGGCTTCCGCTGAATCGGCCTGATCTTCGCTAGTGCCCTTAACGATGGCGTACAGGCCATCGGATAGTTGTTCGGCAGAAATGTTCTTCAGGGAGGGACAACTCGTCAGCAACCGCCGCGACAGGTTGCGATCCGAAAGCAGCGACGCCAACAGGATGCCCGAACGAATTCGGTTAGTCTGGTATTGCAGCGAGGCCATCACCCAGGCCTCTCGAAGGGCATCAATGATATCGACCGATAGCTCCGGCGCCCGTGCGTTGCCGGTCTTTAGCTTATCGAGTGCGCGGGTTAACTCGTTCACCGCGACGCCGACATTTACTTCGTACTGTTTGAAGATGCGAGGCACATCCGCATCGTCGGCCTCGATCAATTTCAGCAAATAATGTTCAAGCTCGACGTTATAATTCGTGCGAGACATACACAGTCCCGCCGCACCTTCTAAAGCCCGTCGACAGACCGTATTTAATTTAGCTACGAGGACTTTCAAGGAAAGTGAGGCCATCGAATTCTCCAGTAGGACTATTTCTGATGCCGCCGTGACCTTTATGGGAAACCAGCGTTCAACATTCAGAATCGTAATTGGCGTTCGGTCTACAGTAGTGGAACTTCACCCGTTCGGGCAGGCCAATTCTTGAGCACTGCCTGGTGCGACTTAAGAATCAATTCGGTAAACGAATTCGTAGTGGCGTACAGCCCCAGAAAACGTTCCAGCACCATTCCAAACAGGAACGCTCCGCGTTGCGGAAAACGTGTTGGATCTATCTCCACCGTCACTTCGACGCCTCGACAGAGGCCACGCTGCGGGTCGCTCGGCACTCGTCCGAGCACGCGGCGATAGCGTACATCGAGAACCCCTTCGACGATCTGCAACGCCTGTTCTTTCAAGTGTTTTTGCCCGGCAGCAGGATCGGAAAAATCGTAGAGTCGAAGAATATCGCGAAGCGCCAATCGGCCAGCACCTCTTCCGTGTAGGGAGAGCGGGTTGGGCGACAGGTGCGAAATCAGTTCCCACGCGCCGCCGGTACGAGATGCCGGTCGCAAGGGAGGCGACGGCGGCCGTAAGCACGTGACTCGGCTGACTGGAGCCGGCAGTTCTAGCTTCCATGCGACCGACCCGCCAGCGGCTCCAATCTGCAACGGTAGGTCTCGATTCGTGCACAGACATTGGATGTGCAACAGATCGTCAGTTGGCCAGCACGATTCAAACTGCAGGTTGACTAGAGAAACACAAACATCCGTGCCTGAATCATTTTCCACCAACGACCGCTGGCGCGTCGTGTACCAGAAAATCTTCTTGTCACGTGTTCCTTGGCAATGATCTAGATCGTAAAACGCGGGGTATCGCGTGACGCGGTTTTCCGTGGCATTGGAGGTGCTAACCTCTGAAATCGAATAGACTTCGACGGCCTTCGGCGTCATCCGATCCGCAATGATCTGGTATTCTGGAAGGCGTGGAAGAAGCCGAATTGGCTCGGCGGTTTTCTCAAAAAGATTGACGACTGGGGTGCATCCCAAGCGAAATGTCTCAGTATCGACCGCTTGCTCAAGCGTTTTGTTCGTCTTGCTGCAAAAAATGAGGATCTCGCACTTGTGACCAAAACCATTTCTCGCGAACTGCGCCCAAAGAGGTGGTTCGGTTCCCCCCATACGCCGGCGCAGCTCAATGAACTGAAATTTAGCCGGGAAAGTGAAAAATTCCGTCAGCAAACGATACCCCATCCGTGAATTATCCTGATAGGGCAACATCCCCTCGTCGCGATTGAACCCGACAGGGTGCAGCCACGTGTCAGGAGAAAGCGTCACCGCTCCCTTTGCGGTATTGTCGGACACTAGTACGATTTGCAACGCGTGATTTAGGAGCACTTCGTACAGTTCGGGCACCATCTGCGGATCGCCGGAAAGGAAGAACCGTAGCGATTCCATTTTCAACGTCGAAAACGACATTTCGCCGGCGCATTCCAATTCGAGGCGCACCGCCGCCACAGCTCCTGCGGGCGGCTGTAACCCCGGCGGAAAGGGTGGTACGCGGAAGCTGGCTCGGCACACTCGGATCGGCCACAGCGTGACCCCATATGCGGAGCGAAATTTGCATGCCACCGGCTCTGTCGCAGCGTTGACCATGCTGCCAGCTGCGATCGTAAACCCTTGCGGCGTTTGCACACGAGTCGGGTCGGGGTCGAATTGAACCATCGCCATTGACGGAATCGGCGCTAGAAAATGTGGATAGAGGAATTGCAGTAAACCATCGGTCAGTTCGGGATATTCGTCCTCGATCTTCGCATGCGTGCGTCCTGCGAGGAGCGCGAACGTTTGGAGTAGCCGCTGCACATGCGAATCGGCGCTACCCGTCGCTTCCAAGCCAAGGCGATCCGCCGCATTGGGATGGCGACGGACAAATTCCTGGGTCAGCAAGTTGACATAACGCAGTTCGCGTTCAAAGTAGGGGAAGAGATGGTCGATCATTGAATAAATGCTTGCTGCTTGAGGCTTACGCCGAGATATCCAGCTTGCGCCAATCAAGAATACTCGTCGGCTTGTCTCCGACAAAAAAAGCTTTCACGCCGACTCCTCGCTGCATCGCTTCACCGCGCCAATCGGTCAATCGGCCCAACTTGAGTTGGGGGTCCGTTTCTTGTTCTGTTCCAGGATAAATTGTCGGCAAGAATACCGAACCTGCGTCTCCCTCCTTCATTTCCAAATGCGCTGGAATCCACAGTAGATCTCGCGGGAAACGGGGCTTGTTCATGGTGATCGATTCAATTTGTTCGAGCGGCACCCAAAAATAGCGCCCCTTTGAATAAACCTCCAAGACCGAGCCGAGACAATCGTCCCCGTCACGCAAATTATCGAACGGTACGCCGTCTAGCATGCCCTTGATTTCAGGGATTTGGCTGTTCGCCTGCTGAAATAAATCGGCAGCCTCGCTCGTGAGGCCATCGGCCAGCTTCCCCAAACCGAGAATACGCTGTCGGACATGTTCGGGTGGTGGTGCAAGCAATTCCGGTTGAGCCTTTTTCCCGAAAACCAAGCGGCGCAACATCTCAGCTTCCACTACGTGACGATAATCGGCAACGGCGACGACAATCTCGGGTTGATCGGATTGGATTGCGTCGATTTGCCTCTTAGCGCGATCGAGTTCACCAGCGAATGCGAGCAACTCAAAAAGGAAGAGACGCGCGCCCTGGTTGATTGGGCTTGCCTTTACGACGGCGGTTTGCGCATCAATGGCCCCGGAAAGATTTCCGGACTTGTACATCTGGTCAGAATCCATCGATCAGCACTCTCCAATTTGAAAGTTCACCCGCAATCCAGAAAGAATCACGGGCGAACACACATCAACCATCGTATTCGTCTTGTCCGCGCTTTGCTTCGGGTCGCGGACAGACAGCACAAGGAAACTCGAAGTCATTTCGGTGCTTCTTCTGCCTTAGCCTTGAGAATTGCTTCCTTCGCCTTATCAGTGTTTGCCAGCACATCCGCCAAAAGTGCTTCGATCTTGTCGTTGCCTTCCATCTTCGATTGGAGGTAGGTCAATCGCTGCCGAATCTCAAGCAATTCCTTAAGAGCAGGTACTTGCTCGGCAATATTGGCCGGCTCGAAATCGTCCATGTGTTTGAAGTTCAACTCAACGGCAAGTTTCGTATCCTCGCTGGTAAGCTTGTTTTGCACCTTGATCGCCACGCGCGGCGCCGCTCCGGCGAGAACGTCGTTAATGTTGTCACGATCGATGTTCACCACTTTGCGTTCTTTGAGCGCCTTAAGAGGTGCCTTCGGGGAACCAGAAAGGTCCGCCAATACGCCAACCACGAACGGCAATTCCTTCTTTTCCATCGCCCCGCCCGTTTCGACTTCGTACGTAATTTGCACGCGTGGCCGGCGGACACGATCCAGTTTCTTTTGTTGACTCTCTGCCATGGTTGTTCCTTTCGAGAACTAAGCTGCCAGAAGTTGACTTATCACAAACCCGACGATTGTCGAGGTTTTCTCTGGCATGAAACTTCAAAAAAAGTATTGTAATCTCCGTGGTGAATATTATACAGGGATGATTTTCGTTTTGGACAAAGATTTTTTTTGTTTTTTGCAATAGTCGTTCGCGGCGTGTGGCGAAATAAACAAGGGGAGCGGCATGACCACAGGTGCGGTGCATTGGCGAGAAGGAATCTTCATTCGTCCGCAACACTTCCAGGCCGAATACCGCCATCTCGTGGATGTGAGTCTGCGTAACCACGCCTGGGATCTGCACTACAACTGGGGGCTGCGCTCGTTGGTTCTCGACCAGGAAGCGCTGGCCAACCATCGACTGGTGATCCATTCCTTGGAAGCCCGAATGCGCGACGGCACGCCGGTAGTCATCCCGCTCGACGGCGTTTTGCCTGCTGTTGATCTGCGTCCAGCGTTTCAGGCGAAAGACGTGCGTCATCTGATGGTCTACCTCGCGGCCCCCGCGCTTTCGTTGGGGCGGCGCAATATCGCGCCAGAGCGAGACATCGATTTTCGCTACTATCAAGACATCCAGAAATTCGAAGACGAGAACAGTGGCGAAAATCCGCAGACCGTGCCGCTTCGCGCCGTCAACTTCCAACTGCTCATCGGTAATCAAGATCGAAGCGGCTACGAGGTGTTACCGATCGCCAGGCTCGAAAAAAATGCGCAAACCGACGGCAGGCCGCAGCTTGATGTTTCCTTCATTCCCCCTCTTCTAAGATGCGATGGCTGGAAGCCACTAGCTGAGAATATCCTACGCAGCCTTTGTGATCGCCTCGACAAGAAGGCCGATTGGCTCGTCGGGCAAATGTCCGCGCAAGGGGTCACCTTCGATCGACAGGCTCCTGGCGACGTTCTGCTGTTGCGACAATTGCACCAACTCAACGCGGCGAACAGCGTTCTCCGTCTCCTAATCTCGACCCCAGGAGTGCATCCTTGGCATATGTTTCTGGAATTGAGCCGCTTGGTTGGGCAAATGGCAATCTTCAGCGAAACGCGCCGTCCACCCGATCTACCGCTGTACAATCACGACGACCTTGGTACGTGCTTCTCGCAGTTGAAGTTCCACCTGGATGCTCTGTTCAATAAGGTCATGGAACCGGAGTACAAGGAACGGCCATTCATTGGCGCTGGCTTACGCATGCAGTGTAGCCTGGAACCGGCCTGGATGGACCCGGCCTGGCAGATGTTTATTGGCGTGCAAAGCAACCTCGAACCGGTGGAATGCGTGGACCTAATGACAAAAGCCGGTCAACTTGACATGAAGCTTGGCAGCTCAGACCGTGTTGAGAACCTGTTTCGACGGGGGGGCACGGGCCTTCCCTTCGTAGCCGAACACCTTCCGCCACAAGCGCTGCCAAGGGTCTCCGGACAGGTGTATTTTGAAGTGACGCAAGACCCGATGAATCCAGAGTGGCTGAACGTCAAGAACTCGCTCATGCTTGCCCTGAGGCTCAACGAGAACTTGATCGTCGGAAACATCCAGAATGAGCGAAGATTGACGGTCAGGACCGCCGGCCGCAACGTCTCAGTGCAGTTTTCGCTTTATATGTTGCCGAGAAAAACGGTGTAGGAGAGTCAGGGTCAGATCGCACTTACACTTCACGCGGTTTGAATTGTCACATCGGTGGCACAGACATTCCTGTCTGTGTAAACCCCAAGCACAGACAGGAATGTCTGTGCCACCGTTCAATAAATCGGACAAGTCTAGCCGTTCAAGGTATAGTTTGTCGAGCGGCTTGGTCCAGGGCGGAATGCCCGAGGTGTTCAAAAAAGTTGGCGTGCTTCTTCGTCCGATTTCTCCATTCGCTCGCGCCACATGTCGCGGCTGGTAGAGCCGTCGCGGGTATTGGCGCCGCCTTCGCAGCGGACTGCTCGTTTCGTGTTCGTGATACCCGCCTTTGAACCGTGCCGAAAAATTGCTGGAAAGTGCAGAATAATCGTTTGAAGCATCGAGAAAATGGAAGGTTTGGAAGGGTTGTAGAAGGAAATTACTGAAATTGCCTTGGGGGTACAGGCGATACAATGATTGACGCGACCGACAAAAGTACGAGCCGGAAGCGTAAGCGACGGATTTCTCCAGTCCGTCGCTTACGTTTCCGGCTCGTAAAGCGACTTTTGTCGGTGGCATCATGATTGAGAACAATAAGACGAAATTAGCTATTTCCTGACAATTGGTTTCTGATTCGCGCAATAGATTCGCTAGGAACTCGGCATGGAAAAGGATCTAAAACCTGACTGGCGCGACATTGGAACTGACGAAGTCAAACCCAGCGTTGGCAAACCTTGGCAGCCAGATGGGACTGCTGCGAGCGGCACGTTCGGCCTACCGACCAGACGCCGTATAAAACGGATTATCGGTCTGGTCTCCCTAATTACTCTAGCTGTCAGCATCGGCTTCGTTCTCCATTGGTTGCGGCCCATCAGGCCGGCATGCCTTGTGCTGATCGGCTCGGGCTACGAAACCAACCTCCTATTTCCGAACAATGTTTATGGTTGGAGTGGCCTGCTGGCGATGGACCAAGAGGTGGCCGACGACGAGGTCTTATTCAAGAGCCTCTCGCGTTTTTGGCTGACACAGCCGACCAAGATGCGCCGCGTCGGCATCGCTCCGGTCGAGTTGAAGGAGAAAAGCTGGGACGAGATGTGGAATGAAATTCCCATTACTTCGGAACGCACCTTGGTGGTGTGCATCTCTCTGCACGGTTTCGCGGATGAGAAAGACGCCTTCCTGCTGCCGAACTTCACCGTCCATCAGCCGAAAGATTTCGACCATTCGTTGGTGTCGTTTCGCAAAGTGCTCGACAGTTTGAAAACGGTGAAAAACGAGAATATTCTTCTAATTCTCGATGTTAGCGCTGCGGACGTCCATTGGCCGATTGGCATGTTGCAAAATAATTTCGTCCAACGTTTGCAGGAAAAATATGGCGACGAGATCAAGAGCAACGAAAAGTTGGCGGTCATCTGTTCATGCAGCCCGGAGCAGTGTTCATGGGGTTCCGATGAATTGCAGAGCAGTGTCTTCACCCATTTTGTGATCGAGGGTTTGAAAGGCGCCGGACATGATCGGCAGACGAATGTAACTGCTCAAAGCCTCTTCGACTACGTGAAAGCAAGCGTCGATACCTGGGCCCAGGCAAACCGCGCTAGAAATCAGACGCCGATTCTTTTGGCAGCGGAAACTCGCGCGATGAAAATCGATCTGGTGCACATCGCAAACACACATGAGAAGAAATCTCTTCCGCCAACACCGTTGAACCTGGAAGCCCTGAAATCCGAGTGGACGCGATGGAAGGAACTCAAGAGTGGCCAGGCCGCGTTTGTTCACAGCCCGCACATTTGGCGTCTTTATCAGGACAACCTTCTGCGCTTTGAACAGCTGCAACGTGCCGGCGATCCCACGCGCAAAGCCCATGAAGTCAAGAAAACGCTGGACACACTGTACAACTACCTGACAACCAAACGATCGTTGGCGGGTTCTTATGCCTGCCTTGGCAACAATTTCTCGATGTACCGCGTGCTGGGCTATACGCCCCCAGTCGATTTGCGCGATTCAAAGCTCCAGGAATATCTGAGTAGCTTGCACAAGTTCGACAACGCCAAGCCAGAAGAATTGGGGGAAAAAACCAAGCTACTCAGCCGTTTTCGGGAAAACTCGCAGATGGAGAAGCAGTATCTACGTACACGTTTCAATCAGATGATTCTTCGGGATATGCAAGGGCCGCTCGATTGGCAGCGCGAGCGGGAACGTATGGCGGAAATCGATAATGAATTAGCTGCCCCGCAACGCCCAGCCGAAACGCAGCTCTTGAGAATGCTGCAAGAGGCCGACCCAAATCTTGGCATTGCAACCATCAAGCTTGCCGTGGAAGTTCGCGCCTTGGCCGAGGACGCCGCCCTGAGCGTACCCAGTACGGATTCGAACAGCGAACTCTACGCGGAGACGATTTTTCCTTGGATTCAGAATGCGTTGACAGATGCTGACAAAGTACGACGAGACGGCGAAGACCTTCTCTTCGGCGACCCAGCTACCCACGGTATCGCGGGACACAAGAAGCTAACCGAGGCGAAAAAGGCATACGAATTGGTACGTATCCGAGCTGAAGCTCTGCAACAGGCCTTGGTGGTTCGGGATGTGGTTTCCTCAGAATTCCCGTACCAAGCTGCCTGGCTGGCGTCGGTTACGGTAAGCGATCAGCACAAAGCGGAACTGGATGCGCTGCGTCTAGCCGGTCACGAAATCAGCATCAGCCTAAGCGAGCTGAACCGAGCTCTCGATGCCAAGGATCGCATGACTCTTCCGTCGGTCGAACTCGTGGATCGAATTCGAACCAAGGCCAGTTCGATCCGCAAGCAATATCAAGCCATCGCTGAAAAATTGAGAACGCTCGCCCGGCAGCAAAAAAACTGGCACGCTATCAATGTTGCCCTCAGCGTGCCGCCAGCTGGCATTGAGGAAGGCGATGAAATTAAGCTGCGTGTCGATCTGTTGCGCAAACAGCGCGAAATTTCCACAGCATTGCTGGAGAACCCCAATCCCGAAGGACAGACCGAGGCGGAGGAATCGTTCGAAATCCGCTTGAAACGGCAACGCTATCTTTTGCACGCCAGCCTCAGATCAATCGTCGAAATCCGGACCCTGGATTCGGACAGCATCGACGAATCAGCCCGCAATTTCTTGCTGAGATTGCCGATCGATATCGTCGATAAAGCCGAGGAAGCCGAAGAAGTGACTCCCAATCTGATAGCGGCGGCCAATAAGTGCCGAGCGATTCCCGGTGCGTACGTGGATCAGGTCAGGGACGCATTGAACAATCGCGTTGACGCCATTGACCGCCTGCGCCGGTTGCGAATGGGCGATCTGTTCTGTAGTCTCGCCGAACGAACTTTGGAGGACCATTGGTTCGAGCCAAATCTGAAACGTGAAGAACGCTACTACGAAAGCGCCGGCGAATCATTCCTCGCAGGTGCACGCGGACTCTTCGGCTCACGCCCGATTCCCGAGACGCTCCTCGAGAAATTGGGTGCATTGAAGGCTCGATTTTTGCCGCGGAAACTGCGGCTTGGCAAACTCGACAAGCTGCACTGGACTACCGAATCCGACTTCTTATTGAGATACAGGTTGCAGGCCGACGAGAAATTGCCGCTCGGTACACCGATGGTTTGGCTGGAAGTAACGAAAGGCAAAATGACCGAAAAAGTCTGGCCACGAACAGCCATGAATACTTGGCCGAAATTCGACGACGCCTTTGTTCTGGACAAGACTAATTTCTCCGGCAAAGAGGATGCCACGGTCAAGGTCCACGCCCTATACCGCGGGCAGCACGTTATCGAATCATCGTATACGGTGCGCTCGCAGGCGAACGCGATCGTGTGTAATTTCCCTTCCCCCACGGAATCATCGTTCGCCGTCCGCATGGAATCGACGTTTGATTATGGGGCCATCAGCATCGTGCTTGATAACTCCGGCAGCATGAAATTCCGCTATCCCAAGCAGGGTGAAAAGCACGAATTTGCCGACAAGAAAGCGAATGAAAGGCGACGTTTCGATTTCGCTCTCGACGCTCTAGGGCATGTTCTCAAGAAGGTTCCTGACAACACCTTAGTCAGCCTCTATGGGCTGGGCAGCGGGAATGGTGCCGACTTCAAGACCGGCGCAACGCTATTCCGCTCGCCTACACCCTGGCAACAGAAAGGCGAACTCGACAAGCTGCTTTCGAGTCTTGACCAGGCGCCCGGCGACATCGGGTCGCCGATCGCCGAGACGATGATCAAGAGTATGGAGGAGGGATTCCCAGCAGGATTCAAAGGCCCGAAGGTGCTCCTGGTTTTGACCGACGGCGATGACAACGCATCCTTCAAGGACGAGACCGGCGATCGCACCAAACGACTGGTGGACGAACTCAGGAGAGCCAGGGACCTTCATCCCGGCATTACGGTGGTCTTCGTCTGTTTCATCGACAAGAATGTGGATGCCGACGAATTCAAATCAGCCGAAGCGCAATTCAAGGTCGTGGACAGCTTCAGCTTGGGTAGCCGCTTCCTTGACGTACCAGAGAGTGACAAACTTGGTATCGTCATGGAGGACTTGATTCGGCCACGCTTACAGGTGATTGTCGACGAAAAAACAATGAACCATCCAATCAATTTTCACAACGACCGCGCCTTGAACTGGAAGACCGTGGCACCGAGTGATTGCAAGGCGGCGGTGCCGAGCACATTGTCAAAGCAGCAAATCGATTTGCACCTTCTGCCTGCGCAGAAGCTGTTCATGGTGCTGAGTCGGGAGGACGAGAAGTTGATGCTGCGGCGAGGTTTGCTCGCCCGCCAGCCGGAGTTGGAAGCACGTGGCGCGCTGCGTAAAGAAAAAGACGGCTGGCTGGTTTCACTAATGGAGAACGAGATCAAAGGATTGAAGTCGAGTGTACTCAAACAAACGATCGTGTTCGAGAAAGAAGAGATCAACGCCGACCGTGTTCAGCAAACGTATCCCGGCCTGGTCTGGCTGGAGTTGGAGGCGCTGAACGCAGCAAAGCCGACTAGCACGCTCGTTTGGTGGAATGACTGGAACGTCCCCGCGCCAGGCTTCCGCCTGGAGATGCGTGATTGGCCGACCAATAGCATCCCAAAACTGACGACTTGGTTTTGGCGAGACGACCGAGCTGATTTGTTGCGACGCAAGATTGCCGTGCGCGAAGCACGGCCCGTCCCTTTTCACGAACCGCTCTATGGTTCCGCGGTCGAGAAGCCGACCATCGAAAGTATTGATTGGGAGGAGAACCGCGAAATCGGAACGCCGACCGGCGAGAGAATCAAGAAGAAATGCCTCGTGGTGCGTGTGCGCCATCCAGCGGGGAAGCCGGTGTGGGTCGATCTTGAACGGCGATCGCCCGGTATCGGCTCGGAGCATCATTACTTTGCGGAGGCGCAAACTTGCTCGTCCTATTTTTATGGAATATCGAAGTTGGACGGCGGCGAAATGAAGCTAGTCTTGATCGACCTCGCTGCGTTCAAGAGTGCGGCTCAGAATGTCAATTTTGCACCGGATGTCCGCATCGAGGCACCGCGGATTTTTGTAAGTGAAGTACGTTGACTTCCTAACTTGATATTATCGCGAGAAAACCGCCATGGCCGACGAATTCGTCGTTCCACGTCCGAGTGCGACGAATTATCGTTGGCAAACCCAACCATCCAAGGGCGCACACACACCAGACAAGCACGCACGACGGCGTCGCAATCTGATTTTCCTTGCCGGGCTTATTCTGGCGATACTCGCGCTCGTTATTGTTTGGCTGCGTCACTTGAAGCCGCCGCCCCAATTGCCTTTTTTCTTAACAATCAACGTCAGCGAGTACGATAGTCGGCAATATCCGATTATCCCATTCGCAACGCGCGACGGCGATTTACTGGCTCGTCACTTTTCCAAGAAAAAACAGGCCGTGACCCAAACTAAGGAACTGCTGCGCAAGGAGCTGATGGGCCTTGCCAGCAGAACTGAGCCTCTGATCGTCGAGATCCGATGCCTGGCATTTTGGCGAGCAGGCAAAATCTTACTTCTCCCCGGTGATGCCGACCCGGCCGATGAATCGACTTGGCTCGACGTAGTCGAAGTTCTTGAAGCCGTCGAGAATTGTGCGGCCAAGCACAAGCTGTTGATTCTGGATATCGTCCATCCGTTGGCTGATCCACGGCTGGGGATATTCAAGGATCGCGTCGCCGAAACACTTGATGATGTCATCAACCATAAGCAGCCCACCTTCTATGTGCTCTGCCCTTGTTCTGCTGGCCAATGTGCGCTGACTTCGGAGGCGCTCCAAGGATCGGTGCTTACGTACTACCTCGATCAGGGGCTACAAGGTCACGCTGACACGCAGAAAGACCTGCGCATCACCGTCAAAGACCTTTTCGCTTTTGTCGAGGCACGCGTCGATCGCTGGGCTCAACAGAACCTCGCATTGCGGCAAAAGCCTCGATTGCTCGGCAACGGCACGGACTTCGTCATCGCGAGGGTCACCAAGAACTCGCCCGAAAATATTAAGTTGCCCGATCCAGAGCCGTATGCGGAGCGTTTGCAAAAAGGCTGGAAATCACTCGATCAATCGTGGGACAAGCAGGCCTATCGGCAAGCCCCGAGACTCATGCGAAAACTGGAAGTGAATCTGTTGCGCCAGGAAGCCCTCACGCGAGGTGCGGCTGTTCTAAAGTCGGACCTGGGAGGTTTGGACGATGAACTTGAACGCATAAACAAAGAACTACTAACCGCCGCTACGATACGTCATGTGCCACCGCGTTCGCTGGCGCTGGCCTTGTCGCAGGCCGGCATCAAAGAAAGTTCAGAATTCGTCGACAGTGTGCTCGATATTCTTTGCCGAGCCAAGGAAGCCTCGGCAAAGAAAGATATCAACGCCAAGGTTGAAGAAGAATTGTTCAAGAAATTGCAGGAGCCCAAGGGGATCGATTTTCCGCAGCAGGCGTGGGCGGTCGTTGAAGCGCTGAATCGTACGCCACGTTTGTCGGCCGATCACCTGCGAGTAGGCAACGATGTATTATGGAAGCTGACGCCGAGGGTGCAACACGTCGAGATCCTTAACCTACAACGCCTGATCGCCTGCGCCGCGCGGAATGACGTGGATGGATGGCATGCGGAGAAAATGACAACGATTTTGCAAACAGTACAGGCACGAGAAAAACTCATTGCGCGACTGGATCAAGAACCACGGTTGTTACCGTGGTTGGCTGCAAATTTCGAGGACGCCGACGAACTTCGGCACACGGGCGAAGAAAAGTTGTTATGGAGAGGAATGTCCACCTGGATGGATGGCCTCGAGAAAATGCAATCGGCGAAAGCGAAATACGAAGAGGGATTACGAGGCTTCGAAATCCTCTACCGCGGCCGATCGCAACTAGATCGAGCGTTTGCCGAATTGCCGGCCTACATGAAATTGATTTGCGATTGGCCAGAATTCGACGCCCAGGCCGAGCGTTTGTGGCACAAGGCCGTCGAAGCAGCAGACAGGGTTCAATCGCTGCTCAGCGTTCCACCGGCTCCGAGCGCAGCGGCCGCCAAGGCCATTGCGGAAGCATTCAGACTCGACACGGATGGTCGCGAAATCGAACGTCATTTGCAGGATCTGGCCAAGTTGCTCGGAAAACGAGTCAACCTTACCCAGAAAGAAGACACGGCCGAGTCGCTCGCTCAGATCCTTTGCCTACTGGATACCCCGCTGGTAAAGGCGCCGGACCGAGCAGCGCTCATGGCCCGTCAGCGCAAGTTGGCGGCGAAATTGCACGCTGCGACGGAAACACTGGACCGCGACGACAATCAAGTCGGTCGGATTATCGCCTTGCCCGCCTTGCCGCGCTGGGATCGAGATAGTCTGGGGCTTACCCGAGCACGGATGTCGCTGGCCCTTTTACAACTGGGCAAATTCGATTTCAAAGGGAAAAAACTCGACATTCCGGCCACGGAAAGCAATCTGAATTCACCCGAATGGGCCGATCTGGAGAAGCGGTTTCAAGCCTGCTGGGCGAAGAATTTGGTGAATCAATGGCAGAACGCCCAGCCCAGTTTTTCCGCCGACGCCCTCAACCGTACGGTTTCACCTTGGGTGCTGAGGCACCAGCCGGGCGCGATTAAGATGGATGCTAGCTGGATAATGCAAAAACAAATGCGCGACGCCTTCGTGCGGTGGTTGCAACAACGCTATCAGTCGGAAATCCGTTTCGCAGCCGACAACCCGGATGACAAACCAGCCGGCATATTTTTCACCGAGGCCTTACAGGAGTTACGACTGCGCGGCGTGGAATCCGATTGATCGAGCAAATCGGATTGGGATTGACGTCCATATCAAGGTCCATGCAGAGCGATGTGCAGATCGAACCGGTTTCTTTGAGGTGTTTTTCGAAATGAAAACTATTCTTTTCGATTGTCGACAGAACTTGCATCTATTCTTGATTTGTACCGGATTGATCGGCATCGCGCCGGCGATTCTCCATGCTCAGGAAACGCCACAGGTTTTTGGACTGCGTGCGGAAGCAGCCAAGGAATCAGAACGGACAGCGATCGGATTGCGGCCAAACACGTCGACAACAATCGACCTGTTTGTGCATAATCCAGGTACGGAAGACCTTCGCAATGTCATTGTCAAGCTGGTCCAACTCAACCGTGACCAAGCGAATCTACTCGCCCAAACGCAACCGATCGACAAACTACTAACCAATGGGAAAGCGAAGCTGCTGTTTTCCAAGGTGAATGAAAAGAAAGACGCCAAGGACAAGAAAGACGGCCCGGATACCATCGAATTGGCCGGCCCACTGTTTGCGATCCAGTTCTGGGTAGAGGCAACGCTGGGCAATAAGGCTGTGACGATCAAGCAGAACGTAGACTTCGTCATCAAAGAACCTCGCGATTATCTAGCGGCGCAGGCGCACTATGACCAGGCCAAGCGAAAGGTTGCTATCAAGGTGCAATTTGGGGACCCCGACAACGTTTCCGGGCCGCCCAAGTGCCCGCTCCAATTAGTCCTCGGACCGGAGCTGGCAGCTGGCAAGAACGGAACCTTCGTTCAGGCCCTGACGGGGCTGAGGCAAGCCGTGGATTTGTTCGCCGAAGACTTGCGGTTCGCCGGCGCGAAGATCGGCACGGGACGCGTGTCGTTGACCGTAGATGGTTACGAACGCGCATTCACCTATCCAGTCACGCTGAACGGCTCCGGAGATCTCGACGAGCTGTCGTTGGGGGCCAGGATCGGCGGGCGCATCCGTGTCCCACGCTATGCGAAACCTGCCGAGGATTTTCCGGTTTTTCTGGAAATCGACGGGCCCACCAGCAGCGATTTTCAGGTTGAGGTGGCACTCGATCGTGCCGGCATGAAATCGGAATACGAAATCAAGCAGTTCATCGGCTTGCGTCAACAAAAAATTGGCCTGAGCTTCTCACCCGCCGGCTATCTGGTTTGCCACACTACGGTCCGTGATTGGCAAACCACGTTTGACACCAAGGAAATCTACGGCGACATCTTCTTCCGCGTCAGCGTCTTCAAAAAAGGGGAACTCGTCTCGCTTCTTCTGTCCAAGGAGGCACGCCCATCTTTGGCAACTCAGGAGCCCAGCGCCGATTCGAAGCGATTATTTGCGCGCGTCACACAAGATGACCTGCCACCGCAGGACGTGCAATTCGTCGATCCCCCCAAGGTCTGGTTCGTCGGCAAGCCGCTTGCTGTAACGGTCAAGGTCAAGGCACCGAAACTGCACCAGGCGCCGATCGAAAGAAAGGTGGTGTTCTTCCGAGGCAAAGCGCCGAAGGACGGCGCCAAGATCGATCCCGGAAGCGTCATCGGCTACGGTGAATTCGAAGAGGGCAAATCGGTGGTCAACGCCGTTCTCCCCGCCCCCGACAAGGCCGAAGAGATGGAGCTTTCCGTACAGCTGACGACAGCCGTCGGCGTACCCGGAGTGAAAACCGTAATTTTCCCGGTCCTGGAAGCCAAGTCTGCGACCTGCACGATCAAGGGGAAGGTCGCCCACGGAATGCTTGCGCAACCGAATCTCACCGTCTTTCTCGGTGACGCCAAAGGCAAGGTGCTCGCCACCGCGAAAACCAACGCAGAAGGGGGATTTGTCTTCGGTAAAGTGGCGCCCGGCAGCTATTTGATCTCGGCGACGGTGAATTTTCCCGCCTTAATTGGCGTCATCATGGTCGCGGTTCCCGAAGGAAAGGAACTGATCGAAAACGTGGCCGTGCGTTTACTGGCCAAGTAACGGCATGATCCCAATAATAGGGTGACGAGGATCGTTAATCAGCGATACTTCAGAGAGTTTCTGTTCATTGTGGGAAATATCGCGATTCCGTCGATCCACAGGCTGCGAACCAATAGGTAATCCACCATGCCAATCTACTCCCAGACAAACCAACCTATCGAGGTCATTACCCCGCTCGGCAAAGATGAGTTACTCATCACCTCTTTCACAGGTGAGGAAGGTATCTCTCGCCTTTTTAGCTTTCAAATCGATATGGTCGCCGATGTCAAGTACAGCACGAAAGACATCGCCTTCGACAAACTTCTGGGCAAAAGTATCACCGTCCGCCTGAATGTAGAGGGTAAGTCTCGCTATTTCAATGGTATTTGCATTCGCTTTAGCCAGGGTGAGGCCGACACCGAGTTTTGCAGCTTCCAGATGGAGGTGGCACCGACTTTTTGGCTTTGGACCAAGGTTGCTCGCACACGGATCTTTCAGCAACAGACCATTCCGGACATCCTCAAAACTGCGCTGACCGGACTCGACGTGGATTATAAGCTTCAGGGAAAATATGAGCCTCGCAACTATTGCGTGCAATATCGGGAAACCGACTTCAACTTCGTCTGCCGGTTGATGGAGGAGGAGGGCATCTTCTTCTTCTTCACCCACGCCAACGGCGAGCACAAGATGGTTGTGGCCGACTCCACCTCGAGCCATCTCGCATTGCCTCTGGGCGGCGAGTTGAAGTTCGAGAAAATTCGTCAAGAAAATTGGGGGGAAAATCGCATCCTGATGTGGCAGAGACAACAGGAGTTGCTGACGGGCACGTTCACTCTCTGGGACCACAGTTTTGAAATGACCGGAAAAAACCTGGAAGCCAAGGCAACGATCACGGACGCTGTGAAAGCGGGCAATACCGATCATTCGCTCCTGGCCGGCAAGGCCGACGCACGAGAGGTTTTCGATTTTCCCGGCAATTACGCCGTGCGTTTCGATGGAGTCGACGCTGGCGGCGGTGACCGGGATAGCGATGTGTCGAAAATCCTCAAAGACAACGAACGAACGGTTGGCATTCGCCAGCAACAAGAGGCGGTCTGCGGCGTGGTCGTTCACGGCATCAGCACGTGCCGCAATGTCGTTAGCGGGCATAAATTCACGTTGATAAACCACCCTAACGCCGACGGTGATTATCTACTTTCGACAATCAAGCACCAAACCGGCAGCGCGATCGATTATCGCTCAAGCAGCTCCTCATTCAGATATAGCAATTCGTTCACGGCCATCCCGCTCGTCGTGCCGTTTCGGCCCCAGCGTCTGACGCCGAGGCCTTTCGTACAAGGGACGCAAACCGCCACGGTAGTCGGTCCAACCGATAGTGAAATCTTCACGGACAAGTATGGTCGTGTCAAAGTAAAATTTCACTGGGACCGGGACCCGAAGAAAGACGCAACTAGTTCATGTTGGGTACGCGTCGCCCAGGTTTGGGCCGGGAATCGCTGGGGAGGCTCATTTTGGCCACGTGTGGGCCAGGAAGTTGTCGTCACCTTTATCGAAGGCAACCCCGATTCGCCAATCATCGTCGGCAGCGTCTACAACGACAAGCAAATGCCCCCTTATCTGGGCGATGGCCCTGATTCCAACCATCCGAAAGATAACAAGGTCTCCGGAATAAAAAGCAACACTACTCTTGGTGGCGTGGGCTTCAATGAGTGGCGTTTCGACGATACCAAGGACAAGCAGGAGATCTTCATCCACGCGGAACGCAATTTGGATACGCGCGTCAAGAATGACACCATGGAAGTTGTTCTCCACGATCGCCACTTGATCGTCGGTGCTGAAAAAGACGGCGCCAAGGCGGGAGACCAACTGGAGATGGTTTACCAGGACAAACACCTCAACGTCAAACGCAATCAGATCGAAAAAATCGAAGGGAATCTGCAATTCACCGTCGGCAAAGGCGATGCCGCGGATGGCGGAAATGTGGACATCGTCATCGAAAAGGACAAGAAGGAACTGATCGAGGGGGCTGACCACCTCCATGTCAAGGGAGGACAGTTCGTGCTCGTCGATAGCAACCAGAATATTACCATCAAGGCTACCAAGACCGAGAAGATCGATGCGGATAACAATCTGCAAATCACCGGCAAGCGGGCGGAGAAAGTCGACGGCGACCAGTCACTCACAGTAGGCGGCAGTCAGCAGGAGAAAGTCGGAACAAAACATTCCGTCGAGGCCGGGACAGAGATCCACATCAAGGCCGGTACGAAATTTATCCTCGAGGCGGGCGCACAGTTGACGATCAAGGGTCCCGGTGGCTTCGTCGATATCGGCCCCACAGGCGTGACGATCCAGGGAACGATGGTGCTGATCAACAGCGGCGGCGCTGCCGGCGCTGGCGGCGGATCGAGTCCCGCCAGCCCCGCTAGCGCAAAGCCTCCCGACGACGCCGCAGTCGCCAAACCAACGAAACCGACACTTGCCGACGATTCCAAAACCGGCGGTAAATCGTAGCCCTAGACCGAAACGCCCGCTAGGGACGGTGGATTCCTCGCGGGTGCTTGACTCATTACACACCAAGGAGAAGTTATGCCTCCCGCAGCCAGAGCTGGCGACCTCCACGTTTGCCCCATGGTAACCGGCATCGTGCCCCATGTCGGCGGCCCGATTCTTCCCCCTGGTTGCCCGACCGTGATGATCGGCTTCCTACCCGCCGCTCGCATGGGCGATATGGCGGTTTGCGTGGGACCGCCTGACTCTATCACTAAGGGGTCAGCAACCGTCAAAATCGGAAACATGATGGCTGCTCGCATGGGCGACAGCATGGCCCACGGCGGCACCATCGTGCTCGGTTGCCCCACAGTCATGATAGGCGGTTAGCCCAGGTGAATCCGGTCGGCCGTTTGCAACGAAACGCCTGCCGCGGTGGAAAAACCTAGCGATATCGAGATCCGCATGCAGTTGCCATGCAATTCGGTGGATTCGGAGTGTTCGGGCGTTTCGTGCAACGAATTCTTTGGCACATCCCGTGGCCACAGCGATGGCGCTTTTCGAGGAGGAGTTGTTATTACCCAATTTATTCGTCTATTTGCCGAATACGGAGTGGAGTTCACCGAAAAGTCTCAAAGAAATCGGACGAATATCAACTTGCGATCTCACTTTGGCGTACATACTATTATTTCTGACCAGTTCACCGAGAAACATTTTCACCCATGTCTACACCGTTATTGGATTTTGACGCCTTGACGGCTCCCCTAGAGGGAGAGCATCCCGCTGGCGTGCGCCTTCCGACCGACTTGCGCAAAAAAATGGAGGACGCCCGCAAGGAATTTGAACCCAATCCGGACGATCCTTCGGGGGCGCCAGTCCCCAAAATCCCCGATTGGTCCGCTATCGTCCGATTGGCGAGTGATAGTCTGCGTACCAAATCTAAGGACCTATTAACCGTGGTGCGGCTCGTCGAAGCGCTGACCAAACGCAACGGTTTCGCCGGACTGCGCGACGGATTGACCCTGTTGAGAATACTGCTTACGGATTGCTGGGATCGGGTCCATCCACTCATCGAGGAACCTGACGACCTCGAGGTTCGAGCTGGCCTCTTGCAGTGGCTGGCCGACGCCGAAAGCGGGGCCTGGTTTCCGATGACGATCGCCAAACTGCCGCTGCTCAAGATCGGCTCGCAAACGGCGTGTCTGCAAGATTGTCGCACTGGGCGGCTAGAAGGCCAGCCTTTGAGCGGCGAGGCAATGCGTGCTGCGGAGCCGGCCCATCCGGACGCCCCGGCCGATGTGGCGGAGTGCCTGAAAGAGTTGGCAACGCTTGACCAGGCCCTCGTAGAAAAAATGGCCGACCAAGCACCCGCTCTTGGTACTATTCGGGATATTCTCAACGACTGCGTGAGATTCCTGAATCGTCCGAGCGCCGACACAGAGACTTCGGAAGAAGACGCGTCCGTTTCCGCTGGCGCCGATGGATCAGTGCAACCGGTACAAGCGAAATCGAGCGGCGGAACGAGCCGGGCCGAGATGTACCGTCAGCTAGCGCAGCTGGCAGAGGACCTCGCCCGCACTGAACCGCATAGTCCGATTCCGGATCTTCTGCGCTGGGCAGTGACGCTCGGCGCGATGCCATTTCGTCAGCTGATTCAAGAATTTGTACGCGAGCAGGGTGTGCTTGATGACATTCGCCGGCAACTAGGCATCAAAGAATCTCCGCCGACCGAGTGACGTTTTGCCGATACATCGCTATAAATGTAAAAACCAAATGGGATCCCTTCTTCCTTCAACGAGGATATCACAATGGCAGAAACAGCCGGCGCTAGCCAAGCAGGTACCACCGAAACGACCGAAGCCCCTGGGCTTCTCGATCAGCTCATTGCAGCAGCCCGCCCCGACGACATGATAGCCAGAGCGCGCACGAAAGATGCGATTACCCAATTCCTGGACAATGTCGTGAAGCCGGACCAGGTAATCTCCAAGGATGTCGAATCGAGCATCAAGCTTTGGATCAGCGAGATTGACAAGAGCCTTTCGGCCCAGCTAAACGAAATCATGCACGATGCCGATTTCCAGAAGCTGGAATCGACCTGGCGCGGCTTGAGTTACCTTGTGAGCCAAACGGAAACCGGCGAATCCCTGAAAATTCGCGTGCTCAACATCACCAAGAAGGAACTGGGCAAAGATCTCGAGAAAGCTGTCGAGTTCGACCAGAGCCAACTGTTCAAGAAGATTTACGAAGAAGAATACGGCACCCTTGGCGGTCAACCCTACGGCATGATGATGGGCGACTACGAATTTGGACGCGCGGCCGAGGACGTTTCCATGTTGGAAAAGCTCTCCGGCGTGGCGGCGGCAGCCCATGCCCCATTCGTGGCCGGAGTTTCGCCGAAAATGTTAGGCATGGATGGCTTCACTGAATTGTCTAATCCGCGCGATCTGACCAAGATTTTCGAAACCCCCGATTACGCCCAGTGGAAGTCGTTTCGAGAATCTGCCGACTCACGTTACATTGCCCTGGCGATGCCACGTGTGTTGTCTCGGTTGCCTTACGGCGAAAAATTCAAGCCCATCGACGCGTTCAAGTATGAAGAAGGCGTGGACGGGACCAATCATAACCATTACGCGTGGATGAACGCCGCCTGGACTTATGCCGCCCGTTGCACCGATGCCTTCGCCAAGGACGGCTGGTTTGCCCGCACCCGTGGCGTTGAGGGCGGGGGCAAAGTCGAAGGCCTGCCCGTTCACACCTTCACCACGGACGACGGCGGCATGGCCATGAAATGCCCCACCGAAATCGCCATCACCGATCGCCGCGAGTTCGAATTGTCGAACCTTGGATTCTTGCCTCTCGTGCACTGCAAGGGCAAAGACTTCGCCGCCTACCTCGGAACGCAAACCTGCCAAAAGGCGAAAACCTACTTCGACGCCGCTGCCACTGCCAATGCCGACCTGTCCACCAAGCTCAATTTCATGTTGATCACGTCACGTTTCGCCCACTATCTTAAGGTGATGGCCCGTGATAAGATCGGCTCGTTCATGGAAGTAAAAGACTGCGGTCAGTGGCTCAACGCGTGGATCAAAAATTACGTGATCTCCAATCCGGAAACCGCAGGCGATAAACTCAAGGCCGAAAAGCCGCTGGCCGACGCGTCGGTTGAAGTCCAGGCCGTGGCGGGCAAACCTGGCTATTACGAGGCTGTGGCGTATCTTCGCCCGCACTTCCAGCTGGAAGCGTTGAGCACATCGATGCGTCTAGTGGCAGAGGTGCCCAAGAAGAAGTAAACGACGGAATTTCACCCCTCCCTTCACGCGGAGGGGTGAAATAAACTTTTGAGCCCGGGCCGTTTTTCCGTCGCTGCCCGACAGCTCGCAATTAATTGACGGCGTAGACAAGGAGTTTTTTCGCATGGCAATGGACCAATTTATCAAGATCGGCGACATCAAGGGCGAAACACGCGACAAGAAATTCGTTGCAACACACGCGATTGACGTTCTCGCCTGGAGCTGGGGCATGTCGAACAGCGGCTCGGCTCACACCGGCGGCGGCGCCGGCGCCGGCAAGGTCAACGTTCAGGATCTCAGTTTCACCAAGTACGTCGACGTGGCCTCAGTCGTAATGATGCTGGCCGTCTGCAAAGGCACCCACTATCCGCAGGCCGTCCTGACGGTCCGCAAGGCAGGCGACAAGCCGCTCGAATACCTGCGGATCACGATGAAGGAGGTATTGATCACCTCCCTCAGCACCGGCGGCTCGGGGGGAGAAGACAGGCTCACCGAAAACGTCACCTTGAACTTCGCCGACGTCAAGGTGGAATACGTTCAACAGAAAGCGGATGGTTCCGAGGGCGACAAGCCGGCGATGACATACAACATCGCCGAGAATGCCGTCGATTAAAGAAGCGGGCCACGATTGACGCGACCGACAAAAGTCCCTTTACGAGCCGGAAGCGTAAGCGACGGACGGAAGAAATCCGTCGCTTACGCTTCCGGCTCGTGCTTTTGTCGCTCATCAGCTTCGGGCTAGTGTCAAAACCTGTCGCGAGCAGTATATCACCAAGCCTCCGGCCTCATTCTTGCTCCCCGCACCGTTTCCGCTACAATCCCCATCATGGATACGCAGCCCGGGCTACTACCGTCAATTCTGGATCGTCTGACCGACCCCGAGTCGCATGGGACTGTTGCGCGTGCGGGGTACTCCATCGAGCAAGCCGCCAAGGCTGTGCAGGACGACCTGCAGTGGCTGCTCAACACGCACTCCGATGAAAGCGACGACCTCAAGGACTACCCGCGGCTTGGTCGCGTCCTGGGCTTCGGCGTTCCCGACCTTGCGACCTTAGGCCGGCTCAAAGAAATCGAAAACGAGGGCATTTGCCGTCTCCTCGAAGACAGAATTCTCAAATACGAGCCACGCTTGAAAGAGGTTCGAGTCAGCCTGAAGCAAGGCGTTAAGGAAAATCCCTTGAAAATCGCCTTGCATCTGCGTGGGTTGCTTGCGATGGACCGGGCGCCCGACTTTGCATTCGATACGACGTTGGATTTGGCGTCGGGGCAATTCTTGGGTGTGAAATAATCCCATGCCGCAACCAATCGAAGATTTCCTGGAGCGCGAGCTGCTTTTTCTGGAGCAGATAGCGAGGCCATTTGCGGAACACTATCCCGCGAACGCGAAGCACTTGGTCCCCGAACCGGGCGCTCATGCCGATCCGCACCTGGAACGGATGATCGAGGGGTTCGCGCTATTGTCGGGTCGGATTCGGCACAAGCTCGACAGCGACTTTCCGAAGCTGACGGGGAGCATGCTGCAGATTCTCTATCCGCACCTCGGTTTGATTATTCCATCGATGTCCATCGCTCGGGTGAGCAAGGTTCCGAGCGACATCGATCTGCGTCAGGGCTGGCGGCTGGAAAAGGGAACGCCGCTGAGAAGCCAGGTGTTCGGTAAACATGCCGAGTCGCTGCAGTATAGCCTGGGCTATCCCGTGACGGTTTGGCCGATCGAATTGACGAACGTCACTTGGGAAGCGAACGCGCTGGATTTGGGAATCAGACCGCCGAAGGGTACGACGGCGGTCGTACGCTTGCTTTTTTCCTGCAAGGACGGATTACGGTTCGAGGATCTCGCCCTCGAAAAGGTGCGCTTGTACCTGACCGGCGAACGCCAGCTGATGGCAGCGTTATATGAGATTATCTTCAACCGTTGTCTCGGGGTCGCGTTTCAGCCCGTCGGCCGGGGTGGCAAAGCCGGCGGTTCGTCTCGGCCGTTGCGCTTTTCGGCGAAAGAATCGCTGTTCCAGGTCGGCCTGGATTTGGACGAGGGGCTATTGCCGTTTCCACCGGAAGCTTTTCTGGGATATCGCCAGTTGATGGAGTTACTGAGCTTTCCGCTGAAATATCAGTTCATCGATCTCGCGGGCTGGCAACATCTGCGCGATCAGCAATTCGGTAGTCAAATCGAAGTGCACCTGTTTCTCAGTCAAACACAAGAAAACCTCGAGCGTGGTCTGTCGACGGCAAATATTCTGCTCAATTGTGCGCCGGTCGTCAACCTATTCCGTCAAAGCTGCGATCCAATCGACAAAAACAATTTGCAGATGGACTATCGGGTGGTTCCGTCGCGCCGGCAACCGCGTGGGATGGAAATCTACTCGATCGAATCGGTGCGCACACTCGACGCCGAGTCGGGCAGGGTGCGGGACGTGTTACCGTTCTATGCGAGTGAGTTCGCCGCGAAAGACGAGCGCCCCGCCTATTATCATGCAGTGCGCCGCGAATCTTTGGTCGAACAGGATTTGGGGACCGAAGTCTACGTGGCGATCGTCGACCCGGAGTTTCATCCCAGCCGGCCCGAAAACAGCATACTGGATGTTCGAGCCTGGTGCACGAATCGTGACCTGTCGTTCGAATATCAACATGCCGGGGATCCTTTGGTCGTAAGTGCCGGCCCAGGCGGCACCCGGGGAGAGTTCACACTGCTGTACAAGCCAACGCATCCGCTGCGTGCGTTTCTAGGCCGGAGCACCTACTGGCGCCTGCTGGGGCAAAATTGCTTGAATCGCGTGTCGCTGGTTGACGAAAAGGTAAGCCTAAAGGCGTTGCAAGAACTGTTGGGCCTGTGCGATTTCTCTGGACCGGCGACACAACTGGCGGCGGTCAATCAACATATTATCGAAGGGATCAAGGCCGTAAGTGCTCAGCCGATCATGCACCTCGTCAAGAGTTCCGCTGCCAAAGCGGGTATTTGCCGCGGCATGGAAGTGCATCTGGAGTTCGACGAGGAAAAATACACGGGCACTGGAGTTTTTCTGGTTGCGTCGGTGCTGGAGCGTTTCTTCGCGCTCTACACGGGAGTGAATTCGTTCACGAAGATGGTCGCAAGGACCTCTCAGTCCGAGGGAGATTTGAAATCATGGCCACCGCGAGCGGGAGCGGATCAGCTCCCCTAGAACCGACGGTTCGTACGCCCGGAACCGAACCTCTGCCTAATTCGCTGGAGTATCGGCTTCAAGCGCCCGAGGGAATCTGCGCCTTTGATTTCTTTCAAGCAATTCGCTTGTTAACGCTCTTGAAAATGAAGGATCACGTGCAGGTTGGCGAAGACGGGCCGCCACAGCGTGAAATTGTCCGGTTTCTCGCGCATCGGTCTCTGGCATTCCCAGCGAGTGCCATACAGAAAATGGTGTGGGAAACGGCGACGCAGCCGGCATGGATGACGGTGAACTTCATGGGCCTGACGGGCCCGAGCGGTGTCATGCCCCGTCCATACACCGAGAGACTCTGGGTCGAAGGAAAAGGAGCCGAAAAGACGGCTCTACAAGACTGGTTGGATCTCTTCAACCATCGCTTCATTTCGCTTTTTTTTCGCGCCTGGGAAAAGAATTGTTTCTATCTGCCTTTTGAACGCGGGGAAGCATTTGGACGAGACCCCGATCGGTTTTCTCGCGCCCTGTATAGCCTGATCGGCCTGGGGTTTCGCTCACATCGCAATCGCTTCCGCGTCGCGTATGGCGAGCTTCACGATGTCGATCCCTCGGTTTCGACGGACGACAGTGCCGCCTTCGATCTCCCGATCCAAGAAAAGGAGTTGGCTCGGCTCGACGATCTAGCGCTGCTGCGCTTCGGCGGATTGTTCGCACATCGGCCTCGCTGTGCGGTGTCGCTCGAGATTTTCCTCCAAACCTATCTGAACCTGCCCGTGAAGGTAATGCAGTTCCAGGGGCAATGGCTGCACATGAATGAGAGCAGCCAAACATCGATTGGGGCTCGCAACAATAGCCTGGGAAGGGACACTCTCGTTGGCGACCGAATCTGGGACGTTCAGAGCAAGATTCGCATCCGCCTGGGACCGCTTAGTTATGAAACGTTCCTGGATTTCCTGCCAGACCGAACACCGCAGATACGACGCAAGCGAATTTTCCTCTTGGCCCAACTGGTGCAATTCTATCTCGGGGCTGAATTTGACTTCGAATTCCAGCTTCTCTTGAAGAAGGAGGAAGTCCCGACCGCTGCCACCGGGCCAAATTCCCGGCTCGGCTGGAACATGTGGTCGCGCGCGAAGCCTTATCCGCAAATCGCGGATGAAGCGGTTTTCGTCGTCTCCGATCAGGCCCTAATCAATCCGGGGCAATGAGGCCGTTGCGTGCCGTAGAACGCTTGAACCCGGCGCCGGACACTCTCTTGTATTCGACAATCGCAACAAACAGTTCGGTGAAAATCAGGTTGTTCTATCGCCTGGCTCTCCGTATTATTTCTTAAAACACTGCCTAACCCTAAGCGAGCGGCTCCCTTCCATGACAGTTCGTTCGGTCCACTGGCAAGACGGCATGTTGATGTGGCCACACCACATGCAACAGGAAGAGCAGTTCCACAACGAGCGGACCCGACTCAATCATCAATGGAATATTAACCACAACTGGGGATTGCGGAAACTGGAATTGGACTCTGACGCCCTCGCGCGAGGCCAACTGGTGATCCGCCAGCTGCAAGCAAGATTGCGTGAAGGCACCATCGTGGAGGTTCGTTCGGAGGGTCGACTGCCGATCCTCGACCTCAATGAGATTCTGATGGGCCGCGAACAAGTCACCGTGTTCTTGGCGGTCGCCAAGCTTGACCCCCGCCGTCCCAATACGGCGATGACAAGGTCGAATTCAACCACAACTAATCTAGCCGGGGCCTCGCCGCAGGAAACGCGCTATCTTGTCGAGGAAATCGAGGTGCCGGATGAAAACACCGGCGAAGACCAGCAAACTCTATCGTTTCGCATCCTGAACCTCAAGCTCCTGACCGATACGCAGAATGCCTCTGGTTTTGATGTGTTGCCAATCGCCCGATTCGAGAAAAACCCGGCCGCCAATGGCGCACCACAGCTTGATGGAAATTACATCCCACCCCTCTTGGCGTGCGATGCATGGAAGCCGTTGGTCGTGGATATTTTGCAGATGCTGTTTCATCGCGTGGACAGCCGATTGGGGAATCTCGCCGACAAGGTGATCACGCGCGGCATTACCTTTGAGACGAATAATCCTGGAGACAATGTTATCCTCGGTCGGCTCGCTGTGCTGAATGAGGCGTCAACCGTCCTAAAACCGATCGCGTTTGCCGAAGGAATTCACCCTCTGTCGGCATACTTGGAATTGTGTCGACTTGTCGGTCATCTGTCGATTTTCACTGGCGACCGGCGCGTACCGAATCTGCCCGATTACGATCATGACGATTTGGCGACCTGTTTTTTTCGAGTCAAGCGACAACTCGATGAGATGGATGTAGTTATCGCCTCATACGAGGAGCGTTCCTTTGTTGGCGAAGGCCTGCGTATGCAGGTTGCCATGGAGGCGAAATGGCTCGAGCCTGCCTGGCAAATGTTCGTTGGCGTGCAAAGTTCCCTGCCGCAGGCTGAGGTTGTTCGCCTCTTGACCAAGGCTGGCCAGTTCGACATCAAGATCGGCAGCGGGGACCGAGTAGATAGGATTTTCGACCAAGGCCTCTCGGGCCTGGAGTTCGCACATGTACCCCAACCGCCGCGAGTCTTGCCAGTGTCAGTGGGATTGACGTATTTCCAGGTTAATCGCGAGGCCAAGAAAAATGAATGGGCCGAGGTGCAACGATCCTTGACGTTAGGGATCCGTGTCAATCAAAACAGTTTGGTGCTTGGCCCACTGGGGGACATTCAAGGAAAGCGATCCTTGGACCTAAAGGTGCAGGGGGCTCGCACCGCTGCGTCGATTTCATTTACCCTATTCCTCGTTTCTCACCAGGCGACGAATTCGTAGACGCAGAGCTTTATTGGAATACCTCCTAAGCTCTTCTGCTACGGGGCGCAGAAAAGTGTGACCTGAACCGATCGTAAGTGACGCAATTCGACAAGAACGATAGAGACTACGAAGCTGTTTCAATAACCCGCCTGGATAAATTGGGCAAGAATCCGGATTTTGACGCAGCTTTTTTCAATGATGACCTGGTTGTTAACCCTGCATTTGGTGGAACATGCGCAAGGAAATCGCCGATCTGGTTTTTCCGGTTTTCCGAAAATCGATTGAAAGCAAAGAGATGCTCGCCACCGACGCAGACGCACTCGATTTTTTGGACGGTCAGAAAAAGCTGTTTACTTTACTGCAAGCGCCAGTTCCTGAAGGGCTAAGGCAAGATGTGATCGGAGATACGCGTTCCTCTGATATTGCGGTCAGTTCCACGCGAGGCTGGTTCCTGGGTCTTCGCTACGCTTTGGCGTGTTGGCTTGATGAAATATTCATCAGCGATTCGACCTGGCAAAACAAGTGGAACGACAGCAAGATGGAGACAACCCTTTACGGCATGAACGAGCGAGCTTCTGAATTCTGGATGCAGGCCCAGCGTGCGCATGATCGCCCGACGCGCGACGCGCTGGAGGTATATTACCTGTGCGCAATGCTAGGTTTCCGCGGCGAAATGATTGACAGGCCGGAGGAACTGAACGCATGGCGTGAAAGCGTCGAATCGCAGATCACGGGGGGAGAAGGACGCGAAATCTCGGTGCCGCCGGGATTGCCCGTCATCCCAAATGTACCGAAACTCAAGGGTGCCGCTGACATGCAAAAGTGGGTCATGGTCACCACAGTGATCGCGCTCATGCTCATTCCGCTGCTAATCGTGCTGGTGCTGAACTAAGTTTGTGAAAGATCGGCAGAGACCACGACGGCGAGAATCAGCAAGCCAGGCAGGGAGTCAGATGGATTATTCTGCCCTTTTCGGGATGGGAACGCCGATTCTTGAGACACGCACGCTCCGCCGGATCGCGGCAAAGCGATACACAGGACACGCATTATGTTGTTGAGTATTCTCTCGTCGATCTGGAAATGGACCGTTGCGTCGCTCGTCCCCTTTAAGCCCAACCGCTTGCTTACACCCGTCGTGCGGTGGATTATCTGGATCGTGCTCGACCTGCTTTTTTTCGGGTTGCTTTTTATAATAAACGACGTTGCGGAAATCGCACCCATCGTGCAGCGCACCCCATTTCAGACGGCGTGGCTTCGGCATTTTTTCTTGCCGATCCTCGGGCAATTGGTCGTTTTCTTAGGTATCGTGCTATATTGGTTCTATCGGCAGTGGTTTGCCGAATTGGATGATTCCCTGTTTCCAGACATTGACACCGCATGGCAAGAAGCGACGCAAGGCCTTGGGCGCGAGGGGATTCATCTTCCGCGAGTGCCGCTCTTTCTCGTGGTGGGACAGACGCTTTCTGCACAAGATCACCTATTCGAAGCGTTGGACGTAAAGCCTGTGTTTCGGCGACTGCCTGCGGATCCGGATGCACCGATAAGTGTCTTCTTTGCCGGGGCCAATGATCCAGTCTATGTAACCTGCCGCGGCGCCTCGGTTCTTGCCAGGCTGGCGCAGATATTGTCCGTGGAAGAATTGGTGGACATTCCCGTCGCGCAAGATACAGATGCCGGCGAAGCACTTGGCGTGATGACTTTACACCCTGGAGTCAAGGAACAGGATGTTGTTCTCGCTCTCCACGCATCCATGCGAAACGCCACACCAATCCGCAAACGCTTCTTGCGCCGCGCCGCCATCATGAAGCCGCTTGGGGAGGATTTCGTTTCAAATCTGACGGAAATCGATCGATGCAAGGCCAGGCTGGCTCATCTGTGCCGATTGATCGCACGTGATCGACAACCCTTTTGCGGAGCGAATGGTATCCTTCTGCTGATCCCTCTCGGGGGGACCGACACCTTGGGGGAAGCTCAATTCACTGCTCAGGCAGTCCAAGAAGACTTGAGCGTCGTGCGGCAGGAACTCAAGCTCGATTGCCCGCTCGTTACCCTGCTTGTGGACATGGAGCAATTGCCGGGCTTCACGGAATTCATGCAACGGCAGTCGCCCAAGGATCTGTACAATCGTTGTGGGGCGAACTATCCGATGTCCTCACGCCTTTCACGCGAAGAAACCTTGGAGCAGATTCGCCGTGTATTATCGTGGGTTTGCACAACCTATCTGCAGGACAGCGTATCTCGGCTCTTCAAGGTTGAAACTCAAACCGAAAAGGACTCCAAGCAATTCGCTTCTGGCAACGCTCAGCTTGTGCTCTTGCTTGATGAGATGAACCAACGGGCCGATTCACTGGATGCCATCGTCCAGCAAGCGATCGCGCCGAAAAACGAACCGCTCTTCCGCTTCTCAGGTTGCTACATGGCAGCCACTGGAAACAAGGGAAGCCAGGCTTTTTTGGCGGGCGTTTTTCAAAAACTCGTGAAAGAACAGAGCAGCGTTAGTTGGACTGAAGCTGCCTTGGCCGAGGACGCTCGATGTCAAACCTGGGCGGGCTATTATCGCTTGTTGTCGAGTGCCTTGTTCTTGGTGTGCTTAGCCATTGTCGGCCTAATCATCTATCGGCTTACTTAGTTCATTTCCGGATTCGTAACTCGGTGCGATAGATCCGTTCCGGTCCGGATCCGTTACCAAAACCGAACGTCGTGCTAAAACCGAAATCAATCTTGTCGGAGATTTGCAACCGTAGGCCCGAGCCCGCGTTCATGTAGTTACTGCCATTCAGACCCACCAACGTCGAGGCATCGTTGGTGAATTCGCCGCGAAAGGAGTAGCCATTCAGCTCAACGGTGCCCACGAGGCTGAGAAAGGTTCTGTGTTGCCAAAGGGTCTGATTCACGCTGACATGATAATGGATGACCGCACCCGCAAAACCAGGCGTGCCGCCGAGCGGAATCCAATCGGCAATTTGGGCCTGCAAATAGGTGTTGTGCGATAACTTTAATGCCGCCAACAGCGATGGCTCCAGCGATATGTGCCCTGTGCCGAGCCCCGTTGTAAAATTCCCTACGGGTATGAACGTGCGAAGCTGCGTTGTCAGAATTAGCAATTCCCGATCGAGAATCACTGATTTTGTGCCGACATTAATATCGCCGAAGCCGGCGCTTCCCGGGTTGTTGTTCGACTCCATCGAGTAGTATGGCATCTCAGAAAAAACGCTGGCCCCTTTGGCGGCGATCTCTTGATAGACGCTCAGGGCCCCGTAATTCACCCAGGTCGGTGGATTGCGCGGCCCCCTGCTGCCAATTTTCCCCCAGAAAAACTCGGCGCTGTCCGGAAAGCCATGACGGTAAACGTGATCCCAGCGAATCCGCGTCTGCGTTACGGGACGTGGACCATCTTGAAAAAATGCAGCATTGGCACCGATAATCCAGGTAGGTTCATAGCACGGATCGGGACAACAGAGGCCGTTGTAGAAGCCGGCCAGGATTCGGCCACAGGCCGTGCTGGCCTCAATCGGTTCGCAGGTCTGCCCTGGCGTGCATTGCCCACCGTTCCGGGGGTAGTTCAAGAGATCATTGCGTGGCGGTATACTGCAGCACCCGGATGCTTGCTTGACCTGTGGATCGAAAATTGACAAATCAAGCAGTGCAGGCGGGGTCGGTTCGCCCGTTTTGTTGGTCGGGGTCACCTGCACCACCACCGGCAGGTTGGGCGGCGTCACTCTTCCTGATTGCCGCCGCATCTGCATCCCCACATCGCGATTTGATTGGCTATCCATCGGCCGATCGGATTCCAATTGCGCCTGCAAAATGCCAGCAGTCGCCAGGAAACAGGCCAGAGCCGTTGTGAGCGGTATCAGCATCTCGCCCAAATATCCCCTCATTACCTTATCCCTCTCGTAAACCGAAAACGCTACGCATTATTCCCCACAATCCATATCGGCAGAAAAACCGGAAAACTTTGCCAAATCGGAACAGTCCTCCAGATCGACAACGGCGGTCTTGTCACGATCAGGGCAATCGGCAAAATCGGAATAATCGTCAAACTCACTCATCACGGGTTCAAACATTACCGATATTACAGACATATATAGCGACCAAAATCAGCTAACCGCCAGCCAAAACGTTGGCTTTAGATGTGTTTTGAGAGAGGAATGGATTCCATGCACGTCAAAATCTTCTGCCTCGGGTTTATCACGGTCTTGGCGATCGCGCCAACCTGCTTGGCACAAGTGCCTGCTGTACCCGTGCCGGCGGCGCCAGCCAACCTCTGGACCTTCCTCTTGCCCAATGCCGAACAGTGCGCCCGTTGCAGAACACGCCTTTGTAATTCGCCTCTCGGTCGATTGCTCATGGCCGCCAGTGGCCCGATCTCATCTATGTCGGGTGGATTGTTGGGGGGGCGATGCTTAAAGAATTCCATCGCGGAGGACATAAAAAATAAGGCCGCCGACGAACCCGGAGGCCTGGCGGCACGCATTGCCGCCGACGAAGCCGAAGCGAAAGAGCGGCGTGCTGCGGTTCGCCTCCTCGGCACCGTCGATTGCAACCGCTGGCCCGAAGCCATCGATGTCTTGAAGAACGCACTACGAAAGGATCGCAACGAATGCGTGCGATTCGAGGCCGCTTTGGCGTTACGCAGTGGCTGTTGCTGCAACAATGAAATCATTGACGCGCTGAAAAATTGCGTTCTGGGGAAGAAGAAAACCGATCCAAATCCTGTCGAGTTGTCAGATCGGGTTCGCGCCGCCGCCGCCGAGGCACTCGCTCGTTGCCCAGCGATTCACAAGGAACCACGAAAAGGCGAGATGTTGCTGCTGAAGGCGAACCCGATTCCAAGCACTAATCCCAAGGAATACTACGCGCAGTTGGCCCAGATGCCTCCGGACGAAGTTGCGGCGAGCGCTCGCGCCGTTCTGATGAGTTTTCAAGATGGCGGCTCGCCCCCGCCCGCAAACACCGAGGCGGCGAATGTCGCCAACGTTCCCTTGGCGCCACCGACGCGGCCCAACGGCAGCAACGTATCAGATATTTTCGCCCATGCTTTTGCGTCTCGCGCCAGCATCGAACCGAGCCCCCCCGCAATCCCCAACCTACCCCAGAATGCGACACGCCCTGCTTCGACGTCCTCCCAGCAACAGCCGGTGACCGACGTCGAACCGCAGCCCACGGCTGATCTGCCCGCGCAAACACGCCAACCCGCCCGTTCTACAGGCCGCCCGATCAACAACTTGGATGTTCGAAATGGCCGGCCAGGTTTGGACTGATTCGAGTGGAGGTGAGTGTGTACAGGGAAACGGCCTGTCTGTTAAGACGGGCTTCGGCATTACGCTAATCTTCCGCGCCGATCCATCGTGATGAAGGACCGCCTGGACACTGGACCGCGAAATTCCCTCGTATCCATCGACTGCCCCTCGATTGCTCCAATTTACCTGCGATTGAGTATAGTTTCTCTTGCCTGGCAATAAAAGGCGCAGTCCGGCTAATCCTTACTCCCAAGTTGCCACGGGCGCTCGGCTTCAACGAAGTGTTTCAGGGATCGTCGCAGGGAGGAAAACGAAGAGCGAGCTAATTGCAACAGCCCAGGTTTGGCATTGGGAACCCTAACCCGTTCGAGGATCTCCATGATAATCTCTGGCGCAATGTTGGTCGTCGCTGTCGCGTTGCAACCCATGGGCTCAGCCAACGAACGACGGATTGGCTTCACCGAAATGCGTACCGATCTGCCCGGCGGACGACACGCGAATGTCCGCACCATGAGGGCGTCGCTGGTGAACGCCGACGGGACCGGCCGACGTCACATCGCCGCCGACCTCGCCAACGAAACCGACGCCTGGACACAGTTTGCCGGCTGGTCCCCCGATGGCTCGCTCGCCATCATCTCCCGCGGCTGGCAAAGTCCCGACAACGCCAAACGTGAAGAAGCCAGGCGAACCTTCCTCTTCACCAAGGATGGTTGGCTGCTCGATTCCTTCCTCGTGGAATTTGCCAGCGGCAAAGCCACCAACCTGACGGTCGTCGATCGCGTCAGTTTCTACAACAGCGGACTCTTTTTTTGGCCCGGTGATCCGACCAAGCTCGGCTTCACCGCCCTCATCAACGGCAACTCGCATCCATTCCGCATGGATCGCGATGGCCGCAACAAGGTCGATCTGACCAAGGCCTCGGCGGGATTCACGTATGGATTCAACAGCTCGCGTGATGGCAAGCGCATCGTCTATCACAAGAACTATCAGGTGTACCTGGCGGACGCCGACGGCTCGAACGTCATGCATGTCAAGACGGGCAGATCGTTCAACTTCGCGCCGACCTGGTCACCCGACGGCCACTGGGTGTTGTTCCTCAGCGGCGAGCACTACAACTGCCATCCGCACGTCGTCCGCGCCGATGGCTCGGGCCTCAAGAAACTGGCGGACCGCGGCGGCTATAAGGGTGTAATCGAGTTTCTCGACGTCTACGACTTCCATCAAGGCAGCAGCGACGTGCCAGTCTGGGCCGCCGATGGCAAGTCGATCTTCTACACCGCCCAGGTCGGCAAGAACATCGAACTCTTCCAGGCCGCATTTGACGGCCAAAGCACCCGGCTCACAATGTCCCCCGATGATTCGCTCCATTACCATCCGCAGCCATCGCCGGATGGGAAAAAGATTGTCTATGGCTCGAAGCGCAACGGCGTGCGGCAACTCTACGTGATGAATCTCGCCGACCGCACCGAGACACGCTTGACCGCCCTCAAAACTGGCCACGCAGCGATGTGGCCACACTGGCAGCCGACGCACTCCAAATAGAATCCACGACTCCCTCGAGGATTCCTTTATTTGCCTCGCACGTCCAAGCAAACGACAATGCCGCTTTGGCTGCGGCAGTAGATTCGGCCATTGCTCAACACAGGAGCAATTCGGTCGCTGTACCGAAAGGCCAGTTCGTCGGGCGAGAAGAGTTTTTGGCTGCGTGCGAGTTCCTTGTAACCGTCAACGGACGCTTCCGAAAGGATGAGCTGCTCGCCGGTGAAGGCCAGGAACTTCCCGTCCACCAGCGTAAACGTTCCGCCGGCGTCCTTCTGCTCCCACTTCTTCTTGCCTGTGGCGACTTCAAAGCAATAAAGCGGGCCAATGCGGCTTGCGGTGTCGTTGTGCTGGATGCCGAAAACGTGGCCTTTCCAGAGGATGTAATCACAACTGTAGTTGTCAAGGAGTTTGTCGCGCCAGACCTCTTTGACTTGGTCGCCGTTCACTTCAAGGCAGACCCCCAACCCGACGGAGTTGTCGGGGTGAATGCAGCAGACGATGCGGTTGCCGAGCACGGCGGGCTCCTGGGCGGTGATGCCGCGCCGGCCTTTTTTGGTTTGCAGATCGTCATCGGAGAATACGTGTTTCCAGTGAACTTTTCCGGTGGTCGGTTCGAGGCCGAAGCAGGCGTTGCCGGTGTGGTAGACGAGCGTCGGTTTGGCGTTGATGACGCACGCCGTCGGGCAGGCGTAGTAGCCGCCGCCGAGTTGGTAGGAATCGTGATACATGCGCCAAACTTCCTCGCCGGTGCGCTTCTTGAAAGCGAGCAGTAGGGCATTGCTCGCGGGCTTTACCGAGAATTCCTTCGGCACCTTATTGCCCAGAATGCGTGCGGGAACGATTACCAGATCATCGACAAGCAACGGCGAGGCGGCGTAACCGTAGGTCACATTCTGGGCGCCGAGGTCTTTGACCATCGACTTCTGCCAAACCACTTTGCCCGTTTCGCATTCCAGGCAGAACAGCCCGCCGTGTTGGCCGTAAACGTAGACGACTTTGCCGTCCACGGTCGGCGTTGATCGCGAGCCGGGGAAGCTGCGGTCCTGAAAGCCAGCGTAGGAGAATTGCCAAAGCACCTTGCCCGATGCTTCGTCGAGGCACGTCACCGTCTCCTCGGCAGTTTTCTTGATGGCATCCTTGAACACCAGCCCCAACGTGAAGACGCGGCCATTGGCGATAGCCACGTTCGAGTAGCCGCGCCCCACCGGTTGCTTCCAGAGAACCTTGAGCCCCTGGGCCGGCCATTGGGTCAACCAGCCGGTCTCGCGGGAGATGCCGTCGCGGTTCGGCCCGCGAAACTGCGGCCAATCGTCCGCCCTCGCGCTGAGCGAAATCGAACCCGAAACCAGAACGGCTGCAATGAACTTAGCAATGGACATGCGGAAATTCCTTGGAGTGCAATGGCGGTATTCGTCGTATTATACCTTTGACGGGTGATTTTGTCACATTTCCGAGCCGCGACCGTCAGGGAGCGGCCGACAGCGCGCGCACGGCATCTTGTCGGCCGCTCCCTGACGGTCGCGGCTCGGAAGTGCAACAAACCTGGCCGCGCGGAGTAGACATTGAATCGAATGCATTTTAAGAGGCGCGTCAGGATCGAACGTATCACACCAGAAATTGGCTTGGACGCGAATGCATCGTCGTCGATCCAAATGCTCAATAGACCAGCCTGCGTTCTATGTCACAATTCCATCCCCCACCGAGTTGTTCCCATGCGTGGCCTGCTCTGGTTATTCCTCATTCTGATTGGCGCCGTCATTATCATTTGGGAGTTGTTGGCTTCCACGGCACAAGGCATCGTCGTTGCGACGGTGCTCGCGATCGGCGTTTCTTACGTGCTTGTTGCAAAGGTGGATTTTTACCTCTTCGGAATTGCCCGGCACGCGCGACATCACTTCGGAAGGCATTGGAATCGGTTGATCGATTTGACCAAGGCGATCCCCAAACGTGACCTTTACGACATCTATCAGGCCTTACAAAGACTTCAAATAGAACAGCAGATGCCAAGCCCTATTGGAATCGTTCTGTCCCCGCAGTATTCGAATGAAGATAACGAAGATGACGAAAGCTCAGTGAATCCGAGGCATCAATCACTGGCGGGGATTTTTCGGGAAAATCCGTATGTCGAGGCGTTGCGGTACAAAACATTGTCAGTCCATACTCCGACTCCCCAACGCATCGCGGAAAACGCCGTCTTCTTTTTATTCCTCGAACCTGCCCAGCCTGAGTCCGCATTTGCCGCCTTGTTGCAAGGTCAGACCCTGACCATCGCGGCCAAGACCGAAGAGGCCGCGCAGAAAGTGATGCTGTTTCTTGACAAAACAGCGCATGAGTCGAGTGTGTATCGAGGACACGTGCTGTCGGTCAAATCGCATAAAAAAGGTTACCAGATCGAATTTCTCTCTCCTGCTGAGGTCGTTCGCGAGCAACTCATTCTGCCCGCTCAGACCCTGGAAGTGCTCGAACACAATGTGCTCCGAGTGTTGAAGCATGCTCAGGCATTGAAGGCGTCGCGGCAGAATTTGCAACATGGGGTTCTTCTGTATGGTCCGCCGGGAACGGGAAAATCGCTGGCGGTTCGTTATTTGATGACTGTCGCCAAGCCGATCACGGTGGTCAACGTCACGGGGCGGCAATTGCGTCTGATTCGCGAATCCTGCCGCCTCGCTCGGCTGCTCGCTCCAAGCCTGATCGTATTGGAGGACATCGATCTCATCGCCACCGACCGCGCCCAAAGCCAGCGCACGATGCTGCTACATGATTTGCTGGATGAAATGGATGTGGGCACGCATCACGCGCCGGTGATTTATCTCATGACCACGAATCGCCCGGAGGTTTTGGAACAGGCCTTATCCCTTCGTCCGGGCCGCATCAATCAGGCCGTGCATTTTTCGTTGCCCGACGAGGAGTGTCGCCTGCGTCTGTTTCAGCGATTTTTGCAAAACAGCGATTCAAGCCAACTCGATTTGCCGGCCATGGTCTTCCGTTCGCACGGAACGAGTGCGGCTTTCATCGAAGAATGGATTCGGCGGGCCCTCTTATTTGCAATCGATCGACAAACGGATGAGACCATCCCGATCCAGATCACCCGCGAAGATGTAGAAGCCGCGATCCATGAGATCATTGAATCGGGTGGCGAGTTGACGCGCAAATTGCTCGGATACGAATCCCTCTCGAAACCCTGATACGTTCGGGTTAACTGCGAGTTCCGACACATTGACGCACGTTGAAGCATCATCCGAAATGCGACGTCACCGGTGTGTTCGGATCGTCAGCCACGTGAATCCATACATGCACGTGCGGGAAGCCGCGATAGTACCAGACGAACGACGGGCCTTCGATGCGCCAGTTGTCCCATTCGCCGTCACTGCCCACGTCGTGCTGCTGGTAGAACGCCATGCTGCACGCTTCCAGGCCGCCTTGCCGTTCGAGGCAGCGGCGCACCTGTTCCTGATACTCGCGGCGATAAGGCGAGAGCAGACCGTCAAGCGTCAGGTTGGCCAGCGCCTTCTGCTCGCGATTCATGTCGCGGATCGGCATGCCGGGAAATGTGCCGCGCGGGCCCTTGAAACGCACATCCGGTTCCAGCGGAATCGGCAAACGCGTGTCGGGAAGAATGTGTCGGCGATCGATTCGGCCATCGACCATGTAAAACGGCATATCGCGCGTCACCAGGGCCCTTTGGCGTTGTTCGCGGTCGAGCGATTGATACACCTGATTGGCGAGCTGTGTTTGATACCAGAAGAAATTGTTAGGATGCCCGACTCGTTCGTTGAATCCGCTTGGCTGATGCCCGTGGCAGATGGCTCCGTGAAACGCCGCCGATGGGCTACGCTCGCAAGTTGCACGGAGCGTCAAGTGAAAGCCGGTGACGACACATTGGCACGGCCCGCGCTCAGGCCGACCGAAGATGGCGATCTTCTGACCACCGCCCCAGACTTGATTGGTGTCGTCGCGTGCCTGGCGCTTGAGCCGTTCCGGCCAACCAGGACTCAGGACGCTGGCCACGATGTCGTCAATCAGACGCTGTTGCGCCTCGCTGAAGCTGTTGATCGACACCGGGCTGATGGCCCAGTTGTTAGTCACATGCAAGCGCAACGGCATACCAGTGAAACCACGATGGTCCCACTCGAAGCACATGCGCCGTCGCTGCTCCATCGTAAGTGATTCGTAGAACGCGCGGATCGGTGCGGCACTCGGCCCTTCGCCGACGACAGCGGGCTGATCCTGCGATCGGCCATCCGCTGCCTCGACGATGTTCGCCGCGACGGCGCCACCAGCAAGTTGCCGCATGAACCTTCTTCGAGACACGTATGTGATAATCGTGCGTTTCATCGTATCTCCTGTTGGGATGCGTCGCGAACTTCGTCAACGAATCGACGAATAATCGGTTGCCTTCATCATGACCGATTTGACGCCGATCTTCGGCATCGTCAGCGGCCCGCCGGCTTTCTCTTCCGAGGCTTTGAACGCCGCCTTCCATGCCGGGTCGTCGCGGAACGCGCCAAACGATTGCTTGGCGGCTTCGACGCTCTTGTGCGAAAGGAAATACACGAGCGTGTCGTCGGCACCTTTCGCGCCTTTGACCGGAACCCAGTAGCCGATGTTCGTCATGCCGTGTTTCTCGAACAGCTTCACGGTATGGTTGCGAAAGCGGGCATTGAGGTTGTCGAGGTTCTT